>CP128857.1:922129-1229505 GCA_030388725.1 Prodigiosinella aquatilis
GAAAAACGCATCCAGAAGCTCGGCTTGCAGATTACTATCGGAAAAGATTTTGAGGTTGTGAATAACGAGTCCGATCCTCGTTTTAAAGCGTACTGGCAAGAATACTTTGAGATGATGAAACGGCGCGGTATTTCACAGGATCAGGCGCAGCGTGAGATGCGCGCCAATTTGACGTTGATCGGTTCTATCATGGTTCATCGCGGCGAGGCCGATGCATTAATTTGTGGCACCGTCGGGAATTATGAAGAGCATTTCGCTGTAGTGGAAGACGTGTTTGGCTATCGTGATGGTGTGCATGTTGCGGGTGCAATGAATGCATTGCTGTTGCCAAGCGGCAATACGTTTATCGCTGATACGTATGTGAACGCTGATCCAACGCCGGAACAATTGGCGGAGATCACGCTGATGGCGGCTGAGACAGTACGTCGTTTCGGTATTGAGCCGAAAGTGGCATTGCTGTCTCACTCCAGCTTTGGTACTTCTGATTCCCCAACAGCGAAGAAAATGCGCGACACGCTGGCGCTGGTGAACAAGATGGCGCCAGATTTGCAAATCGATGGTGAAATGCACGGCGATGCTGCGTTGATGGAGTCGATTCGTAATGAACAGATGCCTGACAGTCCGTTGAAAGGCTCTGCCAACATTCTGATCATGCCGAATATGGAGTCTGCTCGTATCAGCTATAATCTGTTACGTGTTTCTTCGTCCGAAGGGGTGACGGTTGGTCCGGTGCTGATGGGTATCGCCAAACCGGTTCATATCCTGACGCCGATTGCTTCTGTTCGCCGTATTATTAACATGGTGGCGCTGGCAGTGGTTGAAGCACAGACTACGTTGCGGTAAGTGATATTGGTATCTGACAGGCCGGCAGAGAAATCTACCGGCTTTTTTATCCCTGTCAGGATGCGGCCTTCTGCTGTAGCCATTTATCCAGCTCGTTGGCAAACTGCTGTCGGTCCCGTTGGTTAAGGACGTTGGGGCCACCAGTCTGAATACCACTGGAGCGTAAAGTATCCATGAAATCACGTAATGTAAGGCGTTCACGGATGGTATCCGGCGTATAACGTTCTCCACGAGGATTAAGCGCCACCGCCTGTTTTTCCAGGACTTCTGCGGCCAGCGGAATGTCGCTGGTCACCACCAAATCACCAGGGTTGGCACGACGCACGATTTCATTGTCTGCCACATCAAAACCTGCGGGTACTCGCAGGGTATGAATAAAACGTGAAGGTGGCACTTTGAGCGATTGATTGGCAACCAATGTTACTGATGTCTCTGTCCGTTCCGCTGCGCGATACAGCACCTCTTTGATCACGTTGGGACAGGCATCGGCATCTACCCAAATAACTGGCATTAGTATTTTCCTTTTTCATCAGATAATCCCAGCCAGTCACGGGCTGGCAGAAAATCCTGGTACAACGCGGCTTCAGGACTATCTGGCTCGGGTTGATACTGGTATTCCCACCTTACTAGCGGCGGCATTGACATCAGAATAGATTCAGTGCGTCCACCACTTTGCAGGCCGAACAGCGTGCCGCGGTCCCATACCAGATTGAATTCCACATAGCGTCCACGACGGTAGAGCTGGAACTGACGCTCACGCTCACCCCATTGCATGTCTTTATGGCGATTCACAATGGGTAAATAGGCATCTAGAAAGCCTTCACCTACGGCGCGCATAAAAGCAAAACAGGTGTTGAAATCAGGGGTGTTCAGATCGTCAAAGAACAGACCACCAATGCCTCTGGCCTCATTCCGGTGCTTGAGATAAAAATAGTCATCACACCATTTCTTGTAGCGCGGATAGACGTCATCACCAAACGGTTTACACAGATTGTAGGCGGTTTGGTGCCAGTGTACGGCATCTGCTTCAAAACCATAAAACGGTGTGAGATCGAAGCCACCGCCAAACCACCATACTGCGGGTTCATCTTCTTTTTCCGCGATAAAGAAACGCACATTGGCATGACTGGTGGGAATGTAAGGGTTTAACGGATGGATAACCAATGAAATGCCCATTGCCTGGAATCGACGGCCTGCCAGTTCTGGTCGGTGAGTGCTGGCCGATGGCGGCAGCGATGGGCCTGATACATGAGAGAAATTGACGCCCGCCTGTTCAAACACACTGCCTTGTCGCAATATGCGGCTGCGACCACCGCCGCCAGAGGCATGTTCCCAGGCATCTTCCATGAACGTTACAGCGCCGTCAATACGCTCTAATTGCTGACAGATCGTATCCTGCAAGGAAAGCAGAAAGCTTTTGACCTGGTTGATATCAGGTGTGCTCATAATGTCCCTTATGATGAGGGGGGAGAAAGCAGCCAGTATAACGGGAATCGGCGGCAGATGAATATCAGCGCAGTTACTCGTATTTTCCCGTCAGAAGCCTATGAATTTGATGTTGCGTCTGACACAAATCACGCGATAATCAAAACATCCCTAATTTATCGAATGGCAATCAGCAATGGAAATTCGCATATTCAGGCAGGATGACTTTGAGGAAGTGATCACCCTTTGGGAACGTTGTGATCTGTTGCGTCCCTGGAATGATCCGGAAATGGATATTGAGCGTAAACTCAACCATGATCCTGATTTATTTTTGGTGGCTGAAGTGGGTAGCGAGGTGGTGGGGTCAGTAATGGGTGGCTATGACGGTCACCGTGGCTCCGCCTATTACCTTGGTGTCCATCCGGATTTTCGCGGCCGAGGCATTGCCAATGCGTTGATCAATCGCCTGGAGAAAAAGCTGATTGCCCGTGGTTGCCCGAAAATCCATCTGATGGTGCGAGAAGATAATGAGGCAGTTATCGGGATGTATGAAAAGCTGGATTACGAAACTGTCGATAGTGTGACATTGGGTAAACGACTGATTGAAGATCAGGAGTATTAGGTTGTGTCTCTCCTCAGAGAGACGCACAACGCGGTGGTCGCCCGGTATATCCAGGTTTTTAAACTATATAGCCGTTTTGCGGCACTTTTTGTTTTTTTACCCGTCTGACATAACGGCTGAGGTCTGCACCATCGGTCCAACAAGTAAAAATCAGGTGCTGTTTCATTTTGAGGAGTGAGTTGTGATTAAAGTCCGCCCGTTGTTTCTGGCATTACCGCTGCTATTGTCGGGATGCGGTACGCTTTCTGGTTTTTCCTGGTCTAGCTTGTCGCCGTTCAACTGGTTTGGTAGTCCAATCACTGTTTCTGATACTGGTGTTGGGGGAATCAACGCCGGTACGCCGTTGTCACAGCCGGTATTGGATAAAGCGCTGAATGGCAATTACTCCCTGCTCAGTGGCATGGGTATCGAAAATGGCAAGCTGACAGCGTTTTATGAAGCTCGCAAAGATAACAACGTGATGCTGGTGATTAGCGGCGAGCCTAAAGGCCATGTGAACAAGGTGGAAGTACAGGATAAGAGCATTGCCAGCCAATGGGGTGTGAAAATTGGTGATGAATTCGGTTCGTACTACAGTAAAGCGTTTGATGTTTGTCGATTAGGGCAGGGTAATAACGCACAAAGTGTGGAGTGTGTTGCTCCGCAAAGCAAACACGTTAGCTACCTGTTTTCTGGGACATGGAGTGGGCCGGAAGGGTTGATGCCTCCTGACGATATGCTGAAAAAATGGAAGGTCAGTAAAATTATCTGGCATGCCCAAGCCAGAAACTGAGCATTTATCGGCGTTGCGTCTGTGGCGCGCGCCTTGCTACCCCCTATCGCCAGCGTATTTCCCGGTTTCTTTCTTTACCGATGTGATTACCGGAACATTTTGCGCTGAAGCAAAGTAAAATTTACCGTATCCGGTATGATGAACAGGCTGTGCATGGTGGATGCCAGATAACAACTAAGGCACTGAATAACGTGAGGAAGCAAGAGATGACACAAATTCAAAGCGGTATTTTGCTGGAGCATCGCCGTTTTGCCATTTTTATGGAAGCGATGGTTCAAGGGGAATTTGATGCCATCCGCCAGGGTTGCAAAAAGTTTTGTCAGGCATTGAATGAGTTGCAGCAGCGTTTCCCTGATGCTGGTCTGGGTGCCGTTATTGCGTTTGGTGACGACGTATGGCGTGAGTTGGACTGCGAAAACAGTGCGACAGAGCTTAAACCTTTTACACCTTTAGGTAACGGCCTGGCACCCGCTACCCAGCGCGACCTGTTGATTCATATTCAGTCTCTGCGCCACGATGTCAATTTCACTTTGGCACAGGCGGTGCTGTCCAGTTTTGGTAAGACCATCCATATCGAAGAAGAAACTCATGGCTTTCGTTGGATAGAGGAGCGCGATCTGAGCGGTTTTGTGGATGGTACTGAAAACCCGCAAGGTGATGAGCGTCATAGTGTTGCCATTATTCCTGACGAGAAGTCTGGATCGGGCGGCAGTTATGTTTTCGTTCAGCGTTGGGAACATAACCTGAAACAGTTACAGCGGATGAGCGTAGGGCAGCAGGAACAAATTATTGGTCGCACTAAACAGGACAATGAAGAATTGTCGTCAGATCAACGACCAGCGACGTCTCATGTCAGCCGTGTTGACTTGAAAGAAGATGGCAAAGGGCTGAAAATTCTGCGTCAGAGCTTACCTTATGGGACGGCCAGTGGCAAAAACGGTCTTTACTTCATCGCCTACTGTGCCCGCCTGTACAATATAGAACAACAACTGCTGAGTATGTTCGGTGAACGTGACGGGAAACGTGACGATATGTTGCGTTTTACCCGCGCAGTGAGTGGCAGCTATTTCTTTGCACCCTCTCTTGATCGCTTGCTATCGCTGTAACGCATTAACCCGTATTTTGTTATACAGGCACCGTTCAACGGTGCCTGTTTTTTATGGGGAAAATAATTAGCCTGTCGGAAATACTGATAATTCATCGGGGAAGATGGCGTGACTGCGTCCGCACTCGGCATTGGCAATATTCCATTTATCACACTGCAACGTCGGGCCGATGATACCGGTGTCGTGCTGGCAATAATCATCATTTTCTTTCAACGGTGATATGGAAACCAGAAGATAATCCTTGGCAAGGCGGAAACAGAAAAAGGGTACTGTCAGTATTGGTGTCGCCACGTTTTCGTTAGATTCAGAGCACAAAACAGTGGGCAATGTTTCATGCCGCATGCTATACCAATGATATGTTGTAGGACAACTTATACGATAAGGATTATGAGCATCCAATCAATACAAAAACACAATGTCGTCGACGCGGTATATGAGCAAATTAAGGAAAAACTATTGGATGGCAGTTGGCCGGCAGGCTGTAAGCTCCCTTCAGAGTCTGAACTGACAACATCGTTTAATGTCAGCCGTGTCAGCATCCGTAGTGCCGTACAACGTTTACGCGATCTGGGTATTGTGATTACGCAGCATGGGAAAGGTAGCTTTGTTACTGAGAAACTCAATCTGCATACCTTGCTCAATGAGCAACAGCCGATCATGCATCTTAGTCGGGAAGAGTTTCACGATATGATGGTGTTCCGCCAGACTGTTGAATTCAAATGTATGGAGTTGGCGGTTCAGAATGCTACGACAGAGGATATTTCTGCGCTGGAACAGGCATTGAATCGCATGTTAATAAACAGGGATGACTATAAAAAATATTCTCAGGCAGATTTTGATTTTCACCTGGCAATCGCTAAGGCTTCACAGAACAAGGTATTCTACAATGTGATGAATTCCATTAAGGATAGTTATTACTATTACCTTGAGGAACTGAATCGGGCATTGGGTATCTCGCTAGAAAGTGTCGAGGCACATATCAAAGTCTTCATGGCTATCAAGAACCGTGACTCTTCTACCGCCGTAGCGGTACTCAATGAAGCAATGTCAGACAATGTTATTGCGATTGAAAAGCTAAAACAGTCAGTATCGGAAAATGAATAACTGATTGAAACAGTCGCACAGACAGACATTTCAGATTGCCTCAGGCTTATAGCAACGAGCTATAGCGGTGAGAATGGGGAGAAGGTAAAGATGCTGACATTACTGTAATCCCCGCTTTGCCATCCCTGACGCGCGTGTTTTACTCATCTATCCCACTATCATTTGTGGGCTCCATATATAGGTTTGTCCGCAATCTGAATGGCTGCCAGGCAGCCATTTTACCCTTTCAAGGACGGGATGCCGTGCCATCCGGCGTGCGGGCGTTGGTCCAGGATGGAATGCCGCCAATACAGGGGTACTTGGCGGCTTTATTTTCGTCAATATCAATTCCCAGCCCAGGACGTTCACTTAGATAGGCATAACCCTGCGTTATTTCCGGGCATCCGGGGAACACATCACGTAGCGCGTCATTTATCGGTGTGTACTCTTGAATGCCAAAGTTGGTTACGCTCATATCCAAATGCAGATTAGCGCAAACGCCTACTGGCGAAATGTCCCCAGGACCGTGCCAGGCGGTACGTACACCATGAATTTCACTTAGCGCCGCCAGTTTCCTGGCTGGGGTGATTCCGCCGATGGTACTGACATGGCAACGAATATAGTCGATCAGGTTATTGGTGATCAGCGGTTTCCAGTCATTGATGCTGGTAAATAACTCTCCCATTGAGATAGGCGTGGAGGATTGTTGGCGCAGCATCTTCAGCCAGTCGATGTTTTCTGGTGCTACGGGATCTTCAAGATAAAACAGCTGGTATTGTTCCAGGGTTTTCGCCAGGTGAATAGCGGCAATGGGTGTTACGCGCTCATGAACGTCATGAATGAACTCAATTCCGAACCCCAGTTTATTACGTAAGTGCTCGAACAAACGCGGTACGCTCTTTACATAAGCTTCAGGATCGAAATAGATACCCGGCGTGTTGTTGCGCGGAGAGCGTTTGGGTTGGATGTTTTTTGCTCGTGCCAATTGAGTGGCAATCAGTTTCAGATCGTCGGTACCCGCGCCGCCATACATGCCCATCTGACAACGGACATACTGGTATCCTTCCTCCATACGTGCACGGATATTGTCTTCGACTTCAAGCTCGTCACTTCCATCGGTATGAACATACAAAGGGATCCCATCGCGGCATCGGCCGCCAAGTAATTCATAGACCGGCATTCCGGCCAGCTTGCCTTTGATGTCCCACAATGCCATGTCCACGCCGGAGAGGGCATTATTCATAATCGGGCCATTTCGCCAGTATCCACTGACGCAGGCAGACTGCCAGATATCCTCAATACGAGTTGGCTCCTTACCAATAAGGAAAGGTGCCATATATTCGTTAATTGCAGTTTTAACTGCATGAATCCGTTGGGTAAAGGTAGCGCAGCCCAGGCCATAAAGGCCGGGTTGACTGGTCTCGATTTTTACCACTGCCAGATCAATTCCTCCTGGTGCTGTCAGGATGGTCTTCACTGCGGTGATCTTCACACTACTCACAGTAACTCCTTAATTTCAATGCTAAAACCAATTGGGTTTATTGTCCAATACGCAGACATATGCTCGTTCCCATCAACAACAAACATCCAGTTATTGCCTGTAATCATATTTATCAACTTATATGTCGTCATACAAGTTGTTTTTTTGATGTTTTATTTTTTCTACATTAGAAAAGAAAATGATGATGGCAATATTTTTTGTCATTATTGTTTATATTTATTTGAAAAATAAATAATTTTATTCATTTGATGAAGTTATCAAAAGTTTGTTTTGTGATCGTAATTACAAAAACAACCAATTTATGTTGATTTAAAAATAGCTGTATAACAATTTAAATACAAATGACGTCATACAAGTTGGTGATGTCTATTTCTTCTTTTAATGATGAAAAATGAGGACTTTGTTATGTCAGCTCTATTTGATTTAACAGGAAAAACAGCTTTGGTTACGGGTTCTGCTCGTGGTCTGGGTTTTGCCTATGCCGAAGGGCTGGCTGCTGCTGGTGCCAGTGTGATTTTAAATGACATACGAGAAGACTTACTGAATGCATCAGTACAGAAACTACGCGAGAAAGATTATCAGGCACATAGCATAGTTTTTGATGTCACAAATGAAGACGAGGTAGAAAGTGCGTTTGCCACGCTGGAGCAGCAAGGCCTGTACGTGGATATCCTGATCAATAACGCAGGTATTCAATATCGAAAACCCATGGTTGAGTTGGAACTGGAGCAGTGGAAACGCGTTATTGATACCAATCTGACCAGTGCCTTTATTGTTTCACGTGCTGCCGCAAAACGGATGATTTCCCGGGGGGATGGCGGAAAAATCATCAACATTGGCTCATTAACTAGTCAGGCTGCACGTCCTACTGTCGCACCTTATACTGCGGCAAAAGGTGGGATTAAACTACTCACCTGTTCCATGGCCGCAGAATGGGCGGAATTTAATATTCAGACCAATGCGATCGGCCCAGGCTACATCCTCACGGATATGAATACCGCTCTGATAGAGAATAAAGAGTTTGATGCTTGGGTAAAAGCCAGTAATCCCTCCAAACGTTGGGGACACCCGAAAGAACTGATTGGTACCGCTGTATTCCTCTCCTCTACCGCTTCTGACTACATCAATGGTCAGATTATATACGTCGATGGCGGTTGGCTGGCCGTGTTGTAACCAAGCCACATCTTACCTGATCAAGGCTCTACCCACGGCATTTTTCTGCCGTGGATTAAACCTGCTTATTTATCTGTTAATAAAAGAAAAACTAACAATTGACCAGGACAAAAAAATGAAAGCAACAAAATCAAGATTTTTTATTCTGTCACTGTTATTTACTGTGACGGCAATAAATTACATGGATAGAGCCAACCTTTCCGTCGCCGGGAGCAATCTTCAGTCCGAATTTGATCTAAGCGCCACTCAGCTTGGCCTGTTATTCTCGATGTTTACCTGGTTTTATGCCGCCAGCCAGATCCCGATTGGCTATGTGCTCGATCGTATTGGTTCGCGTATGTTATATGGCTCCGCCATCATACTGTGGAGCATATTTACCTTTATGATGGGGTTTTCTTCTCATCACCTGTTTGTCACCGCGACAGCCTCATTCATGATGTTGTTAACCTGCCGGGCATTGATCGGCGTGGCTGAAGCACCTTCTTTTCCTTCCAACACCAAGATCATCGCTACCTGGTTTCCGGATCATGAGCGTGCCCGTGCTACGGCCATTTACTCCAGCGCACAATATATTGGTCTGGCGCTGTTAACGCCGGTGCTGTCATTCATCGTGGCGATTTATGGCTGGGAAATGTCTTTTTATCTCTCTGGCGGTATGGGGATACTGTTCGGCGTTTATTGGCTGATGAAATACCGTGATCCTCAGCATAGTGATAAAACCAATCAGCTTGAACTGGACTATATTCGTGAAGGGGGGGGCTATGGCTCGGAAAATCAGACCCATGTCAGTGATAAAGTTCGTTGGAGTGATATCACTTTTTTCCTGAAGAAACGTACCATATGGGGACTGTTTATTGCCCAGTTCGCTTGTTCTTCCACCCTGTATTTCTTCTTGACCTGGTTTATCGTTTATCTGGAGAAAGGACTTAACCTGTCGATTGCCAAGGCTGGTCTGGGGGCATCCTTCCCGTACATGATGGCGATGGCTGGTGTCCTGTGCGGCGGTACCTTGAGTGACATGTTGTTGAAGAAAGGAAAGTCACGTACTTTTTCCCGCAAACTGCCAGTAATGTCCGGTTTGTTCCTGACAATGATTATCTGTCTGGTCAATTTCTTTGAAAACCAACCTGTGATTGCTATTGCGATCCTGTCTATCGCCTTCTTTGCAAATGCCTTTTCCAATCTTGGCTGGGTAGTATGGAGTGATATTATCCCGCGTAATTTTATTGGCACCATGGGGGGGTGCCTGAATATTTGCGGCAATCTTTCCGGTGTCATCAGTCCTATCGTTATTGGCGTAATTCTGCAGCGTACCAATAACTTTCATTATGCTATGTGGTACATCGCCGCTGTTGCCCTTATCGGGTTGCTGGCCTATGCCTTTTTGGTCGGAAAGATCGAAGTCATCGTCCCTCCTGAATCCGGAAAATCTTCAATACCGCAATCTACTGCGAAATCCCTTAATGTTGAGGCTAAATAATGAACCAAACAATGAGTTGTAAAGCCTGTTTCGCCTATGGTGAAAAAGATGTGCGTGTGGAACAGCGTGAACTGGAATACGGAGAGGATGATGTGCTGATAAAAGTGGACTGCGGGGGTATCTGCGGTTCTGACATTCACTACTACCAGCATGGACGAGCAGGTATGTCGATTCTGAAACAACCGATGGTCGTTGGCCACGAGTTTGTCGGTATCGTCAGCAAATCACCTATCGGTTCCAAATTATATGCCGGTCAGCATGTAGCCATTAATCCATCACAGCCTTGTAACCACTGTGAATTCTGTCTGGAAGGGAAACAGAATCTTTGTACTACCATGCGTTTTATGGGGAGCGCCCAGTTTACCCCACATGTTAACGGCGGATTCTCGGAATATGTGGTAGTGAATGAAAAACAATGTATTCCTTATGATGGGCAGACGCTTCCTAAAGTTATGGCTTTCGCCGAGCCTTTGGCTGTAGCCATTCACGCGGTGAATGTAGCTGGTTCATTGGTTGGCAAAAAAGTGTTGGTTATTGGTGCGGGGCCTATTGGTTGTTTGATTCTTGCGGCTGCACGCAGTGCCGGAGCCACTGAATTAGTGGCCTCCGACATCAGCAGCCGTTGTCTGGAATTAGCCCGTGAAATGGGGGCAACCGCTACATTTAACCCGATGGAGAAAGAACATGCTTCGCTCTATTTCGAAAATAACGGTTATTTTGATGTCGTATTTGAGGTTTCCGGCAGCGTGGCGGGCATCCAGTCTACTGTGTCGTTGACGCGACCGGCTGGCACTGTTGTGCAGGTCGGAATGGGCGCTGGAAATGTGGAATATCCGGTAATGTCGATGCTGGTGAAGGAAATTCGTTGGGTCGGATCATTCCGTTTTGTCGGTGAATTTGAAACCGCAGTACAGTGGTTACAAGATCACCGTATTGATCCGCTACCGTTACTGAGTGGTGAATATAAACCAGAAGATATTGAAATGGCGCTGATTACCGCTGCTGATAAAACAGTATCATCAAAAATACAGATTAAATTCTGAATATAATGTTTGAGGCGATCAATATGGGATTACCAGATATATTGACCGCCGTATAATGGCAGCTTATCCATATCTATACCCAATAGATTTCAAGTTCCAGGAAGGTGACAACCGAGTCAATCCCCAACTGCCCACCGCCAGTAAATGGCTGGCAGTGAGTGAGGGCAAACAACGCATCTGCAACTTGAAAGATGGCGGGTATAGTTAATAGAGAACGGCAAATATCCTGCCTCTTTTACTCAACCAGGAATTAGGGTAGCACTCTTGTGTGTGCTTTTTTCTCGATTCAGATAAGAATACGCCTATTTTTCATTAGATTACTCTCTTTCCAGTGCATGGATAGGTTGCATGTTTGCGGCCCGTTTAGCAGGGAAAAATCCAAATATCACGCCAATTAGGCTGGAGCATAAGAACGCTACAGTAATGGATGTGGTGGAATAAACCATGGAGAAGCTGCTGGTAAACTGCCTGAAGATAACGCCGGCAAGCAAAGACAGTATCACGCCCAGAAACCCACCAAGCAGACACACCAGAACAGCTTCAATCAGAAACTGCTGTAGAATATCGCTGGTGCGGGCACCGACCGCCATTCTAACGCCTATTTCTCGCGTTCTCTCCGTTACTGAAACCAGCATGATATTCATCACACCAATTCCACCGACAATCAGCGAGATCAGAGCGATCAGCGAAACCAGTAGTGTCATGGTCGATGTCGTTTTCTGAATGGTTTGGCGAATACTGTCCGTATTCATGATAAAAAAGTCTTTGGTGCCATGCTGGCGGGTCAACACCTGTGTGATACCTTGCTCGGCCATGCTGAGATCAACGTTATCTTTTACTCTCACCGTAATGCTTTTGAGATAGGACTGGCCCACCATACGCCACATCATGGTGGTGTAGGGGATCCAGACATTCAGATTGTCATCACTGCCGAAACCACTTTGTTTTCGGGTGATAACACCAATCACCCGACAGGGTAAAGAATCCAGCAGAATAACCTGCCCAATTGGGTTTTCCCCTGAACTGAACAGTTCTGCCCGGGTGTTTTGATCGATAACGGCGTCCTGGGTCAATTGCTTTACGCTGGATGGCGGAAAGGTAATGCCTTCATCAATGGTATATCCCCGTACAGTGAAAAACTGTTCACCTACGCCAGTGACATTGGTGGATACCGCGATGTTGCCATAGCGCAATGTAGCACTGGTGGAAAGTGAGGGGGTTATGCTATGAACATAAGGCTGTTCAGCCAGTGGTTTGATGTCGTTGGCCCGTAGTGTCTGGATCGCGCTGGAACGCATGTCACCAAAATTTTTGCCGGGGAAAATTTCCAGCGTACTGGTTCCCATGGCGTTGATATTTGCCAATACTTGTTGCTGTGATCCTTTGCCTAGCGCGACGACAGAAACGACGGAAGCGATACCGATAATGATGCCCAACATGGTCAGGAACGTTCTCATCCGCTGGGCATTCATGGCACGCAAAGCCATTTTAAAAGCGTTGAAAAAGCGGCCACGAAACTGGCTGAACGGATTCGCAGTGATGATCGTTGCCGCCGGTTTGGGCGTAACCACAGAGACAGTGGGGCTTGTCCTGCTGTCGGCGATAATTTCACCGTCCTTTATTTCGATAATTCTTTCGGCCAGTTGGGCAATGTTCATATCGTGAGTCACGATAATGATGGTCTGTCCTTGCTGGTGAAGCTCTCTCAATATATTCAGCACTTCCTGGCCGCTGGTGCTGTCCAGCGCCCCGGTGGGTTCGTCCGCCAGAATGACGTCGCCGCCATTCATCAGCGCTCTGGCAATGCTGGTACGCTGCTGTTGACCCCCCGACAGTGCATTTGGATGGTAGTGAAGGCGTTCTTTTAATCCCAGTCGGGACAACAATTCAATCGATCGTTGTTGACGTTCATGGCGTGTTTTTCCCGCATAAATAGCCGGTACTTCTACGTTATCCTGAACAGTAAGGTCGTTGAGTAAATGATAACGCTGAAAAATAAAGCCAAAATGTTCACGTCGCAGTTCAGCCAGTTGATCGTTGTTCTGTGAGAGAATTGAGCGTCCTGCAATTTTATAGTCGCCTTCAGAGGGCTTGTCCAGGCAGCCGAGAAGGTTCATGAGTGTTGACTTCCCGGAACCTGACGCACCAACAATCGCAACCATTTCTCCGCTCTGAATAGTGAGATCGATGTTCTTCAGGACATCGGTGGATTGATCGCCGTTAACGAAACGGCGCGTGACATTGGTGAGCTGAAGTAAAGGAATCGCCATCATTCAGAATCCCATCGGAGGGCCGGGACGCTGCTGTGTGGTGGTTGTCCCATTATTGTTTTGCTGACTGACAATCACCTCTTCACCGGCTTTAACACCTGACACCAACTGCACATAGACATTATCGCTAACCCCGGCCTTTACTTCTCTCGTTGATATTTCCCCTGAGGGGCCAACGACCTGAACCACATCCTTACCGTCCATCGTGCTTAATGCGGTAACCGGTACAACCAGCGCGTTTTTTACCGATGACAACAGAATATAGACCTGTGCCGTCATGGAAATCCGGAGGACTTCTCCTGGATTATCAATATCAAACAGACCGTAGTAGTAAATGGCACTACTGGAGGATGAGGTACTGCTTGAACTGGTCGTGCTGGTACTTGATGTGCTATCCGTGCTGGTGGATTCAGGGGCGGGTTCTATTGCACGTAATACGGCCTGATAGCGTTTCTTGGGGTTACCTAAAATAGTGAACCAGACCGGCATTCCGGGTTTGACTTTAATGACGTCAGCTTCTGATATTTTTGCTTCTACCGTCATGGTCTTCAGGTTGGCAACTTTGGCAATAGTGGGCGTGCTTTGTGCTGCATTGACTGTTTGGCCCTCTTCAACCGGAATCGATACGATAGAGCCGTCAATGGGAGAGCGGATTTTTGTGTATCCCAGGTTAACCTGGGCCGTGTTAACCGCAATTTTGGCCTGAATGATTTGTGCATCAAGTGCAGCTATTTCCGCCTGAGTGGCTTCCAAAGTAGTCTGTGTGCTATCGTAATCGGCCTGCACTCCCAGGCCTTTTTTCATTAGCATTTTCTGGCGTTGCCAACTGAGCAGATCGTTTCTCATTGTGGCTTGCTTAGCCAACCGTTGGGCCTGAATATTTTTTAACCCGGCTTCGCTGTCTTTAAGCGAGTTTTGTTGGGTAAGATCATCAATTTCTGCTAATAACTGGCCTTTTTTGACTTTATCACCCAATGCAATGCGCAATGTTTTTATCTGCCCTGAAACTTGCGCGCCTACGCTTACCTGTTTTTGTGCCTGAATGGTGCCATCGGCTAATACAGTTTGCTCTAAATCGCGGACCACAACCGGGGTGGTAATGTAGTGTACCGGAGTACCTTGATGGGCGAGGAACAGGGAGAAAAGCAGCGCAACGATTATTACTGACAACAATATCAGTAGCGAGCGGGCTGAAAGTAAACGCGATTTTATCAAGACAGGGGCTTCCTCACTGTTACTGCTAAACGAAAGGTATCGAGAGGTGATAATTTACGCTTCACTCCAGTAGTGAGGCGTAGTATTTCCTTAAGGGAAAGGTAAGAATTCCGTAAATCCGACTGCGAAGATTGATACTAGGCCTGACAATAGATTCTGTAATGTAAAAGTATAATGGGGATAATGTATGAAAATTTTACTTGTGGATGATGATGCAGAACTGGGAAACATGCTTTGCGAGTATCTGAGAGCGGAAGGATTCTCAGCTTCTCAGGTATTGACAGGAAAAGAAGGCATTGAAGGTGCAATGTCCGATCAGTATGCCGCAATGATTCTGGACATTATGCTGCCGGATATGAGTGGTATTGATGTTCTGCGTCATGTCAGGCGCAACCGTCAACTGCCAATCATTATGCTAACAGCCAAAGGTGACAATATTGATCGGGTCATTGGGCTGGAAATGGGGGCGGATGACTATGTACCGAAACCCTGTTATCCCCGAGAATTGGTTGCTCGGCTGCGGGCGGTATTCCGGCGTTATGAAGAAAAACCGGATAAAACCGATGACACCGGTATCGTTAGTTATGGCGATCTGGTGTTTAATCCAGCGACGCGTAGCAGTGAGTGGCGTGGTCAGTCGTTTGATCTTACGGCTTCTGAGTTTAATCTCCTGGAGCTGTTGGTGCGATCTCCTGAACGAGTAGTGACAAAAGACGAGCTGTCAGAAAAATGTCTGGGTCGCCAGCGTGAGGCCTATGATCGTAGTGTTGACGTGCATATCAGTAATATTCGCCAAAAGCTCATTGCCCTGGATGGATGTTCTTTGCTGATTGAAACAGTACGTAGTGTAGGTTATCGGATACGTTAATGATGTATGGGCGATTGTTCTGGAAAATACTGTTGGGGCTGTGGTTCACGTTTATTTTTATATCTCAACTCATGTGGGTGGGGTTCTCTTTTTATGGTGACCGGCGTGATCCACCGGAAGTTCAGGTGGAAAAACATGTTGGCACTTTACAGATAGCGCTAGCGACGCAGGCCCTGCAACAGGGAGGATTGCCTAGGTTAAAAGCGGTAGTAGCCACATGGCCGGAAAGTGAGCGTCGGTACTTAAAAGTCTTCACGAAAGATTTTCCCACACCAATAGATTTCATCATTGATAAGCACAGTGAGCCCGATAGTTTTTGGGATCGTTTCAGATCTTCACACAGGAACACCCTGACACAGGTTACCGGGCCAAACGGTGAGCATTACCAGCTCTATTTTGATACGAAGATCTGGCGTAAAGAGTTCTTGCCTGGGCTACCAGAGGTACAACAGTTTCTGCATCTGCCTGCACCGATGGTATGGATTGGCGTATTGGGCGGGTTGATTTTTAGCTGGATGTTGGCCTGGAACCTGACGCGTCCACTCAGTCAATTGCGCGCTGGGTTTGGGCGAGTAGCTCAGGGAGATTTATCAGTGCGATTGCTGCCCGTCATGCGGCGGCGTCATGATGAAATCAGTGATGTGGCCCGTGATTTTGACTCAATGTCCGAGCGGCTGGAAGTGCTGGTCAGTGCCAGAGAGCAACTGTTGCATGATGTTTCACATGAGCTGCGTTCACCACTGGCTCGTTTGCAACTGGCGATAGGATTAGTACGACAGAACGAAGGTAACCTGGAAAATTCATTACATCGTATTGAGCGTGAAGCTGAACGTATGGACAAAATGATCGGTGAGTTGTTGACATTGTCACGTACTGAAAACACGGCCGCTAATGAAGAATACTTTGACTTACTTGGGTTGGTGACGGCGGTGGTGAATGACGCCCGTTATGAGGCACAGGTTCCAGGGATTGAGATTACATTGAGCACCAGTGGATTTGATGATTATACGGTTACTGGTGTTTCAGAACTGATTCGTCGCGCAATTGACAATATTCTCAGGAATGCGCTGCGTTTTTCTTCGCCTGGGCAACTGGTGTCAGTTACTTTGGGACGAGATGAGCAGGAATGGATTATCGGTGTGGCTGATCAAGGGCCTGGTGTAGAGAAAAGTAAGCTTTCCAGTATTTTTGACCCGTTTATACGCATAGATTCGCCACTATCAGGTAAAGGATATGGCTTAGGTCTGGCGATTGCCCGCAAGGCAATACAGGCTCATGGTGGTAAGATTGAAGCAGAAAACCGGGGACAAGGCGGGTTACTGGTACGAGTCTGTATCCCACGCTGGAAATGAAAACGGCGCCTTCATCCAGGCGCCATTTATATAATAATCGGTATTATTTTTTGATGCGGATTATCGGCGTTTCTCCGACAACTACTGTCCCGGTCAGTTTGGTCAATTCTTTGATCTCATCCATATTGGAGATGACTACCGGTGTTAAGGTAGATTTAGCTTTCTCTTCCAGCAGAGCCAGATCGAATTCGATCACCAAATCGCCTTTCTTCACCCGCTGGCCTTCTTCCGCGATGCGTTTGAAACCTTCACCTTTCAGTTCGACGGTATCAATACCAAAGTGAACAAAGAGTTCGATGCCACTGTCTGATTCGATAGAAAAAGCATGGTTAGTTTCGAATATTTTACCGATGGTGCCGTCAACCGGGGCCACCATTTTGTTGCCTGTCGGTTTAATCGCTATACCATCACCTACGATTTTTTCGGCAAAAACAACATCAGGAACATCTTCAATATTTACGATTTCTCCGGACAGCGGGGCAATGATCACAATGCTGCCAGTGTCTTTTTTATCATCAGAAACCAGAGATTTCAGTTTATCGAACAAACCCATGATTCTCTCCTAAGCATTAATATTGGGTCAGCGTAGTGGTATCAGCAAAGTGTCTTTTCTTTAATGAACCGGCTTACCAGGTTACTTAACTCTTCTGCAGTTGGTAGGGTCATAGCCTGTTCCGCCAGCGCCTTCGCATCTTCGTAATTTGCATTACGAATTATTTTCTTGATGCTTGGGATAGAGATAGAACTCATGCTGAATTCATCCAGACCCATTCCCAATAACAGTAGTGTAGCACGTTCGTCTCCAGCGAGCTCACCACACATACCTGTCCACTTGCCTTCGGCATGAGATGCGTCAATTACCTGTTTGATCAGGGTTAATACCGCTGGGGACATCGGGTTATAGAGATGGGAAATCAGCTCATTACCACGATCTACAGCCAGAGTATACTGAGTTAAGTCGTTTGTCCCAATACTAAAGAAATCAACTTCCTTCGCCAGATGGTGAGCAATGGCTGCAGCTGCTGGTGTTTCCACCATTACGCCCATTTCGATATTCTCATCATAAGCTTTACTTTCTTCTTTCAACTGCACTTTCAGCATATTCAGTTCGGCTTTAAGGGCACGAACTTCTTCGACTGAAATGATCATCGGGAACATGATTCGCAGTTTACCAAATGCGGACGCACGCAAAATGGCGCGTAGCTGTGCATGAAGAATTTCTTTACGGTCAAGACAGATGCGAATAGCCCGCCAGCCGAGAAAAGGGTTTTCCTCTTTTGGCAGATTCATATATGGCAAATCTTTGTCGCCACCGATATCCATGGTGCGGACAATCACTGCTTGTGCACCTACGGCTTCAGCCACGGCCTTGTAAGCCTGGAACTGTTCTTCTTCTGTCGGGAATGTATCACGGTCCATGAACAGAAATTCTGTGCGGTACAGGCCAACACCTTCGGCGCCATTACGCTCGGCACCTGCTACGTCACGTACTGTACCAATGTTGGCACAGACTTCTACCTGATGACCATCCAGTGTTATGGCTGGCAGGTCTTTCAGTTTGGCGAGCTCATATTTTTCGGTGTTGTATTGCTGCTGAACCGTTTTTAGCTGGTCAATTGTTTCTTGGCTTGGGTTTTGATAAACCTTGTTGTTGACACCGTCCAGAATCAGAAAATCACCGTTTTTAACCTGCTTGGTGACGTCGGTGGTGCCCACAATGGCTGGCAATTCCAGTGAACGAGCCATGATAGAGGTATGTGATGTCCGTCCGCCAATATCAGTGATGAACCCCAGCACTTTGTCCAGATTTAACTGCGCAGTTTCAGATGGCGTCAGATCAGTTGCGACCAGAATCACTTCTTCCTGGATGTCGCCCAGGTCAACGATATTCATGCCGAGAATATTTTTCAGCAGACGCTTGCCAATGTCGCGCATGTCTGCCGCGCGTTCTTTCAGGTATTCATCATCAAGTTCTTCCAGCGCTTTGGCCTGGTTCTCGATAACAGAAAACGCCGCTGCATCAGCAGAGGCGTGCTCATCTTTAATCAGGGATATGATTTCCTGCTCGAATTCCTCATCTTCAAGTAACATGATATGCCCTTCGAAGATGGCTTCTTTCTCTGCACCCAGCGTTTCTGCCGCTTTGGTCTTGATCACTTCCAACTGTTTAGACGCTTTGGCGCGACCTTCCAGAAAACGGTCGACTTCCTTATTTACTTGATCTGCAGAGATTTTTTTTCGGTTGATGATAATCTCATCTTCTTTCAGTAAAAGTGCCTTACCAAAAGCGATACCGGGTGATACTAATATGCCTGAAATCATAACCTTACCTTACTTGATACTGATGTTCACTAAAAAGACCGTGCCGTTTATTCGAGCTCAGCCATCAGTTTAACCAGATGTTCAACAGCTTTCTGTTCGTCTTCACCTTCTGCTGAAATAGTAACAACAGTACCCTGAGTTAAACCGAGTGTCTGTAATTTGAACAAACTTTTTGCGCTGGCGCTTTTTCCGTTAGAAGCAACGGTAATTTCTGAAGCAAAGCCCTTGGCTTCCTTGACAAATTGGGCGGCGGGTCGCGTGTGTAAGCCATTCGGAGCGGTAATAGTCACTTCTTGTTGGAACATTCTGTTTTCCCCAACTTATTGGATTAAAAATTAATGTTGTGGAACTAAAGTTTAGTGTGTCCACCGAACTTTAGCCTGTTTGGTTAGCACCCTGAGCATGTTACAGGGGCAGGCCGGGATGCGGCAAGGAGACAACTTCACGTTTCCCTTATTACAATATCAGTAATAATCACCTGTTTTCTACTCGAACACTGGCAGTGTGGGAAGTTTACTTTCACTATTTCATCCCTACCAAGAGCGATTTTGCAAAAAGGATCTTAACGGATATTAATTTCACGCATCAAAATAATTGACCGGTTAAATACTAAACTTGGCTCGGAAAAGCAATGCATAAGTAATGGAAAGTTTGAAGTCTGCCGCAAAAAAGCACCCCGAGAGGTGCTTTTTTTAACATTTTGATTACTATTCGTGCGTATGGTGGAGGGTTACTGCTGTAGTTCCTGTTCGGTAAACAGATCCGCAAACAGGGCTGTACTCAGATAACGTTCACCGGAAGACGGTAAAATAACGACGATAGTTTTATTTGAAAATGCATCTTCTTTTAGTAGATTAAGTGCCGCAGCTACTGCTGCACCGGAGGAAATACCAGCCAGAATACCTTCCTCTTCCATCAACCGGCGGGCTGTCTGGATAGCCTCGTCATTGCTGATTTTCTCTACGCGATCAATCAGCTTCAGATCCAAATTGTCTGGGATGAATCCAGCACCGATGCCTTGAATCTTGTGTGGACCCGGCTTGATTTCTTCACCAGCCAGTGCCTGGCTTATTACCGGAGAATCAGTGGGTTCAACGGCGACAGTAGTAATCGCTTTACCTTTGGTGTTCTTGATGTAACGGCTTACTCCCGTTAATGTCCCCCCTGTACCCACCCCGGCGATGAATACATCCACTTGACCGTCGGTATCTTCCCAGATTTCCGGGCCAGTTGTTTTTTCATGAATTTCGGGGTTGGCCGGGTTACTAAACTGCTGCAGCATCAGATAACGCTGCGGGTCGCTGGCAACGATTTCTTCTGCTTTGGTGATGGCGCCTTTCATCCCTTTGGCGCCTTCAGTCAGTACCAGGTTGGCTCCCAGCGCCTTGAGCAACTTGCGGCGTTCAATACTCATGGTTTCCGGCATGGTCAGCGTCAGCTTATAGCCACGTGCAGCAGCAACGTAAGCTAAAGCAATACCGGTGTTACCACTGGTAGGTTCTACGAGTTCGATACCCGATTTCAGTACGCCACGTTTTTCCGCATCCCAAATCATATTGGCACCGATGCGGCATTTTACGCTGAAACTTGGGTTACGGGATTCAACCTTGACCAGGATGCGCCCATTACCGATACGATTCAGGCGAACCAGCGGCGTATGGCCGATTGTAAAAGAATTGTCTTCATAGATCTTGCTCATAGCCTGTCCTTTAATGACTGTATGAAATTTTTTGTGAACATCAGAGAGAATACCTGTTCATGGCGGCCAGTGAAGTAAGGAATCGTTATATCGTTATGTTCTTAGGAAATATATTTTCATCATTTACTTGATATCAACTGATTACATTACCGGCGTGGTTTTAGTGCCTCGGACAGATGGCGATAACGGTCAACCCACAACGCTGTTGCGCCACAAACCGCAACCGGCATGATAATCAGGTTAAGTACCGGGATGAGAGTAAACAAACTAATCAAGGCGCCAAACTGCAAATTGGTCATCTTGTGCTGCCGTAGTGCTTTTCGCATGACAGGAAAACTGACTTTATGGTTATCAAATGGATAATCACAATATTGTATTGCCAGCATCCAGGCACTGAACATGAACCAAATTACAGGTGCTAGTGTTTGACCGATTCCTGGTATGAAATAGAGCAGTAGCAATACCACTGCCCGAGGTAAATAATAGGCCAGTTTCTGAACTTCACGCTTCATGATGCGGGGAATATCTTTGGCGATGCTGATAATACCGCTGTCCGGCAGCGCTTTTCCGGTCAAGCGAGCTTCCAACTGTTCGGCCAGCAGACCATTGAACGGTGCGGCAATAAAATTGGTGATAGTGCTGAATAAGTAACTGAAAACCAGCAAGACAGAAATAACCGCCAGTGGCCAGATGAGATAACTTAGCCATTGCAGCCAATGTGGAATATCGGCCATGAGATGGGGTATCCAGTTATCTAGCTGATGCAACAGCCACCAGAAAGCGCCACTCATCAAAAGAACATTGATCAGCATGGGAAGAATGACAAAACGACGGATGCCGGGAAGAGAGAGCAAATGCCATCCTTTCACAAAGTAATAGATACCACTATGGTTGTTATCAGTGTATTGCAGGTCAGACATCTTGTCGGTCGCTCCATTAATTGCAGGTTATCGCATCATATAGAGATGATTTTCTGCTGGCTAGCGCGCTTTTGTATGAAAAAACAGCAAAAAGGTGCGAACTATCTATCTTTATTATCATAAACTACCGACCAGACTTGCACTTGTGTACACAGGCAAATAGAGTTAGTGGTATGAGGGTTTGCCGTGGTGGCAATGTATTGGAACAACTGGGATAGCAATGATGCAGGACTTGCGTCTGATATTAATCGTTGTTGGCGCGATCGCAATTATAGCACTGTTACTGCACGGCTTGTGGACAAGCCGTAAAGAGCGTTCGTCCCTTTTTCGAGATCGTCCCGTTAAGCGTATCAAGCCGGAGCGTACTGAAGCACCGCTTGAGGAGCTTGACGAAGGTGTGGGTGAAGTTCGTGTAAGGAAGACTCGAACGGAGAATGAACCATCTCTGGGTAGCTATAATACCCAGGGGCAGAATGCGGCTAACAAATCATCTGTCCCACCAAGTCAGCGTTCTATGTCAGCATCTGACGATGCTTACGATCCACTGTTGGGTGAAAACACGTCGGAGGACGTTTTTCATGTTCAGCATGATTCTGGTGTTGTACCACCTCGGCAGCATCCAAGGGATGACGATCAGCCTGTAGAGCCGCCTGAAACTTCCTATTCAGAATCTGGATTTGATGCACCGGTGGCAGAATCCGCACCTGAGGAGGATGCCGCAGCAAAAGAAGTCGTACTGGTGTTGCATGTTGCGGCCCACCACGGAGGTATCATTGGCGGTGAAGTGCTGTTGCAGAGTGTATTGCAGTCAGGTTTTCAGTTTGGTGAGATGAGTATTTTTCATCGTTACGTTAATCCTGCGGGCGGTGGTCCGGTGCTGTTTAGTCTGGCAAATATGGTGAAGCCAGGGTCTTTCAGTGTGGATGAAATGTCCGAGTTTTCGACGCCTGGTGTGTCAATCTTTATGATGGTGCCTTCCTACGGCGATGCCAATCAGAATTTCAAACTGATGCTACAGTCAGCCCAGCGTATTGCGGATGATGTGGGCGGCGTGGTGTTGGATGATGAACGGCGAATGATGACGCCGCAAAAGGTTGAGTCTTATAAAGCTCGAATTCGTGACGTACTGAAAGCCAACAGTTGATAGCAGTGGTTTAGGTGTAAAAGTAAAAAGCCCCCGCTTACGGGGGCTTTTTACTTTTACACCATGATGAATGTGTTTGGGTATTCCAACTGTGGTGAACAATAGAAATACAGGGTGGTCGGTTGTGAGCGCGAATGGATTAAAACAGGAAATTGGTTTAGTGCAGGGTATCGGATTGCTGTCAACATCGTTATTGGGCACCGGCGTATTTGCTGTACCGGCATTAGTGGCGCAATCATCACATGCAGATAGTTTGTGGGCCTGGCCGTTGTTGATCCTGTTTGTCTTTCCTATTGCCATTGCTTTTGCTTCTCTGGGGCGTCATTTCCCAAATGCTGGAGGAGCAGCGCATTTTGTCACGTTGGCGTTTGGTCCTCGTTTGGCGCGTGTGACTGGCTGGCTGTTTTTGTCTGTTATTCCCATTGGTTTGCCTGCCGCTATGCAAATTGCCGCCGGGTTCTGGCAGGCGGCATTTGGTTGGGGAGAGCGAGGGTTGTTGGTGGTTCAGCTACTGACGCTTGGTGTTATTTGGCTATTGGGGATACGCAGTGCCGGTTCCAGTGCCACGATCCAAACGATTATCGCATTCCTGGTGGTTGCCTTGGTGGTAGCTATCTGGTGGCAGGGCGATATTACGCCAGCGCAAATTCCCTGGCCAGCATTGGATAATATTTCATGGCCTCATACCTTTAATGCGCTAGCCGTTATGTTCTGGTGTTTTGTCGGCCTGGAGGCGTTTGCCCATCTGGCAACAGAATTCAAATCACCGGAACGGGATTTCCCGCGTGCGTTGTTGATCGGCATGTTGGTCGCTGGAGTAGTCTACTGGGGATGTACTGTCGCGGTGCTGCATTTTGGCGCCTATGGTTCGGGTAGGGCTGCTACGGCATCGTTACCAGACATTGTTGTACGGTTGTTCGGTGAGCGTGCGTTGTGGATTGCCTGTATCGTGGGTTATCTCGCCTGCTTTGCCAGCGTGAACATTTATACGCAGGGGTTTTCTCGTCTGGTGTGGTCTCAGGCATCGAGCAGCAGCCCGCTGGCAAAGCTCTCCGCCGGGCAGGCTCCCGTTAATGCTCTTTCTGTCGTGGTGCTCTGCTGCCTGGTGTGTTGTGTGCTGATTTACTGGTTGGCACTACCGCTGGATACGCTGATTGTGTATGCCAATGGTATTTTTGTGCTGATATACCTGCTCTGTATGCTGGCGGGATGTCGTTTATTACGGGGACGCTCGCGAGTGATGGCGGCTATCGGCAGCGTACTCTGTGGTGCTTTGTTGGTCGTAATTGGTGGGAGGTCGCTCTACGCACTGATAATGTTCGGTGCGCTGTGGCTGTTTTTGCCGCATAAGTCTACTGCGTTGCTATCAGAATAAAACCACTATTGGTATACAAAAGACAGAGCCGGATTCGTCATGGCTCTGTCTGATGGACTACTCGTGATCAGTAGGTTGTTGCGCCGCAGCCTCAGGGGCTGTTTTAGTTTCAAGCTCAGTCAGCCTTTGCTCCAGCATTGCCAGTTTTTCGCGGGTACGTAACAGTACCTGGGTTTGTATGTCGAACTCTTCCCGGTTGACTAAGTTGAGCTTGGTGAGTTGCGATTGCAGTACCTGGCGGATCTTTTTCTCCACGTCTTCACCCAGCTCCCGGATGCCTTTGGGCATGGATTCATGCACCTGGCGGGCGATTTGTTCTATTTTCTTCGGGTCAATCATGAGGTTTTCCTGATTTCTCTGACGGCATAATGATGTCTGTAAGTGTAATGCGTGTCAGGCATTGTATAAACTAAAAGTGATTGCCATCGTGTGTAATTTCACTCTGAACACCCATGTTATGAATTGCTCTGTAATATAATTGGCGTTATAGTTATCGGACTTATTCTCAGGGCGGGGCGTAATTCCCCACCGGCGGTAAACCAGCGATATACCGATGTATATTCGTTGGAAGCCCGCGAGCGCTCAGGTTGCCCGTGCAGCCTGAGGTCAGCAGATCCGGTGAAATTCCGGAGCCGACGGTTATAGTCCGGATGGGAGAGATTAACGGTTTCTGTCAGGTTAACGCCTGCTCGCGTTATTTTATTGGTTTTTGTTGCAATCAGTGACAAAAGCAACTCCTCAAGATCGCCCTGATTCTGGTAACCCATAATAACGGTGAGGTTTTTTACCATGAATCAGACATTACTTTCCAAATTTGGTACTCCTGCTGAACGCGTTGAACGTGCGCTTGATGCTCTGCGTCAAGGGCGTGGCGTTATGGTGCTGGACGACGAAGATCGTGAAAACGAAGGTGACATGATCTTCTCTGCGGAGAAGATGACGGTGGAACAGATGGCACTGACGATCCGTCATGGCAGTGGCATTGTGTGCCTGTGCTTGACGGAAGAACGCCGTCAGGCGCTGGAACTGCCCATGATGGTGGAACATAACTCCAGCCATTACCAGACAGCCTTCACGGTGACGATTGAAGCCGCAGAAGGTGTAACCACCGGCGTGTCTGCCGCTGACCGTATTACCACTATTCGTGCCGCGATTGCCGATGATGCCCGACCCAGCGACCTGAATCACCCCGGTCATGTTTTCCCGCTGCGTGCTCTGCCGGGTGGGGTTCTGGTTCGTGGGGGTCACACTGAAGCGACTGTCGACATGATGACACTGGCTGGCCTGAAACCGTTTGGTGTGCTGTGTGAATTAACTAACGATGATGGTTCCATGGCTCACGCACCTGAAGTGATCACTTTTGCCAAACAACACGATATGCCTGTGCTGACCATTGAGGATCTGGTGGAGTACCGCCACGCCCTGGAGCGCAAAGCAAGCTGATTTGGTGATTTTGAACCGAACGATATAGCAGAGGCCGACTTGTCGGCCTTTTTTTCTGGGAATTTATTCCGGTTTTTTTGCCAACAGGGTGGCAAAGCGTAGTTGGATACGGTTGCCGTTAGCGTCAGTTTTATGCAGTTCGCCAACGTCTTCGTTGTATTTGAGCAATTCCCATCCAGTATAGTATTGCCGTAGCTCGTCCTGTTTGAAGGTAAACGAAAACGGAATGGTACAAGGGAAATCGTCTGTCGACATGACGGTTACTATCAGATTATGACCTCCTGCCGATGTGTTTTGCTGCATGTTACGGGTAATAAAGGGAATGCGTTCCCGATCCAAAAACATGAATACCACCGTGGACAAGATAAAATCGTAGGAGGCGTGGATATCCGCCAGATTAATGTCATGTACAGTGGCATGGATCCCGTTGAGCTGTTCATGGGTGATAATGTTATTTAGCACACTGATGCTTTGCGCACTCTTATCGTAGGCCGTTACCTCAAAGCCCTTCAGGTTCAAATAGAGTGAATTACGGCCACGACCACAACCCAAGTCCAATGCTCTACCCGGTTTGATATGGTCTATTGCATTAATGACTTCTGAATGGGTGCGGGTTAACTCATACTTTTGGTGGTAATAATCTTCTGTGTTGCAGTAAAAACCGAGTTGGCATTCCATATCATCAGAACATGAAACGATGCGATGCCAATGATGGGGTTCAATGTAAGGTGGTTGTTGTTGGACTGAAAAATAGTGTAACTCTTGAGTGTCGCCGTTCTCTTCTAACTGTGCAAAAGTCAGATTGCCTTTCAGAATATGTAATCTTGCCCAGGTACCTTCCTGGATATTGTGCTTTTCCCTGAACGCCGCCGGTAAAGTGTTACTGTTCCACACTGGCATCTGTTTGTAGCAAATCAACGCCTGCATAAAAACCTCTTGTCTCTGTGTCATGAGGTGATTCTATAAACCTTGTTATAGTATGTCCAATAACATGTATTATAAATGCATCAATTAAGACATCTAGCTGTGGTTGATATTGCTATTGAAGAGGAAAAACAGAAGGGAAAAATAGTAAAACCCCGACATTCTCGGGGTTTTACTGGACTATCGGTGATATTTAGCCGCACGTGTTACATTTGTTAGGCGGTATCAGTTGGAAGAAGTCATTACCTTTATCATCCACCAGAATAAAGGCCGGGAAGTTTTCTACTTCAATCTTCCAGATAGCTTCCATACCCAGTTCCGGGTATTCCACGCAAGTCAGACTCTTGATGCTGTTTTCTGCCAGGATCGCGGCCGGGCCACCGATGCTGCCAAGGTAGAAACCGCCGTGTTTATGGCAAGCATAGGTAACCTGATTGCTGCGGTTACCTTTTGCCAGCATGATCATACTGGCACCGTGGGATTGCAGCAGATCCACGTAAGAGTCCATACGTCCAGCCGTAGTGGGACCAAGAGAGCCGGAAGCATAACCGGTCGGGGTTTTTGCTGGGCCTGCATAGTAGATCGGATGATCTTTCACGTATTGCGGCAACGCTTCACCGTTATCCAGGAGTTCTTTCAGTTTGGCATGGGCGATATCACGAGCCACGATGATAGTGCCACTCAAAGAAAGACGAGTAGATACCGGATATTGTGACAGTGTCTTTAGAATATCTGCCATTGGGCGGTTGAGATCGATATGGACAGCCTCACCCTCACCAGCCTGACGCAAGTGTTCCGGAATATATTTCCCCGGGTTCTGTTCCAACTGTTCCAGCCAGATGCCGTGGCGGTTGATTTTGGCTTTGATATTGCGGTCTGCGGAGCAGGAAACCCCCATACCGACCGGACAGGATGCACCATGACGCGGTAGCCGGATAATACGTACATCATGGGCGAAATATTTACCGCCAAACTGTGCTCCCAGACCCAGATTACGGGCTTCCTGCAACAATTCCTGCTCTAACGCCACATCACGGAACGCCTGACCATGCTCATTACCCTCTGTAGGTAATGTATCGTAATATTTGGTGGATGCCAGCTTCACTGTTTTCAGGTTAGTTTCCGCAGAAGTACCACCAATGACAAACGCGATATGATAAGGCGGACAGGCTGCGGTGCCCAGTGTGCGCATTTTTTCCACCAGGAAGTTTTTCAATTTTACCGGTGTCAGCAATGCTCTGGTTTCCTGATACAAATAGGTTTTATTTGCAGAGCCACCACCCTTGGTAACAAACAGGAATTTATATTCTTCGCCTTCGGTACTGTAAAGATCGATCTGTGCGGGCAGGTTAGTGCCGGTGTTGATCTCTTTGTACATATCCAGTGCCGCATTTTGTGAGTAACGCAGATTGTCTTCGGTAAAAGTATTGTAAACACCGTGGGACAAGGCTTCTGCATCGTTACAGTCAGTCCACACACGCTGACCTTTCTTGCCGACGATAATCGCTGTGCCGGTATCCTGGCAGGTAGGCAGAATCCCCTTGGCGGCGATTTCAGAGTTACGTAGAAATTGCAGAGCGACATATTTGTCGTTTTCGCTGGCTTCGGGGTCGCTTAAAATATCAGCGACCTGTTGCTGATGAGCGGGGCGAAGCATAAAGGAGACATCATGGAAAGCCTGTTGTGCCAGCAGTGTCAGTGCTTGCGGGGCGATTTTAAGGATATCCTGGTTTTCAAATTGGGCGACGGAAACATAGTCGCTGCTGATCAAACGGTACTCAGTATTATCTTTATCTAGTGGAAACGGTTCTTGGTAATAAAAAGGTTTATTCGGCATTGTTTTCTCACTTACAGCTGTATTAATTGTAGGTGTTAATCCTGTTAGGTTTAATTTCCTTAGAGATTATCCCAATGGGCTGGCTTATTTTGCCATCATGAACCTGAGTCAGGCTTGCTACCCTGTTGTATTTTTTACATAGATCTAATTTTGACGATTTTAGCATTTTGAAATCTATTGGGTATGGTCTTTTATTTATGTTCTTGTACCGGTCTTCGTCATTGTGGCAATCTCAATTGACGCTATGAAAAAAGCAATAAGCCTTATCATAGTAGGGTTTTACAACGCTTAGTACCACTTTGTTGTGTCACATTATTATTAATCTCTGTCATGTTTTTATTGAAAAAATAGCAATGGTTTGCGCCCGTAATGTGTTTTTATAAACAGCATAAACATTAAATCATTTAATTAACTTACTTAATTAAAGTAAAGATGGTGAATGGATTCAATAACCACTAAATAAATGTGGTTTATTGTTTAATTAATTCCCTGACGGGTTGCAATAACCATGCATCGTAAAAGAAACCGTTGTTACTGACATTTGCGAGAGTAACGCCTGGATATTTACTCTCTTTGTGCCAGCAGGTTGTCAATCATCCATAATCCGGCTGGACCCGGTGGGTGAGGGCGTGACCACGCGATATCTACTTTAACGTGCTGTGGCCAGCCAGGTAGCATCAGTTCTGTTAGCTTTTGATTGCCGTACTGTGTAATGAGCCAGCGAGGAAGAATACTCCAACCGAATCCTTGCTCTGCCATTTCCAGTAACATCAGGTAAGAGGGCGCGGACCAGATGAGCCCTTCAGTCTGAGGACGTTCTCCTTGTGCGTAGGTATTCAGACACAATTGCCGCACAGTGGCGAGTTGGCTGGTGGTTACGGTTGGCATCTGAGCCAATGAATGAGTGGCGGCAACGAACACGGACATCTCTGTTGTCACCCGTAGCCGCGACACCGAAATATCCGTTGGATAGTGCGGCCGGGCGCGCAGTATACCCACATGAGCGCGCTGGGATTGCAATAGGTCAAGCACATCTTCATCTTCGGCAATCAGGCATTCAAACTCAATATCAGGAAACCGCTGGGAAAAGCGTTGTAAGACAGACTCATAATGGATGTTTTGCCAGGTTTCAGAGAGTACGAACGTCAGTTTTGGCTCGATGCTGTCTCCTAGCCGGATAGCTAATTCATCCAGTGCTTCGCTGGCTGACAGGATTGCTTTAATGTGTGTCAACACCTTGCGGCCTTCCGGGGTCAATACGGGCTGATGTCCTTGTCGATCAAACAATGTCAGCCTCAGGTCGGTTTCCAGATTAGCGATGGAAGCACTGATTGTTGACTGGCTTTTATGTAAATGGCGTGCCGCAGCGGAAAAAGAACCGGTATTGACCGTTGTCACGAAAGCTAATAAGGATTCAGGAGAATAACGCATCATACCTCTATCGTTTTTTTCGATGGAAACTAATTTCTTTCTATTGATTATAGCGATGAAAATGGCCACTGTTTTATCAACTGTGGTGTGAAATGAAAGAAAAAACCTTATGTGAACGGATGGTTCATGCCGTGGGATTTGAGGTCATGGCGATGTTAATCTGTGCGCCAGCGAGTAGCATTCTGCTGGATCGTCCGCTATTTGACACAGGTCTGCTCTCGGTGATGCTCTCTAGCGTGGCAATGATCTGGAATGTGATTTACAACAATCTGTTCGATCGGCTGTGGCCGGTAAGCCGGTTCAAACGACGTCTGTCCATACGTATAAGCCATGCGGTTGGTTTTGAGTGTGGTTTTATCGTGATTGGTCTGCCGCTGGCCGCAGGGATGCTGAACATTACCTTGTGGCAAGCATTCCTGATTGAGATGGGTTTTTTCCTGTTTTTCCTGCCTTATACCGTCGCTTATAATTGGGTTTATGATACGTTGCGTGAGCGAGTTCTTCGACGTGAGAAGGTAGTGTCACCTTAAATCACGGTTGCAGTATACGCGTTGGCATTGCGTTAATCCGCGATAACTATTTTGCAGAGTACGGCGTATGCCGTTGAAGACAGGACAAATGTTATCAGAGAGACAGATCGAATGCGGAGTAATGATGACTTGCGATTTATTTGCCGATGAAATGCCCAGACGCTGGACAGAAAACCTGGCACCGGGTGCCGCCATCTTGCATGGTTATGTGTGGGAACAAGCGCAGACACTGATCACCCTGATTGATGAGATTACCCACGCTTCACCGTTTCGCCATATGGTGACGCCAGGTGGTTATACGATGTCGGTGGCTATGACTAACTGTGGCCCGCGGGGATGGGTAACGGATGAACACGGCTATCGCTATGTGGCCGAAGATCCATTGACCGCTCAGCCGTGGCCTGAGATGCCGGCGCTGTTTTTCCAACTGGCGACTTTCGCCGCGCAGGCGGCAGGATTCCCGGATTTTTTCCCCGATGCTTGTCTGATTAACCGTTATGACGTGGGGAGCCGGCTTTCACTACATCAGGACAAAGACGAGCAGGATTTTAGCCAGCCTATTGTCTCTTTTTCATTGGGGCTGGCCGCGACGTTTTTATTCGGTGGCATAAAACGTAATGATCCGGTCCACAGACTGTTACTGGGGCATGGTGATGTTGTGGTGTGGGGTGGGGCGTCTCGATTGTATTACCATGCTGTTCAGTCGTTAAAAAACGGCCCACTTCCGGCTGGTATGCCTGGCGCATACCGCTTTAACCTGACTTTTCGCAAAGCCGGCTAGCAGGTTCCCGCCACACTAACACGACGGTTTTCTCTGACTATTCCTGCTTAACCAAGTATTAATCCCATCATGAGTGGTGGCATTTTGTCATCAGGATCCTGTCGGGATCTTTCCTTTTTCTGAATGCATAACTGTGAGGTGCTTCAATTTTTATACTTAGTTATACTTGTATGGTAGTTGCATTAGAACTAAGCCGTTATATTGAGTTTAAAAGGATACGAAAAGTGAAAATTGTCAGTGCTGAAGTGTTTGTTACCTGTCCAGGGCGTAACTTCGTCACCGTGAAAATTACGACCGACAGCGGTGTGACCGGTGTGGGCGATGCCACATTGAATGGCCGTGAGTTACCCGTTGCGTCTTATCTCAAAGATCATGTCTGCCCGCAGTTGATTGGTCGTAATGCACATCAGATTGAAGATATTTGGCAGTATTTCTATAAAGGGGCGTATTGGCGACGTGGGCCGGTAACCATGTCTGCCATTTCTGCCGTGGATATGGCGCTGTGGGATATCAAAGGAAAAGTTGCCAATATGCCAGTGTACCAATTGCTGGGTGGCGCTTCCCGCAGTGGTGTGATGGTCTATTGCCACACCACGGGTCACAGCATTGATGAGGTGCTGGATGATTATGCCAAACATAAGGAAATGGGTTTTAAAGCCATCCGCACACAGTGTGGGGTTCCGGGCATGAAAACCACCTATGGCATGGCGAAAGGTAAAGGTCTGGCTTATGAACCCGCCACGAAAGGTAACTGGCCTGAAGAGCAGCTATGGTCCACCGAAAAATACCTCGATTTCACGCCCAAACTGTTTGAAGCGGTGCGCGAGCGGTTTGGTTTTAACGAACATTTGCTGCACGACATGCATCACCGCCTGACGCCGATTGAAGCGGCCCGTTTTGGCAAGAGCGTTGAAGATTATCGCCTGTTCTGGATGGAAGATCCCACCCCGGCAGAAAACCAGGAATGCTTCCGACTGATCCGTCAGCATACGGTTACACCTATTGCCGTAGGAGAAGTCTTTAACAGCATCTGGGATTGCAAACAACTGATCGAAGAGCAATTGATCGACTATATCCGCACCACCATCACTCATGCAGGTGGTATTACCGGTATGCGTCGCATTGCTGATTTTGCCTCTTTGTATCAGGTGCGTACCGGTTCTCATGGTCCGTCGGATTTGTCCCCGGTCTGTATGGCGGCGGCGTTACATTTCGACCTGTGGGTACCCAACTTTGGCGTGCAGGAATATATGGGCTATTCCGAGCAGATGCTGGAAGTCTTCCCGCATCACTGGACGTTCGAAGACGGCTACATGCACCCCAGCGACAAACCGGGATTGGGCATCGATTTTGATGAAAAACTGGCTGCTAAATATCCCTATGAACCGGCCTATTTGCCCGTTGCGCGTCTGGAAGATGGCACGATGTGGAGCTGGTAAATAGTGACAGTTAAAAAACAGGAATCCAGGCAATGAAAAGTGTTGTGATTGAAACACCCGGAAAATTGATTATTCAGGAACGTCCGCTGCCTCAGCCCGCCGCGAATGAAGTTCGGGTAAAAGTGAGCTATGCCAGTATCTGTGGTTCTGATGTGCATATCTGGCACGGACACAATCCGTTTGCGAAATATCCGCGGGTTATTGGTCATGAGTTTTTTGGCATTATTGATGCGGTGGGAAAGGACATTGATGTTTCGCGTATTGGGGAACGTGTCGCCGTAGATCCGGTGATTAGCTGCGGACATTGTTACCCTTGCTCTGTCGGTCGTCCTAATGTGTGTAGCGAGTTACAGGTAATTGGCGTACATCGTGATGGTGGCTTCAGCGAATACGCTTGTGCTCCTGCAACCAATGCTTACCGTATTCCTGATTCAATACCAGACAAGCTGGCGAGTTTGGTTGAACCGTTTACGATCGCGGCCAACATTACTGCCTTTTTGCAACCGACAGCAAAAGATGTCGCGCTGGTATATGGTGCCGGGCCGATGGGACTCACCGCCGTTCAGGTATTAAAAGGTGTTTATAACGTACAACAGGTTATTGTTGCCGATCGGTTGCCTGAACGTCTGGCTATGGCAAAAGAAAATGGCGCTGACATTATATTGGATAATAGCCAGATACCTTTGTCTGACTTATTAAATGGAATTCAACCGACATTAATTATTGATGCGGCATGTCATCCTTCTATTTTGGCTGAAGCGGCATCATTAGCGTCGCCCGCCGCACGTATTGGTCTACTTGGATTTTCTGGCGAACCCAGTTTAATTACACAGCAGAGTCTGACCAGTAAAGAATTATCATTATTTACCTCTCGTCTGAATAGTCATCGGTTCCCAATCGTTATTGACTGGATGGTGAACGAGCTTATTAAGCCGGAAAAACTGGTAACACATTATGTTCCGTTAGAGAACATAGAAAAGGCAATGAGCCTATTTGAGAAAGATCAGCGTAATTGTTGTAAGGTTATTTTAAGCGTTAATTAACACATCCAGGGAGGCAGCTAAGCTGCCTCTGTCCCTACATTACTAAAAATAAGTTAATATTTCGGAGCAATCATGTTCAGGAATTTACGTTGGATTATTGTCTTTTTATTATTTATGGTTTACATGATTAATTACCTTGATCGTGTGGCCTTATCTATTACTGTTCCTATGATCGAAAAAGATTTGATGATTAATGCTGAGCAGTTTGGCATGATTTTCGGTAGTTTCTTTTTTGGTTATGCATTATTTAATTTTATTGGAGGATTGGCGGTAGATAAATTTGGTCCAACATTAGTAATGGGACTCGCTGTTGGGTTATGGTCCATCTTCTGCGGTATGACGGCAATAGCAACAGGATTCTGGTCATTATTGATTTTACGGGTACTGTTCGGCATGGCGGAAGGCCCTATCTGTTCGTCGGCGAATAAAATGATCAATGGATGGTTTCCCAAAAAACAGGCTGCTACCGCGATGGGACTGTTAAGTGCCGGATCGCCATTGGGAGGCGCTGTCGCCGGGCCTATTGTCGGGTATCTTGCACTCTCTTTTGGCTGGCGTCCCGCCTTTATGATTATCTGCGCGGTGGGTATTGTCTGGATGGTGGTTTGGTTTTTTATTTCATCAGACAACCCAGTGAGTAGTCGGCACATTACCCAAAGCGAACGAGAACTGATTAATCAGCTTAAAGACGAGAGTCTTTCTGTTGAAGATGAAATGGCTCAGTCCGCGCATGGACTTGGCTATTATCTGCGTCAGCCGATAATTCTTGTCACTGCCTTTGCCTTCTTCTGTTATAACTATATTTTATTTTTCTTTCTCAGTTGGTTCCCGGCTTATTTGGTGCAGGCACATGGCCTTAATATTAAAGAAATGAGCTTGACTACAGTTATTCCATGGATTGTCGGTTTTGTCGGGTTGGCATTGGGTGGCTGGATATCTGATAAGATATTCAAAATTACCGGACGGTTACTGCTTTCGCGTAAAATAGTCCTGGTTGTGTCTCTGTTGGCAGCCGCGGTATGTGTTGCATTAGCTGGAACGGTTTCTAGTGTGATTCCTGCTGTTATTTTAATGTCTATATCTATTTTCTTTCTTTATATTACAGGGGCTATTTATTGGGCGATTATTCAGGATGTGGTACATAAAAGTCGTGTCGGCGGTACCAGCGGTTTTATTCATTTAATTGGTAGTATTTCAGGGATTGTCGGTCCGGTTGTTACCGGGTTTATTGTGCAGAATACAGGTAAATTTGACAGTGCCTTTATTCTTGCCGGTGGTGTGGCAGCATTGGGGGCAGTATTAGTATTGTTGGTAATTAAGACGCCCAAGTTATCAAAAGAATCATTTAAATCAGCGTCTATATTATAATTTTCTCTGTTGTATTCAGAATATTTGGCGGGTATGTGTCATGATGTTATTAAATGGAATCCAATCGACATTAATTATTGATGCAGCATGTCATCCTTCTTGATCATGACTCCTGAATAGAAATAACAGTTATCTTTAACTCACATAATTAATGGGGGGGATATATGCAAAGAATTAATTTTGATGTCATGAAAGCGACGGTGAAAAAAGCATTTCTGAATGTGGGATTAAGTGAAAAAAAAGCCGAGGTTTGTGCTCAGATTCATACTGAATCCAGCTGTGATGGCATTTATTCACATGGATTAAATCGCGTATCCCGGTTTGTCGATTACGTTAAAAAAGGTTGGGTTGATATTCAGGCTGAACCCACTCAAGTTAAATCATTGGGTGTTATTGAAATTTATGATGGTAATCAAGGTGTCGGTATTACTAACGCCTTGTTTGCTGTTGAAAGAGCGACGGAAGTTGCACGTAAAAATGGCATCGGTATTGTTGCATTACGTAATACCACACATTGGATGCGAGGCGGCACGTATGGATGGAAAATCGCAGAAAAGGGGCTCGCTGCCATTTGCTGGACCAATACGGAATCTTGCATGCCAGCATGGGGCGCTAAAAATACCCGCTTGGGTAATAACCCTTTTGTGATGGCGGTGCCGCGTGAAAAAGGGCCGTTGGTACTGGATATGGCGATGTCGCAATATGCGTACGGAAAGTTACAGGTAACGCGCCTGAAAGGCGAACGTTTACCTTTCCCCGGCGGTTACGATAAAGAGGGCAACCTGACGGATGAACCCGGCCCGATTGAACAATCCATGCGTATTCTCCCTACCGGTTATTGGAAGGGTTCCGGTATGGCAATTCTGCTTGATGCGATGGCCGCTCTGCTTTCTGCCGGTAATCCGACGAATGAGATCGATAACGTTGGGCGAGGCAGTTGTACCGGGGCCAGTCAGATTTTTATCGTTTTTGATCCAACTCAGCTTGGCGGGAGTGATTTCAGTAATCGTATGGCTGATAGCGTAGCGGATTACGTTAAAACGTCGGAACTTGCCGAAGGGCAGAAAGAGGTTTACTACCCAGGAGAGCGTGAGATGAAAACCCGCAATGAAAATCGGGTTCAGGGAATTCCGGTCGACGATGGGGTGTGGGCTGAAGTTTTGGCATTGTCGAAATCGGTGATCGCATGATTATTGGCAATATTCTCCAACTAGAAAAAAGCCGAGCTGAGTTTGCTGAGACTATCTATGACGTTTTGGCTCGGATCCGTAATTTGGATTTTAGCCAGCATCCAGACGGTGAAATGGTCGAGCAGGGTGTGGTTTACAAAACATTCCATGCGAATACTGCGCCATCAGCAACCCGTATCGCTGAAACTCATCGACAGAATATAGATGTACAGTTCGTTATTTCTGGCACTGAGTATCTGGAATATCAGCCGGTGCTCTCGCGGACATCGGATGAGGCACATCCTGAACAGGACAATGATTTCTATTATGGAAAATCAGGTAACGAAAAATCCTTGATCCTCAATAGTGGTGATTTTGTCGTGCTGTTCCCCTGGGACATTCACACTCCGTTATGTCAGGTGGAAACAGTACAGCAGGTTCGTAAAATTGTGGCTAAGGTTCCGCTTAGCTTGCTGAATTTGAAATGAGAGTCTTTCGATGAATCTTTCACAAAATAATCTTAAACAGGTGTCGCCAGGGGTGATTGTTCCTGTATATGACCGTAGTTTACTGAAAATTCGTATCGTGCATCTTGGCTTCGGTGCATTCCACCGGGCACATCAGGCGGTTTTCGCTGATCAACTGGCGGCTGAACATGGTAGCGACTGGGGATATTGCGAAGTTAACCTGATTGGCGGCGAGCAGCAAATTGCTGATCTGAAACAACAGGACTTACTCTATTCCGTCTGTGAAATGAGTGGCAGCCATTGGCATGGTCGTGTCGTGGGTGTTGTGCGACAAGCGCTTCACGGCGCAGTGGATGGTATCGAGAAGGTGCTTGCGGCGATGACTCAGCCTGATATTGCGATTGTCTCGCTGACGGTAACGGAGAAAGGGTATTGCTATTTACCGTCAACCGCATCTATTGATGTGAGTCACCCGCTGATTCAGCATGATATCGCTCACCCGCGTCAGCCACACTCCGCGCCTGGGGTGATTATTGAAGCATTGCGGTTACGTCGGGAAAAATCCCTGATGCCGTTTTCCGTGATGTCCTGTGACAATATGCCAAATAATGGCAGCGTCACCCGTAACGTAGTTCTTGCATTGGCTAAAGCGCAGGATGTTACGTTGGCCACATGGATTGAAGACAACGTCAGCTTCCCTTCAACGATGGTTGATCGGATTGTTCCCGCGATAACACCAGACTCTCTGGAGAAAATTACACAGGTCATTGGGGGCATTCAGGATCCGGTGGGGATTGCCTGCGAGCCCTTCAGACAATGGGTCATTGAAGATAATTTCGTCGCTGGACGCCCCGCTTGGGAGAGGGTCGGTGCAGAATTGGTAGCCGATGTACTGCCTTACGAAGAAATGAAACTGAGAATGCTGAATGGCAGCCACTCTTTTCTGGCTTACCTCGGTTATCTGGCGGGTTATCAGTATATTGATGAGTGCATGCAGGACCAGGACTATGTACAGGCAGCTCGGCAATTGATGTTGAATGAGCAGGCAACAACGTTACATGTTGAAAATGTCGATCTGGTGGCTTATGCCGAGTCATTGCTCGACCGTTACCGGAATACCGGGCTAAAACACCGTACCTGGCAAATTGCGATGGACGGAACGTTGAAGCTGCCACAACGCATGCTGGACTCGATTCGTGTCCATCTGGCTAAAGGCGAGTCTTTTGATTTGTTGGCACTGGGCGTGGCGGGATGGATGCGCTATGTCAGTGGTGTGGACGATGCAGGGCAAGCTATTGAGATCAGTGATCCATTGAAAGAAAAACTGGCACAACTGGTGGCACAAAGTGTGGATGGCCAGGCCAGAGTCAACGCGTTATTAAGTCTACATGATGTATTTGGTCACGATTTGCCAGACAGTTCTGTTTTTATTCAACAGGTCTCTGCGGCTTATACCTTACTGCAAACGCATGGTGCAAAAAAATCAGTTGGCCTGATTTTACAGAAGGTAAATAAATACTGATTTAATAATCTGACTGATATTGGGTAATAGGGATAAACGGTGTAACGCATTATCCCTATATATTAATGAGTTGGCACTAAATATGACGTTATTTTTTCTTATTGAGGAAAGGATATTATCTTTCCACTAGAAAAAAATGGACTGTGGTGTGAATTTATTTATGTAAGGGGGAAAGTATGGCGTTTATCGGAAAGGATTTTATTTTAAACAATGAGATCGCCCGTAAACTTTATCATGATGTGGCTGAGCATCAACCGATTATTGATTATCACTGTCATCTCGATCCAAAAGTAATCGCTGAAGACAGACCATTTGCTGATATCACGGCGCTTTGGCTGGCCGGAGATCATTATAAATGGCGGGCAATGCGTGCTAATGGCATTCCGGAAGAGAAAATAACCGGGAATGCAACAGCAATAGAGAAATTCCAGGCATGGGCTGAAACCGTTGAATCGTGTATTGGTAATCCGCTTTATCACTGGACGCATCTGGAATTAAATTTTTATTTCGGGATCACGGAGACGTTAAATAGTCATAACTGGAAATCTGTTTGGGAAAAATGTAATGAATTACTCCGCTCACCGGCATTTTCTCCGAGAGGATTAATTAAAAAATCCAATGTGGAAACCATTTGTACAACAGATGCACCGACTGACTCACTGGAATATCATGATATTCTGCGGGCAGATAAAACATTTACAACCAAAGTGTTGCCGACATTTCGGCCGGATGATGCACTCGATGGTCAGGGTGACACCTTTATTCAGTTTATTGACCGTCTGGAAAAATTGAACAATAAAACGATCACCCATTTTCAAGACTTCCTCGATGCATTAGATAGGCGTGTAGCTTATTTTCATCAGAAAGGAGGACGTTTATCCGATCATGGTCTAACCAAATTGGAATTCATTCCATCGGATGAAAAAGAACAGGAAGCGCTTTTTGCGAAAAAAAGACAAGGTCTGGTATTATCTCGCGATGATGATGCTCGCTATAAATCTGCGGTGCTATTGTCGTTAGCGGCCTCTTATGCCAAACGTGACTGGGCAATGCAAATTCATTTCGGCGCATCCCGCAATAATAACAGCCGTATGTTTAAACAGTTAGGCGCCAATGTCGGTTATGACTCTATCTGTGATCAAACGGATGTCGCCAGTAATATAAATGGGTTGCTTGATGCGATGTCGCGTAATGACGCGCTGCCTAAGATTATTTTTTATAACCTGGATCCAACCTATAACGATGTCGTGGCCTCTTCACTGGCAAATTTTCAGGCGGCTGGCGCTGTGAAATCCCGTATGCAATTGGGGGCGGGATGGTGGTTCAATGACACCAAACGTGGAATGATTCGACAATTAACCGCACTGGCTGATCATGGTTTGCTGGTGAATTTTGTCGGTATGCTGACTGACTCACGTAGCTTTATTTCTTATACCCGACATGAATACTTCCGTCGTATTTTATGCAATCTAGTCGGGCAGTGGGTAACGGATGGTGAAATACCTGAAGATAATGCGCTACTAACTCGACTGATTAAGAATATCTGTTATCAGAATGCACGGGATTACTTTAATTTTTAGTTTTAAAGAAGGATAACTACGCTTGATATTTTTTTTCATGTCTTTATTAAATGAGGTTTTATCTATCAAATGTAGTTTGGATTATGTTGTTTTTTGAGATTTTTATAAAAATAAAATAGAGCGCTATCAGGATTTTCATTGTCGAGGAGATGAATACACCAGGTGAAAATGATGATGTTCAAATAAGTTAGATATGAAGATGATTTTTTCTCTGTATCTGATGGCCTTATTAAAAAAACATTTTTACCACGATATCTTCATTGCGTATAATTTTTTGCAAATAGAGGCTTGATAGAATGTCTAAAAAAGTTACCGTACCCATTGGCATCGGCTATGGGTTAACAGATATTATGGGTGGAGGCGCCTTTACGGTTATCGGTGCCTGGTTGTTATTTTTCTATACCACATTTGTTGGTTTAACACCTATAGAAGCCGCGTCAATTGTTGCGATCGCCCGTATTGTCGATGCGATAATCAGCTTGTTTATGGGTAGCTTTACCGACCATTTTTACAAGAATTATTTCGGCAAGAAATTTGGCCGGCGGAGATTTTTCCTGCTAATTGGCACACCATTAATGCTGGTTTATACCCTCTTGTGGGTGAATGGTATGAACTACTGGTTCTATCTGACGGTTTATCTATTATTTGAAGTGATTGCAGCTATGGTATTGATACCATGGGAAACGCTGCCATCGGAAATGACCAAAGATTTTAATCAGCGTACCAAACTGTCAACATGCCGCATGTTTTTATCGGCAGTCGGGACATTTCTGGCAACCTTTATCCCTGGTTTGTTGATTAGCCATTTTGGGGAACATAACCCATCGGCCTATTTTGTGAATGGTTTGTTTTTCGCTATTTTGTTCGCCATCTGTGTATTTATCTCTTATAAAGTCACCTGGGAACGTGAATTGACGGATGAGATGAAGGCGGTATTAGAGTCCCCGGAAGCCACTCAGAAGAGGACGCTTGGAGAACAGTTAACTCGTTTTTGTAATCTGTGGGCCGAATATGCTTCTACTTTAAAAGTCAGAGCATTCAGGAAACATTTAGCCATCTACTTACTGTCGTTTACGGCTAAAGATATCTATAACACCGTATTTGTTTTCTTCTGTGTATATTGTTTGAGTATTTCTTCTTCTGTGGCAGCCAGTTTGCTGTCATTAAGTATTATCGGGTTGCCTGTGACGCTGTTGGCCGGTCTGGCTATGATCAAGTATGGACCGTCCAGACTGTATATATTTGCCTATTCCGTCATGTTGCTGTGTCTGGGGTGCCTGTATGCGGTGTATGTTTATGAACCACAGTCAAAAATCATAATGTTGTTTGTCATTGCGGGTATTTATCAGGTTGGACGATGTGTGCTGGAGTTTACTCCCTGGAATGTTTTTCCTTTTATCCCGGATGTGGACGAAGCCATTACCAAAAAAAGGCGCGAAGGGTTATTTGCCGCAGTAATGACATTTTCCAGAAAAACCACCGTTGCTATCGCTACTTTTATTGTAGGGGTGGTTTTACAGGAAGGTGGGTTTGTAACGGGTAGTAGCATTCAATCACCAGAAGCGATAAAAACAATTGCCTTACTCCTGTTTCTGGGAACGGGGGTTCTGTTAGTTCTGGCATTAATGATCGCGTTGACCTTTAGATTGAATAAGAAAACACACACTATTCTGGTCAATGAAGTTGAACGTCTAAGAGACCACGGTAGTAAACAAACCGTAGATGTAAATACCAAACAGGTTGTTGAAGATTTAACCGGTTATAAATATGAAAAAGTCTGGACAGACTAACCCTCCCTTGTTCAGATGAACACTCCACTATACCGTCACTTGCCGACGGTATAGTGTTTCTCCATATATACCCGTCATACTTCAAGTTGCAGGTGTGTTGGCTGCGTTCGCTCACCCGAATCACTTACCTGAGTAAGCTCATCGGGATTCGCTCACTTGCCGCCTTCCTGCAACTCGAATTATTTTGAGTATAGACTGAGCCAAATTTCCATGCATTCAATGAAATATGGGCGTGATGATGATTAACGCCAGATTGATGTAATGCTGGGAAAAGAAGATGGATATCGTCTTGATTATACATGTATCATGATTGATAAATTTCTTGAATAACTCACTGTGTGGTATGGATACATCTTCTCAGATCAACAACAACGAGCCGATAAATCAGCAAATATATCGTTTGCTGCGTAAAGATATCGTTGAGTGCAGTATTCCACCGGGTACGCTGTTATCCGAAAAGGAAATATCTACGCGTTTTGATGTTTCTCGACAGCCAGTTCGTGAAGCGTTTATCAAATTGGCCGAAGCTGGTTTGGTGCAGATATTGCCCCAGCGTGGTACTTTTGTGATGAAAATTTCGGAGCAGCGGGTTGCCGAAGCGAGATTCATTCGGCAGGCGATAGAGTGTGCCGTTGCCCGTCGTGCTGCTGAAGCGGCGACGGATGAGCAACTGCTGATTCTGGAACATAATTTGCGTCGGCAGGAGCTGGCCGCGCAAAACAACCAGATGCGAGAATTTCTTAACCTGGACGATGATTTTCACCGCCTTTTGACCCAGATGGCGAGTTGTCCGTTGGCATGGGATACGATAGATTCCATTAAGTCCACCATGGACCGAGTTCGTTTCCTCAGCCTGAGCCAGGTATCACCGCCACAGAGTCTGATTCAGCAGCATTACCAGATTTTCAACGCGCTGAAAGCCCACAATGCGGATGATGCGGAGAATGCTATTCGTATACACCTTCAGGAAATGATCTATTCCATCACCCCGATTGCCCAACAGAACCTCGATTGGTTCGAGCATTTCTGATGCGGGTTTTAGGTGTGTGGTGGGATTTATTACAGATAATGAGAAAAATATGCGGCAAAAAACATGATTATCGGGCGACAGAACGACGCCCGATAAACGTGGTTTAGTCTCCCCCAAGACGCATCAGCTCTTCTGGTGCGAAATAGCCATCCACGTTTCTCAGCTCAACACATTTTGCTTTACGGATCTCTTCACGTTTCAACTTTTCGTCGTGAATAGCGGCAATAGTACCCACCAGATGAGAGCCGTTTTGCATCACCCGACAACCGGGGTTGAGTGGATTTCTGTATCTGTCATACGCTGTATACACAATAGCCTCCTTCGTTTGACCACAAAAACCATTTTGATCCTACTGCGTGAGAGGAATAGGTGCCAGAACATTAGTCGGATTATAAAAAATGGTTCTATACCGGTCATCTGTCAAACTGCCGGTGTATGGTGTCGAACCTCAGTTACTCGCCTCATCATCCATGGGCCTCGCCCTTATGGGGCGGCTGCACACTGCGTTCAAATCGGCTTCTGGCAGATTTGTCATGGAGTCCGCTCTCAGGAATTCACCCGGTTATTGCCACGGTACCCATGATTGTCGTTCGGTTGTGTCATATTAACGTACTACCAGCGTTGGCTCGATACGCACCGTAACCCCACTGCTGGCGGTGCCATTCAGTACCTGTTCCAGATTCACCAGTACCTGTTCTACCAACTGCTCTACCGGCTGGCGGATCGTGGTCAGCCGATAACCTTCCCACGCTGCCAGAGGTGTATCATCACAGCCGATAATTTTCTGTGTGTCGCCACCTTCCAGCCGCAGGGCGTCCAACGCGCCAAACGCCAGTGCGTCACAGGCACAAAACACGCCTTCAGTTTCGGGGTAGCTTTGCAACAGCTGCTTCATGGCGCGATACCCGCTGTGATAAGCGTAGTCCTGATTGATCATGATATGCGGCGATGGCAATCCGTATTGTTGCAGTGTGGCGCAGAAGCCAGCCAGTCGTTCCTGCGAAGCCTGGCCATCTTGCCGGCCACTGATAAACGCCAACTGGGTCAGACCAAGACTGACCAGATAGTCTGCCGCCAGCTGCCCGGCCATCCGGTTATCGGACAGCACGGCAGTAATGGTTTCACGCTTATCCTCGCGGCCCATCAGCACCATGGGCAGATTCAGTTCCAGACAACGTTCGGTGGTGTGCTGCGACAGACTACCGGCTGAGATAATCGCGGCTTCCACTTGATAGGAGAGTGCCTGTTGCAACTGGGCTCGAATATCACAGGGTTCGATAACGGTGATCAGCATCGGTACGAAGCCATGCCGTTGTAACGCCTGGGTTAACAGGCAAAACAGATAGGGCTGAAACGGATTATCGAACTCGCTCATCACCACGGCGATAATGCCAGAGCCCTGGCGTCCGGAATTTACCAGCGCCCGCGCCAGCGCATTGGGGCGATACCCCAGTGTTTCCGCCGCTGCCAGAACTTTGGCTCGGGTCGCCGGGCTGACCTTGTGCTGTGCTGTGTACGTGCGGGATACGGCAGAAGGCGAAACCCCCGCACAGCGTGCGACGTCAATGGACGTGACACGTTTTACCGTCATGATTGTCTTCCTGCGATAGGTAGCCAGATGCCATTATGCAGTTGCCAGCGTTCCCCTTGCTCGGGTAGGAATACCTGTTTTGTCTGCTTCAGTGTTTGTTGAAGTAAGGGTTTTTGCATTTGCTGAACGTGGTAAAGCCCCAGCATGGCACCTGGTTTGCGGGTAAAGTGTTGGATCTGTGACCAGGAGCCATGATAAGGCGAGGCACAGTCCTGCACGGAAAAACATTCCACCAGTGCCATATCTGCTTGCGCGAGCAACGCTTCCCCCTTCGGGGACAACGAGCCATCACCACTGTAAAACAGTGAGCCTTCTGGCCCGGTTAGTAACAGTGATACGTTAGGCACCGAGTGGCGTGTGGCGGCGGTCTGGCATTGCCACGGGCCAATAGTGTGTAACTGGTCGGTTGCCAGCCAATGGATAGCGAACTGTGGCCGGTTGGCGGGCCAAAAAGCGAAATCCGCCAGCGCTTGTAACTGAGTCAGTTGTCGACGGGGCGCAATAGCTTGTAGTGGTGCTGTGCGTCCACAAGACTCGCACCAGTTCAACCAGGTCGTGAAGCCCAGCACATGGTCGGGGTGACAATGGGTAAAGTAGACCGCCTGAATTTGATCCGGCTGGATCTGCCGTTGCCAGAGTGCCTGAGGCACCGTTGGCCCGCAGTCGATCAGTAACTGAAAATCCCCTTTGATGAGCCGAACCGCGGCATTGATCCGCTGATTGTCGTAGGCTTCCCCGCTACCAAGAATATCCAGTTCCATATTACATTCCCTTTTCGGTTTTCTGCGTTGCGCTACAGGACACCGCAGGGGAAGTCAGGCGATTGCCTGCTACGTCAAACCAGTGGCAGCGAGATAAATTGACATTAAGCGCCAGTCGGTTCCCCGGTTTAATGGTCTGACGGGTTTCCACCACCGCAGTAATGTGCGGTTCATGAATAAAGTGCCCATGCAGGTGGTATACCGCACCCAGACTTTCCAGCAGATCCACTTGAAAAGTCGGTACGTTATCGATGATTTCAAAGGCATCCGGGCGCACACCTACCGTGACGGCGGTCGTATTGGTCAATGACAGTTGCTGCAACCACGGTGCCAGTGGTTGTTCGTCGATGATCGGGAAGAAGTTCATTTCCGGCGAACCGATAAATCCGGCTACAAACCGGTTGGCGGGCCGGTGATATAGCTCTTCCGGCGTGCCAATCTGGGCGATTCGCCCATTGTGCAATACCACGATCCGATCAGCCAATGTCATGGCTTCCACCTGATCGTGTGTTACGTAAATCATTGTGGCGGCCAGTTGCTGATGCAGTGCTTTGAGCTGTACACGAGTGTGGGTTCTGAGTCTGGCATCCAGATTGGAGAGCGGTTCATCGAACAGGAATAAACGCGGTTTACGCACGATGGCTCGACCGATAGCCACCCGCTGGCGCTGTCCACCGGAGAGCGCGGCGGGTTTCCGTTTCAGGAGTGGCGTGAGCTGAAGCATCTCTGCCACCCGCGCGACTTTTTCCGCAATCACCGGTTGTTTCTCACCGACCATCTTCAGCGCAAAGCCCATGTTTTCCGCTACCGTCATATGGGGATAGAGTGCGTAGGACTGAAATACCATCGCCATTTCACGTCGTCCCGGTGCCTGACGGGAAATATCCTCGCCATCCAGCAGGATTTGGCCGTTGTCCTGCTGCTCCAGCCCGGCGATAATCCGCAACAATGTGGATTTACCGCTGCCGGAAGGGCCGACAAATACCACCAATTCGCCGTGATTGATGTGCAGATCGATATCATGCAGCACCGACTGTTTGCCAAAGCCTTTGGTGATGTGATGTAACTGTAATTCACTCATCCCGGATTCCTATTTCTGGCTAACGGCAAAGCCGCGTAACAAATAACGTTGAACAAAACCTGCCACCAGCAACACCGGCAGTGATGAGAGCAGACCGATACTCATCAGTTCTCCCCAGTACACCTGGTTTTCCGTCATAAAATTGGCGATGAACAGTGGCAGTGTGAACTGCTGCGGTGTTTGCAGATAAAGCAGGGCAAAGAGAAATTCGTTCCAGGCGATAATCAGGGTGAAAATGGCGGTTGCCACCAGACCAGGCGCGCAGGCGGGGATGACGATGTAGCGCAGACGTCGCCACAGGTTGGCGCCATCCATCGCCGCTGCCTCTTCCAGTGTCAGTGGGATCTCACGGATAAAACTTAGCAGCATCCAGATACAGAATGGTAGCGTATAAACCTGATATACCAGTACCAATCCGGCGAGGCTATTCAGCAGATGCAGCGTTTTCAGTAATGAGAACAACGGGATAGCTACCACAATCGGCGGCATCATTTTGATCAGCAATACCAGCAACAGAAACAGCGTATCCAGTCGTGCCGGAAAACGGTGACGCGCCAGCGTATAAGCCGCCATAAAACCGACCAGCAGGGACAGTGCGGTAGCGCCGCCTGCGACCAGCAACGTATTGATCAGCCGATCGACAAAGCCGTTTGCCAGCAAGGTAGTGATGTGGGTCAGTGTCCAGTGCTGTGGCCAGAAGGGACTGTGTCGGCTGGAAAATTCGGCGGTAGACTTAAAGGCCGCCGCCGCCATCCAGATAATCGGTAGAGTAAAAAACAGCATCGCTGTGATAATGGCCATGGCGCGCAAGATCGATAACCAGGAAAAACGTGTCATTGGGGTTCCCCTTTGCGCATCAATTGCCAGGCATATGTCAGGCTCATCACGCTGGCACACAACAACATGATAACGGCTCCGGCGCTGGCCAGCCCCAGATTAAAAAACTTGAATCCTTGCTGATAGATGTACAGTGACAGCGTCTCCGTGGCATAGCCGGGACCGCCGCCCGTCAACGCATAAACCTTGTCAAACAGTTTGAAGGTGTCGATGGAGCGCAATAACAGCGCCAGCAAAATAGGTTGACGAATAAGCGGTAGCGTGACGTACCACAAACGTCGCCAGCCGTTGGCGCCGTCGCTCTGTGCTGCTTCCAGCAGCTCTTTGGGGATTGACTGCAATCCCGCCAGGATGATCAGGCAGGCCATCGGCGTCCACTGCCAGATATCTACCAGCATCAGTGATAATAAGGCGATGTGTGGGTTGGAGAGCCACTCCACCGGCATCAGGCCCAGCGATGTCAGGCAGTTATTCAGCAGGCCAAAATCATAGTGAAACCAGACGCGCCAGATAGCGGAACAGACCAGCGTGGAGAGCATCATCGGGTAAATCATCAGGCTCAGGACCCACTGGCGACCAGGAAAATGGCGATACAGCAGCAGTGCCAGTACCAGCCCAAGCAAGACCTGTAGCAGCGAACTGCCCAGTGAAAACACCAGTGTATTCTTCAGGCTGGTGGTGAAGAACCAGTCATTGAATAACTGGCGATAGTTATCCCAGCCCACCCAGTGATGACTCGCGGAGGCATAGTCGACATGGCTGAACGAATAGAGCAACATTTGTCCGATAGGGTAGAGCGTGAGTGCCACCAGCAGTAACGTGGCGGGGAGCAGTAACAACCAGCGCTGCCAGCGGGAATCAAAAAGCATGGAGTGTCCTTCAGCCATCAAATCACGGATACCGACGGTTGAACCCGGCGGTTAGCCTGGGTGTCACACCTGCACAAGCAGGAGTCCTGTTTTCACCGCAGTATTGTGTTCAACGCGATCCCCCGCGTTGGCAGGGATCGCGTTGTCAGCCGTGGCGGACTATTTCAGCGCCTGGGCAATTTTCTGGTTAGCCTGTTGCAGTGCGACCTGCGCAGGCATTTGATCCATCAACGCCAGTTGCAGATAGTCACCCAGAATACTTTCCACTTCCTGCCAGTTACGGATCCGTGGACGGGCTCTGCCAGCCTCCAGTGCGGTCAACTGTGCCGGATACCAGCGGTATTTCTGGATAATCTGCTTATCCTGATAAACACTGCGGCGGGTCGGCGGAAGTCCCAGTTCCAGCGCCAATGCTTTCTGATTTTCAGCGCTGGTGAGGTAGGTCAGGAATTCTTGTGCCAGCTTGCTATGTTGGCTGTTTTTGGTAATCGCCATCTGCCAGATGCCTAGCATAGGGGATGGGCCGGCAACCTGTCCGGGTGCCGGTTGTAGTTCAACCTTACCTACGACCTTGGATTTGTCCGGGTTATCCAGCGCCGCCGCCCATGCCGGCCACACTTCAATCGCCATCGCTGCTTTACCTTGCTCCAGCGACTGACGGACATCGGCGGCGTTATAAACATCCACACCAGTTGGCGCGAACGCTTTTAACGCGATGAAGGTTTTCAGAGCCTGTAACGCCTGTGGGGAATCCAGCGCGGCTTTACCATCTTTAACCACTGCGCCGTTGTAGGCCCACAGAATGGGCATAAAGCCAGAGACGATCGGGTTGCCTTTCATGCCGCGGAATACCACGCCGGATACACCGGGTTCCTGTTGTTGCAGGATTTTTGCACTGCTCAGCACATCGTTCCAACTGGTGGGGGCTTTGAGCTGGTGTTTGTCGAACAAATCCTTGCGCAGGGCAAACATTTCTACGTTACCGACTACCGGTAAACTGTACGCCGGGCCAGTTTTTTCCGGCACACGGGAGATATCCATCACCGCTGGGATAAAGTCATTGCTCTGCATCTTTTTCGGTAGTGGTTGTAGCCAACCGTTGCCTGCAAACTCAGGACTCCAGGTATCGTCCATCAATACCAGATCGTAGGCTGACGCGTTTTCACGCATGGAGATGACCAGTTTTTCATACAGGTTGCCGTAGGGCAGCTTAAGCAGTTCAATCTGCTTGCCGGGATGTTTCTGCTGGAAACGGGTCAGTGTGCTGTCGAGTGCTTTGCCATAAACGTCATCGCGGCCAGCGATGACCAAATCTGCTGCGTGGCCTATCAGGCTGAACAGCAGCCCGGAAGCGAGAATAAAACGTGAAAGTGGTTTCTTGCCAAACATAGTGAGCGCCTTTTTTCAGGAGTGCATACGTTTGCACAGGCGCTATCTTTGAGGAGGAAGATGACAAAATCATGAAAGGCAGATGAAGAGTCTGCGATGCGACAACTAAGCCGCTATAACCCGGCTATCGGCGTGTAGAGTATGGAGAATAAAGAGCATGAGTTTGATGGCAAAGTGCAAGTGGCCTCGATAATGGGAAGAGAGTAAAGACGCTAGTACATCTTTGTAAACTTCAAACCGCGCCAGTATTGGCACAGATTGCTTTACTCTTTTCCCCTTATCACTGTTCTGACACCATACATCGGTTAGCCAACAGTCTGGAACATCAGGTTTTCCTTGGCAGACGGCGGAAACTGATGAGTAACTGTAGCATGTTGATCAATACCAGCAGAGCCGTCACCAAAAATACCCAGCGGTAGCCCATCATGGCGGAAATGCTGGAACCAAGCAGTGGGCCGACGACATTGCCCATATAGCCAAAAGACTGGTTATAACCAAAGATACGACCCGTTACCTGCTGGCTACTGTATTTAACCAGTAAGGTCTGTACGGCGGGCATCAGGGCACCGTCGGCGAACCCGAGCAGGAAGCGCAAAATACCCAATTGTGTGGCATTTTGGACGGAAGACATCAGGAAAAATAGCAAGGCGCAGAAAATCAACGCGACAATCAGCACTCGCTGAGAACCAATTCTGTCACCTAACCGGCCAAGCCGGGGCGCTGATATCAATGCGGAAATACCTGGGACGGAGGCAATGACGCCACTGATAAAGGCAATATTATCAATACCGGGCGAGAGATTACGGATAAACAGCGTCAAAATAGGGCTGATCGAGCCGTTTGCCATCTGGATCATCATGGTGGTGAAGAACAAACTGATAATCAGCATTGGAAAAGGCAATGTGGAGAACACTGCCTTTCCACTTAGCCGGTCGGCTTTACTGACTTTGATAACACTTTCTTTGATAGCGAATAGTGTGATTAAAAAGCTGATGAACAACATACCGCCAGTGACGAAGAATACCAGTCGTAGCCCGAGGTGATCCGCCATGAACCCCCCTAGCAGCGGGCCAATAATCACACCAGAAACTTGCCCGGTGGAGAGTGTTCCCAGTGCCCAGCCGCTTTTGGTGCGTGGCACTTGCGAGGCAATCAGCGCCATGGCATTGGGAATAAAACCGGATGTCAGGCCCATTGCCGCGCGCAGGAAAAACAGTTGCCAGACGTTGGTTGCCAAACCTTGTAGGCACATGACGATCGCCATCCCCAGCGCGGCTCGCAACAGCATCAGCTTGCGGCCTTTACGATCAGCCAGGCTTCCCCACAGCGGTGCGACAATGGCTGAAACCAGAAAGGATGAGCTGAAAACCAGACCGGACCAGAGATTCAGTGACGCATGATCAGTGACGCCAAGCTGTTCTATATACAGTGGTAGAAAAGGTAGGATCTGGCTCATTGCCATGCCGGTGAAAAAGCACCCTAGCCAGGCAGAGAAGAGATTGAGTTTCCATGTTTCCATAAGATAAGGATGGTAATGACTTAGGCGGCGAAGTACTAGTATGGCTGTTTTTATGTCATCGTGAAATACTTTTATATATCAAAGAATAACAAAATAGGTTACATCAGTACGTTAAAATTTGTTTGATTTTAGGTCCTAAAAACCAGCATATGCCGCGTTATTGGTACACCAGAAGATGAGTATACGAATATTTTTGTGATGTATATCACAAAAGTATTGTGGTGCTTATCAACACTCAGTAGAATATTTCACCGGCAAGTAACAAGACAACAACGTAAATCAAGGCAATCAACGTGCGTAAATTACTGAAAAAAATCCTGGCCGCTTATGTCAACGTCTATAAAGATGTCCCTCCTGGCGCCATGCATTAATATTTCTATGAAAAAGGCCGTTTAGCGGCCTTTTTTTGTGCTTTCCCCATTCTCACTTACAATGCGTCAGCAATTGCTCTTCCCAACGATTCAGTATTACCTTTCCCTCCCAGATCTCGCGTCAGTGGTGCCTGTTCCGGCCCTTGCGCCAGCACAGTTTCAATTGCCTTCAATACCGCTGCACCAGCATCGAAATGCCCTAAGTGTTCCAGCATCATCGCGCCACACCAGATTTGACCAATCGGATTGGCAATGCCTTTCCCCGCGATATCCGGCGCTGAACCATGTACCGGTTCAAACAGGCTGGGAAAATTTCGGGCCGGGTTGATGTTGGCCGATGGTGCAATGCCAATGGTGCCGGTACAGGCCGGACCAAGGTCGGAAAGAATATCGCCAAACAGGTTGCTGGCAACCACCACATCAAACCAGTCCGGATGCAGTACAAAGTTGGCGCTGAGGATATCTATATGGAATTTATCCACCGTGACCTGCGGATAGTTTTTCCCCATCTCTGCGACACGGCTATCCCAATATGGCATGGTGATAGCGATACCATTGGATTTGGTCGCTGATGTGAGGTGTTTCTTAGGACGACGCATCGCCAGCTCGTAAGCGAATTTCAGAATGCGATCAACCCCGACGCGGGTCATTACTGTTTCCTGTATCACTACTTCCCGATCAGTACCGGCGAACATCGTACCTCCAACGCTGGAGTACTCCCCTTCGGTATTCTCGCGCACGATATAGAAATCGATATCCCCCGGATAGCGTCCGGCCAGTGGCGTTTTTACCCCCGGCATTAAGCGGCACGGACGCAGATTGACATACTGATCAAACTCGCGACGAAACAATAACAGGGATTGCCAGAGTGACACGTGGTCCGGTACCACTTCCGGCCAGCCAACAGCACCGAAATAAATAGCATCGACGTCTTTCAGCAGGGAAAACCAGTTATCCGGCATCATTTTGCCGTGCTTGAGATAGTAATCGGCGCTGGCGAAATCGAACCATTCCCATTGGATGTTCAAGCCGAATTGTTGTGCGGCGCGATCCATCACCCGTACGCCTTCCGGCATAACTTCTTTGCCAATTCCATCGCCGGGAATAACAGCAATTTTGTAGTGAGGTGCAGACATCAGAGATTCCTGTGTGGTTGTACTAACGTAAGAACCAGTGTATTTACTCTGTCTTATGTAAACAATTCGTCTTATGAGCAAGTCATTGTTGAATTAAAGAGAAGAATGTATGAGCGCTATTGATGATCTGCTGTTTTTCAGTCGCATTGCGTTTCTTGGCAGCCTGACTGCCGTGGCACGGGAACAGGGCGTGTCACTGCCCGCGGTCAGTAAACGATTGACTCGTCTTGAACACCGTTTGGGTGTGCAGTTGATTCAACGAACGACCCGACGCCTGGATTTAACCCCGGAAGGACAACTTTATGCTGAAGGGGCGCTACCGATACTGAATGAGATTGAAGAGCTGGAAAGTGTGGTGGGCCGTAATCAACTGGCGTTACGCGGTAAGTTAACCATCAATGCCTCTTTTGGTTTTGGCCGACGGTATGTCGCACCGCTGATTTCCTCCTTTTCCCAGCAACATCCTGAACTGGAGATACAACTTCGGCTAGCGAGCCTGCCAGTAAACATGTTGGATGCCGGGGTTGATATTGATATCCGGGTGGGGGAACCACCGGACTCCCGCTTGGTTGCTCATAAACTGATGAATAATCCCCGCATATTATGCGCAGCACCTGCCTATCTTGAACGTGCCGGAACACCGGCAACGGTAGCGGAGCTGGTTGCCCATAATTGCCTGGTGCTGCGTCAGTATGAGAGTGACTATGCGTTATGGCGTTTTTATCGGGACGGTGAGGAGCTGACACATCGTGCTTTCGGCAACCTTTCCAGCAATGATGGTGAAACGATTGTGCATTATGCGTTGGATGGGCAAGGTATTATCCTGCGCTCTTTCTGGGATGTGAAGGCTCATCTCGAACGGGGGGAACTGGTGGCGCTGCTGACGGATTTCAAAACGCCTGATGCGGATATTTATGCGGTTTATCAGCATCGCCGTCATGTACCGGTGCGTATTAATACGTTTATTAGCTACCTGAAGCAGCATTTGATGGTGAAAGGGGTAACTGAAGCAACCGATTAGACGCTATCCCCGTTTACACCGGAACATCCCAGGTGGTTGATATACTTTTTATTGTTCTATCGCGTCATGCCCGGTATTGCACGGGCATGACTCGGTTTAACCGCAGGCGGAAGGGTTATACCCGTCATACTTCAAGTCGCAGGTGTGTTGGCGGCGTTCGTTCACCCGAATCACTTACCTGAGTAAGCTCCTCGGGATTCACTCTCTTACCGCCTTCCTGCAACTCGAATTATTTGGGGTATAGCGGTTTATTGACGAATCAGGCGGCCCGTCGTTGTTTTTTCTTCGAAATCGCTGCGGAATGGGTTGATGTCCAGCCCGCCACGTCGCGTATAACGGGCAAACACGGTCAGTTTCTGGGGTTGGCAGTAGCGTTTGATATCATTGAAGATCCTTTCCACACACTGTTCATGAAACTCATTATGCTGACGAAAAGAGATCAGATAACGTAGCAGACATTCTCGATCGATTTGCTTACCTTCATAGTTAATGACGACGCTGCCCCAGTCAGGCTGATAGGTCACCAGACAGTTGGATTTCAGTAAATTGGAGCATAATGTTTCAGCGATATAGTCTGATTTTTCGGATATGGCGTATTTCAGATAATCCGGATTAAAGTCATAGTTGTTCACTTCAATATCCAGATCGTCAATATTGATACCGGGCAGTGTATCAATAGCCGAAGAGTAACCGGATAATCCAGGGTACAGCGTAACCTTGACATCTCCCTTGGCGGCTTCAGACAAATCGTTGATTAAGGTCGCGAGCAGGGTTTCAAGGTCTCGGAAACGGGTCTGATTGAGGCTGTTAAGGTAAAGTTTGAATGATTTTGACTCAATCAGGTTTTCAGAGCTGGCGGGAATAATAAATTCCGCAATTCCCACCACGGGTTTGCCTTTATTATTCAGCCAGGAAAGCTCAAATGCTGTCCACAAGTCGTATCCGGTAAACGGTAACGCCGGCGTATTCAAACCAATCACTTCCCGGCCACGGGCGCGGGGCAAGGCTTCCAGCAACTGGGGTGAGTACTGGTCTGGATAATGGGAGCGGACGCCCAAATGTGTGATGTGATCTTTTTCCGTAATATGCATGTAATCAGTTCCTTGCCGTAGCGGTATTGATATAGCTTCTGAACAGTTTGCGGGTACCATAAATAGGGCCGACACCCAGCACCGCATAGCCTACTTTGATCAGAAATTGCGACAAAATCATCTCTTTGATTATCTCAAAACTTAGTACATTATAGAACGCCAGGGTACAAAAAATAATACTGTCCAGGGCAGACGCTGTAACGGTACTGGTAATCACTCGGATAAACAGATATTTGGATTTGGTCAGGATCTTTATTTTATACAGTACGTAGGCATTAACGTTTTCAGAAACCAGATAAGCGAGAGATGAGGCCACCAATACCGCCATCATACTATGAATAATGCCATTATAAGTTTGGCCGTATTCCCATTGGGGCAGTGGCGGAATCAGGCTGGTAATCCATAACGCCAACACGAAAAAAAGGTGGGCGAAGAAGCTGATGATAATCGTCCGTCTGGCCAGTTTCAAACCGTAAAATTCATTAAGAATATCCACCAGAATAAACGTAATGGGATAAACGAAAACCGCAGGTGGAACAATCATATTCAATTTGGGAATATTAATGGGTTTAACACCGGCGATAGTGGAAAAAATAAAAATAACAGTTAGTGCGATACTGAGCAGAACATAAGCATGCCAGGAACGATCATGACGGTCACTAAGATCATAGGTAGTAACAATTTCTTTTCCACTATAAAGCTTTTTGTATAAGGCATTCAGTTCATGCCGATTGAAATCTTCTGATATTTCACTATCAGTGAGTTCTTTCAGATCCATGCTGATGGTTTTTCCCGTAGCGAGAACCATGATATTGGCTGATAGTTTCCCGCTATGGTTAAAACCTAATAATTTAAACTTCCTGTTAGACTCCATTTACAATCTTTCCTCTATGATATATCCCAAAAGCTTTATATCATGTGGTTTATTTTTATCTGCTGTAGACTGCTCTTCTGCTGATTGGATAATAAAGCCAGATGAGTATGAATAGCAGAGCATTGGTGTATTCAATACCAGTGCTGGTGGGCGTTTGATAATAATAGTGTCGTTAGGTGAGAATTGATCACCAATAGCGGTCTCTACTTTTATCGCCAGCATATTTGCTTCATCGCCAAAGAAATAGGTTAACGGGTATTGAATGGTTAACTGTCCAATTTTTTGTTCAAATACAGATAGTAGTTCTGACTGAGGAATTATCGGTACGGCAGAAGGATTTCTATTGCCTTCAAAAGAGATGGTTTTATTAAGCAACTCGACCTTTTCAAGATCTTAATCTTCTATTTCTTCACAAGAAACGCCAAAAAAGTCCGAGATTCTGTTAACGGTCGATTGCTGCACGTTATTAACGCGACCATCAAGTATTTTATAGATTGTGGTTCGCGTAACGCCGGTGCGGTTTGAAAAAGAGGCTTTGGTTTCTCCGCGCGTACGCATCAGATATTCAATATTTTTAATGATGTTTACTTTACGCTGGGCATTGGTTGTTTTCATGGTAATTCCTTCAGCAATAGCTTCTCAGGCCACTATATATCACGCCGTGATGTCATCCAACCCTGAGCGGAACAAGATTCCATTTCTGTGGAAAAACAGAACACTCGTGAGGTTGCGAGCCAATATATTTCCAGTGGTGAGGCGGCGAGGCTATAGGAGAATAAATGAGTAAAACTGTAATGAATGCCTAAAAATCATAAAAAGTAGACACAAATAGCACCTTTATGTCTACTAATACGTTGACTTAAACATTTGCATTGCGCTATCGTTTAGTTGGTCTGATGAATTGGCTATTGGCTGGACATAAGTTATTATTTTTTAAATTATAATTTGCTTGCTTGTTTTTTATTGGAAATAACGAGATCTGTCATCCTCCAACACCAGGGGAACCAAAGAAGGGACGCTTGTATTTTGATGATTAAATACAGGGAGTGACTACTGTGGTGACAGCATCAATAACATCCCCCCGTGTAAGCCTGTCTCTTGATCAGATCTCCTGATCAAGAGACTTTGCCAGTCTGTAGCCTTCAACCATATCCTGAAGTTTGAACCAGCCATCCCATATGACTATCCAGCCCGGTTTTCCCGTTCGCTTACTGTCATACCATCGCCCCAGTTTTGCCAGTGACAGGCAGGCCCATTTCACTGTCGGGGGACTTTCCGGTAACGTTTTTCCTTCCTGCTTCACCCACAGCAACTTCCACTCCACCTCACTTAGCACCGATTCGCAACTTTCGTTCTGTGTTTCTTCACTCACGCCTCCCTCCCGTAACGCCAGCACCCTCACTGCCACGAACGCCAGGATTGTCACCATTCGCTCCAGATTGTCCCGCGTCTGCATCCGCAACTCTTCCACCCGTGCGCCGCCGCTTTTCCATGCCTTGTGGTATTCCTCTATCAGCCACCGCCGTTCGTAATAACCCACTATGGCCCTTGCCTGTTCCGTGTTTTCCACCTTCTCTGAGGTTAGTAGATGCCAGCAGGCCCCTTCCGGAGCCGCTTCCCGGCAGCAGATATACGTTAATGACAGCGATGCCTCTCCGGTTGCTTTTTTCAACTGCACGACGCTGTAGCTGATAAACATTTGCGTCTGACGGGCTGCCCGCCCACCTTTCTGTACCACATTCAGCGTATGACTGCCTGCCTCTGTCAGATGCGCCGGCAGGCTGAACAGTTTACCGGGAGCCTCCGCCAGCAGGCGGTTCTGTGCCGCCCGGACCACGAACCGCTGTCCCTGGCTGAGTTTATAGTCAAGGTAATGCCAGATATCTGCCTCCCTGTCGCTGACAGGGATAACCCGTGACTGGATTTCACCCAGCCGTTGTGCCATATGCTCAGAAGCTTTCTGCCATTTGTAACTCTCTTTCTCTTCATAAGGGCGTTGTTTACGCTGGTGTTTTTTACCGTAACTGTCTGATTCACGGCTCCAGCGCTGTTGTTCAATAAGACCGACCATATGAGCACAACCTGGCGCATAAAGCAGGACGGAGTGTACCTGAAGCCCACGGGCGCGCTGGCTGTTGGTGATGTTACCCAGTTCTTCCCGAACGGTACTGTGGCTGAAATTCAGTGAGGTGCTATCTTCCAGAGCAAGCAGGAGCGGGTGTTCAGCAGCGACTCTGGTCGTCGCAGCAAAACCGGCGTCAGCAATGGCGTCAGGCAAAACGGCAGGGTTGCGCATCAGGCGATAGGCACCTTCAACTTCAGCAGAAGAATGGGAGGATTTCACGATAGACAGTCCAGTGTATTGAGCCAGTGAGGAAGCCAGGGTGACAAGCCGCCGGGTACGGCGTAAATCCCCTAATTCAGCGGATCCAAAAATGTCGTCAGCCCATGAATAACAATCAGAAAACACCATAACAGCACACCAGAAACAGGGGGGAGTATCAGATAGAGATCAACAAACGGAGAAAAGATTCAAAAAAATCCCCCGACAATTTTGCCGGAGGATTTGTGTATAAGAGACAGCGTGTAAGCGGGGGGATGCTTGTTATGGATAACTCGTCGATTATTCCTCTTCAGACGGCGGCTCACGCAGGCTGATGGCATCATACATCACCATACCATCTTGCAACTCCAGTGTGACGCGATTGACATCCTTTTTCAGAATGCCTTCAGGTAGCGGGATATGGACCTCGTGGTATTTACCGCTTTGCATGGCTTCACGGTAAATGGCTTTATCATTGCTGTACTTTAGCGTGCTCAGTAGTTGATCGTTGACCTTCACCACTAGTTGCGGCGTAGTGGCCGGCGTCGTCATACCATTATTACTGGCTGCGGCAATAGCGATATTCAGTACCCGTGGTGATGCGCCGACATGGGTGTTGAACTGAATTATCCAACTGCCGGGCTAGGTCTGATCATAGTACCAATCCTGTGAGTCCTTACTTTTGCCAATTTCAAATGTCAGGTTGGCGGGCACTTGTGTCTGCCACTAATAATTACGTGGACGGTCACCCCACTTGAATTCACCGGCGCGACGATCCGCCTTGCCAATATTCCAGATAAAAACTACAGTTTTTACTGGGGTCGCGGATTGCGCCGGATCTATCTAAAAAAGAAAATGCGTAATGGAAAAACTATTCGCCAACTCAGCTTGTTAGTAGATAAAAATAAACCACATGATATAAAGCTTTTGGGATATATCATAGAGGAAGGATTGTAAATGGCGTCCACCAGGAAGTTCAAATTATTAGGTTTTAACTATAGCGGGAAACTATCAGCCAATATCATGATTCTCGCTATGAGAAAAACCATCAGTATGGACCCGAAGGAACTCACTGATAGTGAAATATCAGAAGATTTCAATCGGCATGAACTGAATGCCTTATACAAAAAGTTTTATAGTGGAAAAAACCGTTACTACCTATTGTATTAGTCGTGACTAATACAAATTAACGATGATCAGTCGAGTTATAAATAGGCATACGGTCCAGAGAATGGGGACGTTTATCCCTATCACTTTCGAGTCTTCTGACTATTTTAGTTTTAGATCCCGTAGTTCATTCTGATATCTGACAGAAATTTTAAAGTAGTTCCAGAAATCGTAAATAGGTTGCATCGTGCAATATAGCTTAGAACGCATTACCGCTCCTTCCCAGCCACTCCAGAAAATAGCTGCCAGTTGTTTCGCATTAACATCAGACATTATCTCTCCTGTGGATAAAGCATCAAACAGGCAAACAGAAACAAGGTGCTGCCAGTTATCCAGAATATTCTGAAGTTGTTTTATAAATGATGAAGGGAGTCCTGGGCTCTCCTGCATCATATTTCCTACCAAACATCCCCTAGTGAAATTGTACTTTTTTATCCCTTCACAGGCATCATTAACAAAGTTTTCGATACGTTCCATTGGAGCATAGGATGTATTGTGAAGATGTTTCTTCAGTTTGTGTTCAAAAAAACTGTCATATGTATTCAGAACTGTTTGCACATATTCTTCTTTACTTTTGAAGTAGTAATAGAATGAGCCCTTCGGTACATTTGCATTTTTTACAATGGCGTCGACACCAGTTGAAAGAAATCCATTTTGTGTCAGAAGTTCCAGTCCGCTGCGGATCAGGTCATTACGGGTATCTGAATATGTACTTTCTGTTTTCCGGGGCCTTCCGCGACCGCGCGTTTCACCTGCCATCATTCATCTCCGCATGATCAATGTGTTGGATAATAACACAAGCTGTAGTGATGTAATGGACGTCTGACCCTGACCCAAAATCCTGCTCCATCCTGCTCCATTCAGAAACAGAATTCCGGCATGATGAATCCTCGCCTGAAAGGCGGTGGTGCCGATGAAAAAATCACGATTTACCGAAGAGCAGATTGTTTTGCCCTGAAGCAGGCTGAACTGGGGACTCCGATACCGGAAGTCTGTCGCAAGCTGAGTATCTCCGATGCTACATTTTATATCTATGGACTACCTCCGTTTTGCAAGCACTGAACAGGTTTTTGGTTGTTGCTTACATCTATCCGACATCAGGAATTCCTGTGCCAAATGGCAATCCGCATACAGTCGCCTCAACACATGGACGGTCTCTGGGACCAGTATAAATATCAGGTTCTGACTGTGCAGGAACAATCTGTCACCATTTTTCGGTACGCTGTAACATCAGTGCGATAGCAATAGCCAGTGCATCATTGCCATCGTTTTTCTGCCCACGAACAAAAGGTTTTACATACTGTGGGCTGATGATTTTCACCTTCTTCCCCAGTTTTTCAAACTCCGATTGCCAGTAAAACGCTCCAGTACATGATCTGACAGCGATTAATCAGCGTGGAATTGATATTTATCAATAAACCACACGATAACACGATGAAAAAAAACACAATTGTTGAATATTAGCAAAACAATGGGATAGTAGCATTAATTATTAGACGATCGGTCAATATTAAGTTATGAGGTAACTAAAATGAAAGTAGACACGCGAATGATGACTGAAGCCTGGAAGGGGTTTGTCGGCGATAAGTGGCAGAAAGCGGTCGATGTCAGGGAGTTTATTCAACAAAACTATATTCCATATGAGGGCGATAGCGCATTTCTCGCAGGACCCACCCCATCGACAACTAAATTATGGAATATCGTTCTTGAAGGGATAAAACAGGAAAACCGCACTCACGCTCCCGTTGATTTCGATACGTCCCTGCCTTCTACAATCACGTCGCATGACGCAGGTTATATCGATAAAACTGAAGAAAAAATTGTTGGTCTCCAGACAGATAAGCCGCTTAAGCGAGGAATTATTGCTTACGGCGGTATTCGCATGGTGAAAAATTCATGTGAAGTTTACGGCAAAGAGCTGGATCCGGTGACCGAAAAAATTTTTACGGATTACCGTAAAACCCATAACCAGGCCTGTTTCGAACTTTATACCCCGGATATCCTTGCCTGCCGTAAATCTGGTGTGATTACTGGCTTACCAGATGCATACGGACGGGGTCGCATTATAGGTGACTATCGTCGCATTGCGCTGTATGGCCTGGCGTTCCTTATTCAGGACAAACAAGCACAGTTTGAATCCACTCAGCCAATGCTGGAAAACGCAGAGCACCCCACTTCGGTACTGCGGTTACGTGAAGAACTGGCAGACCAGATTAAAGCATTACATGACATTCACGAAATGGGGCTGAAATACGGTATTGATATGGCTGGCCCGGCACGAACTGCGCAGGAAGCGGTTCAGTTTACTTATTTCGGCTATCTTGCCGCAGTAAAATCCCAGAATGGTGCAGCCATGTCACTTGGCCGCACTTCAACCTTCCTGGATGTTTACATTGAGCGTGATCTTTCTGCTGGTCTGCTTAATGAACAGGAGGCTCAGGAACTTATTGACCATTTCATCATGAAACTGAGAATGGTTCGTTATCTGCGTACTCCGGAATATGACTCGCTGTTCTCCGGCGATCCGGTATGGGCTACTGAAGCGATGGCCGGAATGGGGACAGACGGTCGCACCCTTGTCACGCGCACCACGTTTCGATATTTGCAAACGTTATACAACATGGGGGCTGCGCCTGAACCAAACCTGACCGTCCTGTGGTCTGAGCAACTTCCTGACGGATTCAAACAGTTCGTTTCGAAAGTCTCGATTGATACATCTTCAATTCAGTACGAAAACGACGATCTGATGCGAAACGATTTTGGTAATGACGATTATGCTATCGCCTGCTGTGTAAGCCCACAGATCCTCGGTAAGCATATGCAATTTTTCGGTGCCAGATCTAACCTTGCTAAAGCATTACTTTATGCAATCAATGGCGGTATTGATGAAAAATCAGGCGTACAAGTTGGGCCAAAAACTGAGCCAGTAAAATCGGAAATACTTGATTTTGAAGATGTCATGGCACGTTATGACAGTATGCTTGACTGGCTTGCCACTCAGTATGTAACCGCACTGAATATCATCCATTACTCACACGATCGTTACAGCTATGAAGCCTCCCTCATGGCGCTCATGGATCGTGATGTCTATCGTACTATGGCATGTGGTGTCGCAGGGCTATCCGTTGCGGCTGATTCACTTTCAGCGATTAAATTTTCGCAGGTCAAACCCATTCGAAATGAAGCGGGTATTGCTGTCGATTTTGAAATTTCCGGCAGCTACCCGCAGTTCGGTAACAATGATGCTCGGGTGGATGAACTGGCCTGTGATCTGGTTGAGCGGTTTATGAAGAAAATTCAGAAACATCCAACCTACCGCCATGCCACACCAACTCAGTCAGTGCTGACCATCACCTCTAATGTTGTTTACGGTAAGAAAACGGGGAACACACCAGATGGCCGCCGTGCTGGCGCACCATTTGGTCCGGGTGCTAACCCGATGCATGGGCGGGATCAGAAAGGCGCTGTCGCTTCTCTGACATCAGTGGCACGTTTGCCATTCACTTACGCTAAAGATGGGATTTCCTATACGTTTTCCATTGTCCCTGGTGCTCTTGGCAAAAATGATGCGGTCCGCGGTAAAAATCTGGCCAGCTTGCTGGATGGTTACTTCCACCATGACGAGGCTATAGAAGGGGGACAGCATCTCAATGTGAACGTGATGAACCGTGAAATGCTGCTGGATGCGATGGAACATCCGGAAGATTATCCTCAACTCACTATTCGTGTATCGGGTTACGCCGTGCGTTTTAACTCACTTACACGAGAACAACAGCAAGACGTCATAACAAGAACTTTCACATCGTCATTATGATGTTGAGAAAAATAAAAATAATGATGCGGAAACGTTCCATATGAGAAGAGATTTGCTAAAGGAAAATTCATGAGCCAGTTAATCAAAGAAATATTATTTCAATCAGGAAACAAGCTAAAAAATCGTATTGTAATGGCACCAATGACGATTCAATCTGCTTTTTTTGATGGCGGAGTGACGCAAGAGATGATCACCTATTACGAATCTCGTTCTGGTGATGCAAGCGCAGTTATTGTTGAAAGTGCTTTTGTTGAAAATTATGGTCGTGCTTTTCCTGGTGCATTAGGGATTGATACGGATAGCAAAGTGACTGGCTTGAAAAAATTAGCTGATGCGATCAAGGCAAAGGGCTCAAAAGCGATATTGCAGATCTATCACGCAGGACGTATGGCAAATCCGGAATACAACGGTGGTCACCAGCCAATATCGGCAAGTCCTGTTGCAGCTCTGCGTGATAATGCAGAAACACCACTTGAAATGACTGAAGTTCAGATCGAAGCAATGATTGAAAACTTTGGTAATGCCGCTCGTCGTGCCATTCTGGCTGGTTTTGATGGTGTTGAGATCCACGGTGCTAACACTTACCTCATCCAGCAATTTTTCTCTCCTCACTCAAACCGCAGAAATGACAAATGGGGTGGGACCATTGAAAAACGTACGACATTCCCGCTTGCGGTTTTGGAAAAGGTCAAACAAGTTGCTTTATCTCATGAGAAAACAGATTTCATTATCGGCTATCGTTTCTCGCCAGAAGAGCTGGAAGAACCGGGAATCCGCTTTAACGATACTATGTATCTTTTGGATAAACTCGCAATCTGTGGCCTGGATTATTTCCACTTTTCTATGGGGAACTGGGCACGTAACTCCATTGTGGATCCAGAGGATAAAGAATCACTCATCACTAAGTATCGTCAACTTCAATCGGAAAATGTAGCAAAAGTGCCGGTCATTGGCGTAGGGGGAATTGTCCAGCGTGCTGATGCAGAACAGGCGCTCTCACAAGGTTACGATATAGTGAGTGTCGGTAAAGGCTATTTGGTTGAGCCGACTTGGGCCGCTAAGGCTCTAAACAATGAGCAGTGTGCAGAATTTGCTGATATTGCCCAACAGGGAGAATTACAAATACCGACTCCGCTTTGGGAAATCATGGACTATATGATTGTGGATAGTGCGGCTGAAGCACTAAAACATCAACGCATTAAAGAACTGCAAAACGTTAAAATTGAATTTAAACCGGGTAAATATACGGCTTACGGACGAGGTCATAACAGCGACTTACCGGTAACGGTGGCCTTTTCGGAAGATAAGATCCTTGATATTTTTGTTGATTCCTCAAAAGAGTCTGATGGCATTGCGAATCCAGCATTTGAGCGTATTCCTCAACAAATTATCAATGACCAAACGCTAAATATTGATGTAATTTCTGGCGCAACGGTAAGTAGCCAGGCGGTTATTGATGGTGTTTCAAATGCGGTTGACCTTGCTGGCGGTAACTCTGAAGCGCTTCGTTGTAAAGCGAGAAAACCGGTTGAATGGTCATCTGAAACTATTGAAGAAACCGTTGACATCGTGGTTGTTGGCGGCGGCGGTGCAGGCTTGAGCGCAGCCCTTACTGCCCTTGATAAAGGCAAATCAGTCATTTTACTGGAAAAATTCCCGGCCATTGGTGGTAACACCGTTCGCACTGGCGGTTGGGTAAATGCAGCGGAGCCCGAGTGGCAGAATGGCTTCCGTGCTCTACCGGGGGAAAAAGAAAACTTGATGGCGATTGCCGATACGCCGGAATCAGAGTTTGTAGATGGGTATCTTGCTGATTTTAAAATACTTAAAAAACAGCTTAATAGCTACTTTGTTGATGTGGAAAACGGTAAACACTATCTATTCGATTCTATTGAGCTACATCGCATCCAGACTTACCTGGGAGGTAAACGTACCGATCTGAATGGTCAATCCATTTATGGTCAATACGACTTAGTGGAAACCTTAACCTCGAATGCTATGGAGTCAATCAATTGGTTGAGTGATAAAGGCATCGACTTTGATCGCAGTGTGGTTGAAATCCCTGTAGGTGCATTGTGGCGTCGTGCGCACAAGCCAAAACGTCCTAAGGGTGTTGAGTTTGTTGATAAACTACAGAAGCGAATTCAAGAAAAAGGGGGCCGAATAATCACCGATACCCGTGCAACGGATTTGATTGTTGAAAAGGGTAAAGTTGTTGGCATCAAAGCAACACAGGCAAATGGTACCAGGCTGGTACTCAGTGTAAATAATGGTGTGGTGCTCGCATCAGGTGGTTTCGGTGCCAACACAAAGATGATCAAAAAATACAATACTTACTGGAGAGAAATTGCAGATGATATTAAAACAACCAACTCTCCGGCACTTATTGGCGATGGCATCGCAATTGGTGAGAAAGTTGGTGCAGAGTTAGTGGGTATGGGCTTTGTTCAGCTGATGCCAATTGGCGACCCGAAATCTGGCGCACTGCTAACAGGATTGATCGTACCACCAGAGAACTTTGTCTTTGTGAACCAACAAGGTAAACGTTTTATTGATGAGTGCGGAAGTCGTGATGTACTCGCTGAGGCCTTTTTCGATAACGGTAGCGTCATATACATGATTGCCGATGAGAAGATTCGTCAGACAGCCGCGAATACATCTGATGAAACCATCGAACGAGAAATCAAAGAAGGTATCATCATTCAAGCGGATACACTTGATGAGCTGGCTGAGAAAATTGGTGTTCCAGCAGCTGAATTAACGGCAACGATCAATCAGTACAACATCTATGTAGATCAGGGTCATGATCCTGAGTTCCATAAGAGTGCATTCGGTTTGAAAGTGGAACAAGGACCATTCTACGCAACACCACGGCAACCATCGGTGCACCACACGATGGGGGGACTAAAAATTGATACTAAAGCGCGTGTTATCAATAAAGAAGGCAACATCATTCCTGGTTTGTATGCGGCAGGTGAAGTTGCTGGAGGTATCCACGCAGGTAACCGTCTGGGTGGAAACGCGTTAATTGATATCTTTACTTATGGTCGAATTGCTGGTGAGAGTGTAGCCGAGCAGATTTGATCTCAGTGAAATACAGTAAATCAGAGGGAGTATGCTTCCCTCTGATTTATTAATGCCATGCTAATCCGCAAAATAATGAAAATGACAAAATATCAAACCAGATTCCAGATGATGGGGACATTCATTGATTTAGTAATTTACCATCCGAATGGAGAACAACTCATCAAGGATGCCTACCGCCAGCTCTATCAATATGCCCAGCGATTCACAGTGAATCAGCCTTATTCTGAATTAATGTGCGTGAACCAAAACGCAGGTATTGCCCCCGTTGTCGTACAACCAGATCTTTTTCAACTAATAAAAATAGCCAAAGCGATTAGTGTGGATTCAAAAAATCCCTTCAACATTGCCATTGGGCCTTTGGTCAAAACGTGGCGTATTGGCTTTAAAAATGCCAGAGTACCAATGCGAGATGAAATATCTGAAAAACTCCCTTTGGTTGATCCGCACAATATTGTTCTGAATGAACATGAACAGTCCGTTTACCTGACTCAATCAAACATGGAAATCGATTTAGGGGCAATTGCCAAAGGTTACTTTGCCGATGAAGTGAAAAAGAAACTGGTGAGCGCTGGTGTTGAACATGGTTTCATTAACTTAGGAGGGAATGTATTAACTATTGGTAATGTGCCTAATAAGACCAACCAGGCATGGAATGTGGGCATTCAAAATCCTTTAGCTGAACGTGGGTCGGTAGTTCGCGTTATGCCGCTTACAGGAGGTTCTATGGTTACTTCTGGTATCAATGAACGTTTCTTCGAAGCCAATGGTCAGCGCTATCATCACCTGCTTGATACTCAGACGGGAATGCCAATTTCAACAGATATTGCCAGCATTACGATTTTTTCCAAATATTCTATAGATGGTGAAATTTGGAGTACCGCTGGATTTTTATCTTACATTCATGACGCCATTTTTTACTTAAACCAACAAACTGATATTGAAGCTATAGTGATTTCGAAACACGGTAAAATTCATGTGACTGATGGTTTAATTGATGATGGGGTTCATATTGTTGTTTGTGATGGTAAATCACCTTAGCAAGAGCTGCTATATGAGAGTTGATCCTACCCAAGTAATGTGGACACAGGCCTAAGCGAGGTTATCGTTTTCAAATTGTTCTGGACTGAGACCACCCGGTAGCTGTCAACGAAGTTGACACTCTTATTCGTTTTTTACTCTGCAGATTTTAGCCCGGTTTCTGGCTTGTCTGGAGTAAGCGTACGGCGAACTCGTATTGTTAACAAAGCTCTGCTGCCACATGCTTCCCTCATTCAATACAACGAATCGGAGGTGAAATATGGCAAAACGGTATTCTCACAGTGAGCGGCAACAGCATCTCGATGCCTGGCAACAGAGTGGATTAACCAGACAGCACTATTGTCAGCAACACGATTTGAACCCTGCCACCTTTTATTATTGGCTCAAACATCATCGCAATGACGCTACCGTGACCGTTCCCGCCGTCTTCATCAGGGCCACTTTATCTGGCCCCGGCAAGGTGATGTCGTCTGGCTGCTGTCACCCGAGCAGGCAGACTGGCTGATGAAAGGCATCGACTGGCAGCGGGTGGATGGCCTGGATTTAACCGGCTGGAAATAACAAAAATAGTATTTAATATATTGATTATCAATGACAATCTGGTGCCACGCTGATAAAATGGTCGCATGAATATCGATGCCTTGCTGACCTCAAAAGACCCCGATGAACTGCGCGCTCTGGCGTTGAAATTACTCGCGGACCTCGAGCAGCAGACGCAGCAAAACCAGACACAAACGTGCTATATCCAGCAACTGGAAGAGGCGCTAAAAAATGCCCGCCAGTGGCGCTTCGGGCGTAAAAGCGAAGCCTTCCAGGGTGAACAGCGCGGACTGTTCGATGAAGATATCGAGGCTGATGCCGCCGATATTGAACAACAGTTGGCCACGTTATTACCCGAACCTGAAGCCGACAAACCCGCCGTGCCCAAACGCCGACCGCTGCCGCCGGAACTACCACGCCAGGATATTCACCTTGCCCCGGCATCCGATAGCTGCCCGGACTGTGGCCATGCCCTGCGCTTTATCCGTGATGAAATCAGCGAAAGGCTGGAGTATGTGCCGGCGCGTTTTATCGTGCATCGCCATATCCGCCCGCAGTTCAGCTGTGAACACTGCGATACCGTGGTCAGTGCTCCGCTGCCGGCACAGCTGATAGAAAAAGGCCAGCCCGGCCCAGGGTTGCTGGCGCAGGTGGTCAGCGCCAAATGCCTCGATCATCTGCCGCTCTATCGCCAACAGGTTATCTATCAACGCAGCGGTGTTGATATCCCGCGCAGTACGCTGGCGGGCTGGTTCGGCGCCGTGGGCGCGGCGCTCAAACCGCTGGCCGAGCGCCTGCATCACGACCTGCTGCAACATCCGGTGCTGCAAGCCGATGAAACCACGCTCTCCATTCTCGACCCCGGCAAGGGTAAAACTCAACGTGGTTATCTCTGGGCCTATGTTACCGCTCAAAGCGCCGAGCAGGCGATAGTGCTGTATGACTGTCAGCCGGGACGCAGCGGACAGTATGCGCGCGACATCCTTGATGGCTGGCACGGTACTCTGGTAGTAGATGGTTACGCCGGTTACCAGGCGTTGTTCGACAGCGGCCAGGCCCTGGAAGCGGGCTGTTGGGCGCACGCCCGACGAAAGTTCTTTGAACTGTTTACCATCAATAAAAGCCCGGTGGCCAAACTGGCCCTCGACAGCATCCGTGAGTTGTACCAACTTGAGCGTAAAATCAAACAGCGTCCGGCGGATAAAAAACGCCGATGGCGACAGCGCTATGCGAAACCTGGACTGGAGGTCTTCCATCAGTGGCTGGTGTTGCAACAGCCGCAGGCCGCGCCCAACTCCGCGCTGCGCAAAGCGTTGGACTACATCCTGAAACGCTGGCCGGCCTTACTGCGCTATCTGGATGACGGGCGAGTACCCATAGATAACAACCGCTGTGAAAATGCGATACGTCCGGTGGCTCTTGGGCGCAAGAATTGGATGTTTGCCGGTTCGTTGCGTGCTGGGCAACGGATGGCGGCTATCCTGAGTCTGCTGGAAACCGCCAAACTCAACGGCCACGACCCGTATATCTGGTTGCGGGATGTACTGACCCGCTTGCCGACCTGGCCCAACAACCGAATCAGCGAGCTGTTGCCCTACGCCGAAAATAGCTTTAGCTGATACTGGTCAGTCTATAACATTATTTTATCTGCACAACGTGAGTTCACCCCCTTACCAAGGATACATGAAAGCAGGAAATTGACTCCCCTGAGTGGGATCGCCTTTGCCAGTAAATGGCTAATAAATAAGCCAAATCAGAATTATCTTCCTGTCAAGACTACCAGAATGATCACCTTTTTATCTCTGAGGGACTCTCACTGTATTAACAAAAGTAACCTGTGGGTATGTCAATGGGTTGAAATTAAAATATTCGCCAAAAAATAATTTTACCTCTTTCAGAAAGGTTTCAGGCTTAGTAAAGAAATGAGTGCGTCAATTGATGGCGCATTAGTTAAATTTTCCACAATATTAATTAACGTATTGCTGTTAGCTTGAAATTGCTCACAGTTTGATAACGAACAACAGGTGATGAATTTATTACGAATGTCCTGCAAGTCGGTCGGATTTTCCGGCCAACCACGACCGAAGGCTGACTTAATAATTATCGGGGGATTTCCTTCTGGCATGATATGAAGTTCAAACTTGTCAAAACGTTCGAATTCAGGCTGCTCGCGTATTTCAACACGCTTTGCGAGGGCCATCACCTGCGGATCTTGCGCTGACTCGGCACTGAATTCGGCCGAGGTGGCTTTTCCCCGCAGAACGGCGTTGGCAATCACGTATCGGGCACTAAACTGGGCGTCAATCGCAGGGGTCTTCTCAGGCGCATAGTCCGCACCACATACCATGCGCATTGTAGGCGAAGCATTCAGCATGAGGCGGGTTTTGGGATCGGTTATTAACGTTTTAGGTAAATTAGTTTTAAGCAGGGTATCCGTCAGGGAAAGTAATATGCTGCAATGAGGATATAGTTTAAAACAGGTGGCTTCTTCACCTAAAAATTGCAAACCCAGTTTATGGGTTAATTGCGATAGATCGGGTTTTCCCGGCGCATACAAGTTGAAAAAACCGTTTTCACCGCACAGTACTCGTTTCGGACCACTTATCCCTTCCTGAGCTAGCATCGCTGCTTCCAGAGCATGGCGCGCCACTATTCCTTGGCTGATGCGAACTGCCAGCGTTTTATCTTGGTAGTGCTGAAAGGTCCCAATTCCGAAATCAAACGCCAGCCCAATAGCGGAAGTAAATGCTTCCCGGTTCAGCTTTAGCAGGCGTGCAGCAATGACCGTCCCCGAGAATAAACCGAGAATGTTTGAGTCAAAACCACGGTAGAAAAATCCATTGGCCTGAGCCGCAAGATTGATGCGCTGGCCAAAGTCCTGAGCGACCGCTAGTGCAGCGAGCATATCTAAACCGGATACCCCTGACAATTCACTGGCGGCCAATGCGACCGGAATATCCGATGAGCTGGGGTGCCAACCTGGCGATAACACGTCGCAATAGTCCAGCGATCTGGCTCTTACTGCATTAACAAAAGCGGCCTGCGGCGCCGCCAGACGCTCACTACTGCCCAAAATGTGTGCTTCGGTACAACCACTCCAGCGGCGCGCTAATTTTAATGCTGCATCTACGCCGGTCTGGTTATAGCCAGCGGCCAGACAGCCAAGATTATCCAGCAGGCGTTTGCTTTGAAAAGCGAGCGCGGACGGGGGAACCATGCAGGCGTCAACGCATAAAGCAAAGTCAATCAACTCTTCAATTGGGTCTATTTTTATTTGAGCTAACATAAAATTTCCTCTTCTTAATCTTGAGATTTACTTACCATGATTGGGTGTTGAATTGAGGAATGACGAAAGTGGGGATGGAGCATGACCAGTAGCCACACGGTCATGACTAAACTTACTGCGCCCGCCCACAGCATGGCGATGGAAAACCCGCTGGCAAATGCGTCACTGGTCATTTTTGCTAATGTAAAAGGTGGTAACGTAAGGTCGCCGATCAGTCGGTGATCAACAATTGCGGATTGAGCAATATCAAAAGATTGGGGAATATGGTTATCGTTTAACCGTTCACTCAACTGTTTAACCGCGCGTAGACTCATTAACGTACCTAAAAGTGCAATTCCCAGAGTCATCCCTGTTTGCCTAAGTGCATTCATCAACGCCGAAGCCATTCCTGAACGCTGGGCAGGGACACTGCGCATCACAAGTGCGCTAGTCGCCGGCATACCTAGCCCCATTCCCATACCCAGGACGGCTAAAAAGATTGCGGTGTTCAGGTAGTGACTGTCAGCCTGTAACTGAGCCAGCAGCAGCAGTCCAATGCCGACCAACCCGTATCCGGCAATGGCGAGACTGTTCACGCTGAATCTTGCTGACAACCGACCAAACGATGAAGCCATTATGGCCATTGCAATAAATTCGGGTGCCATCCTCCAGCCGGTTTCAATTGGACTCCAGCCTTGTGCTTGCTGCAAAAATAGAGAGACGAAGAACACGCTGCTATAAGAAGAAAAACCCAGCACCGCAGAAGCCAGGTTATACCCGGTAAAATCTGTTTTGCGAAACAGAATTAGCGGAACCAGCGGGCGACTAACCTTTGTTTCAACCCAGATGAACAAAGCAAACAGAATCAGTGCGCCCGATAGCGGCCAAGATGCCAAGGGGTTGTGCCATCCATATTGACCTGCCGAAATTAAGCCAAACGTCAGTAAGCCCAACCAGAGAATGCTAAGTGTCTGGCCGATGGGGTCGAGTGCCGCATGTTCAGGGTGCGAGCTTTCGATAAGTCCCCATGCTCCCAGTAAAAACGCGATGATACCTATTGGAATGTTGATGAGAAAGATGCTCGGCCATCCTGAGCTGTGAACCAAAATACCGCCTAATATCGGGCCTACAACCAGTGACAAAGCATTGACGGAGGACCAGATACCAATCACCCGTATACGTTGCTGCTCCTCGGGAAATGCGTGCGTCAGCAGTGATAAAGCCCCAGGGATTACGGCTGCCCCGGCGATCCCCTGTATCACTCGACCAATTAGCAGACCAGCGAGGCTACCAGCAAAGGCGCAGATAATGGAGCCCAGCGTGAACAGCACAATGCCACCTAACCAAATTCGCTTGCGGCCAAACCTGTCTCCCAGTGGGCCTGATGAGAGGATCAATGCGGAGAGGCAAAGTGCGTAAGCGTCAACGACCCACTGTAGACCGGACATACTGGTTTTAAGCGACTTGAGCATGGTGGGGAGTGCCACATTAACGATGCTGATGTCTAGTGAAGCCATAAAGGTCCCAAGACATATAGCGATAACTAACGAAACACGGTGTAAGTTGTGCATAAAGAGCCCCTCGCGAAATGTTGTTGATAATACTGATAATCATTATCATCATAAATTATGACTGACCGTCGGTCAATAATGTTCGGCATGATTACCTTCTTGGCCATTGGTCATCTGGTCAATGGAGATAACATTGGTTACGATGTGCATTAAACCGGGAGTGAAATAAAGATGAAAACACCAGAAAAAAGTAAAGAGTTACAGCCTCGGACGAAACCAGCAGAAGTTCGCCTAGATGAACTGATGGACGCCGCACAACAGCTGTTTATTGATAAAGGTTTTGGGTCAACCACCGTGAGTGACATTGTTCGCGATGCTCAAGTGGCGAAAGGAACCTTTTATCACTATTTTCTCTCAAAAAATGAAATGCTATATGCATTACGTGAACGATTTACCCAGCATTTTATTATCAAAATCCAGCAGGCAGTCGATGCCTGTGAACCCAGGGATGGCGTCGCGAGACTGCGTGCCTGGTGTGATGCCGGGGTTGCCGCCTATCTTGAAGGGATGGAACTTCACGATGCGCTGTATCACGACCACCATTACCATACCCGAGGCAATCAGGATCGGGATGCCGTGCTGGAGCAAATACAGACTATTCTCGACGACGGCATTGCCGCTGGATCCTGGCAATTGGAGAATCCGCGTCTGACCGCAATCCTGATGTATCACGGTATGCATGGCGCGGTAGATAATGCCATGGTGGTTGATGAAGATAATAAATCTTCACTGGGAAGCCAGCTATCACTAGAGTTTCTGCGCCTTCTGGGATGCCGTTAATTTTCGTCATCGTCCAGTGATGTCCAATAACCGGGTTGCCAGGGTATCGGTAGATAACGCTCAAACAGTTCGGCCAAGGTCTGTTCTGCCGAGACCTTGGCGAAAAGCGTCGGATGAAACCACTTTGCCAGCCGTTGTATAGCAACAAAATTAAATGGATGGTCATAAAAAGGGTGCCAGATGGCGTAGACCTTCCGCGATTTGACAGCCGGCAGGAAGCGATAGGCCGGACGTTGCATAAGTTTTTCCAGTTTGTGTTTTGCCAGTGCAATATTTGCGTTAGGCCCTAGATGTACCCAGTCGCCTCTAGGGGCGTACAGTTGCCAATTACTCCCCGTCACCAAGATCTTGTCCGGATGAGAGGCAATGACCGTTTCCTGGCTCAGCGTCCCATAAGTGCCAAAAATCAGTTTTGCGGCGATATTATTGCCACCGGCCACAGACACCATTTCTCCAAAGTTTTCTTTACCCCATGAGAGGCAACAATCGTCATACAACCCCGCTGCTCGTTCCATCAGTACGCGTGGGATGGACGGGTGAGCACGTGCCAGCGTGTCGAATATAATGTTCAGATGGTACTGGCGGAAACGGTTTATGGCGGCTGCGCGTGCAGGTTGCTCGAAAAGTGTACCCATTAGAGTAATGCTGCGTGCAGTATTGTCCATCAGGTGAATGCTCATGTCGACAAACACCACCGGGATGCCAGAAGCCGTAAGATGGTCCATCATTCCACTGGTTTCAACCGCTCTGCGCGTATTGAGATTCAGCACCATGACATCCGGTCGCAGGACAATCAGCCTTTCAAGATCAAACTGCATTTGCTGTATCCCACTAAAGGTGGGCAATTCGGCCAGTTTGGGGAAGTTGCGGCAGTACAGGTTATAGCTGTCGAGATCGGCGGTGCGAAAGTTATCTCTCCATCCCACAAGTTTCTCTAGCGGATCTTCGCGGCACAGTGCCGCGACGGTATAAAATAGATTACCTTCCCCAAGGAAAATACGCCGTAGAGGTTTGCGCAGCGTCACGTCACGATTGGCAATATCACGCACCGACTGGTTGTTAGGCAGGTCGGACGCTGCTTTTGCTGGGGGCAGCAGAGCCTGACCGCTGAATGCCAGCATGCCGCGAATAAAAGTACGCCGTTGTATCTTCATGAATCAAAAGCTCCAGCTAACTGAGCCGATTATGCTTCTCTCTGCGCCGATACTGCAATAAGGCGCGCTGGTACAGCTGGCAACCCACGACTTATTGGTGATGTTGGTGAAGGTGAGGCCCAATTCAAGATTGTAGAGGCGAGAGTCCCATGCCCCTGGGGTATAGCGAAGCGACACGTCACCCAGCCAAGTTGCCGGTACTTTGAAGGTATTGGTGCCGTCACCCCAACTGGCACCAAGATAGCGAGCCCCGACGCCTGCCAATAGCCCCTGAAGTGGCCCTCGATTGAAGCGATAATCGAGCCAGAGTGAACCATTTTGTGCTGGCACGCCAACCGGATGTTTTCCCTGCGTATTATCTGTCGCCGAGGTCACCACATTGTTAACCCATGCCCATGAGGCCAGCATACTCAGGTTTTTAGTCAGCGCCGCTCGCGATTCCACTTCTACGCCGCGCGAGCGGACTTCGCCGGTCTGAGTGTAGTAACTGGGATTAAGAGGGTCGATGGTATTGGTGTCGCGCTGACTGAGTTGATACAGAGCGACGCTCACCAACAGGTTGCTGCCGTCCGGTTGGAATTTTAAACCTGTTTCATATTGGGTTGAGTGGGTCGGCTTGAACGGTTTTCCGTTAGCATCAGTGCCTGTCAGTGGCTGAAATGAGGTTGAGGTGCTCACCCAGGGTGCAAGCCCGTTGCTAAAGGGGTAACTCAAACCTGCACGATAGCTCCATGCGCTATCATTGGTTTTAACGTTGGTTTGCGTCAGATTATTTTGGGTACGCATTTGTGACCAGTCATGGCGGCCACCCAGCAGCAGATGCCATCCCTGCCACACCAGTTCATCCTGGCTATAGACGCCAATCTGGTTGAAATATTGGGTTGTCGAGGTATGCGATGTCGCAACTGGATCAAATGAAGGACGGTAATTTGCAGACCAGGGGTCAAACGTCACGGTTTGTGATACCCATAAATTTTTATTGAATTTGCCAGCTTGATAATCTAAGCCGCCTAAAATGTGGTGATTTACCGCACCGGTATAAAACTCATAAAGGGCCTGATTATCTACCGCAATGCTGTTAGCGATGCTGGGAGCGTCCTGATAGACGGCAGTGAGTTGGCTGAGATCTGCGGTGATTGCGCGAGTAAAATCACGTCTTACGGCAGAATCAACGTGGGAATAGCGCAGGTTTTGTTTAAACCGCCATCCGCTGTTGAACAAATGATCAAACAACGAGGTGAAATCATATTGTGTTCGCGCGGAATTTTCATGCGACGGATCGCTGTAGTTTTTATCGGTATCAATTTTTCCGCGCGGATTAGGAAGCAGGCCGAGCACCTGGGCTGGTAAGGTATTGTAATAACCCGATTTTGGTTCACGCAGGTAGTGTAACATTAGGGTCCAACTTGTGCGGTCATCCGGCTGCCAAGTCAGTGAGGGAGCAAGATAAAGCCGCTGTTGTTTGGTGTCTTCGATTTGTGAACCTTGAGTTCCGATCAGGGCATCGATACGATAAAGCCAGTATTCGTCTTCAGTTAAGGGAGCGGTGGAGTCGATGCTTAAAGAGCCGGTATGATGGTTTCCTCCTTCGAGTTTTACCTGATGGGAAGGCGTAGCGGAAGGGCGCCGAGAGACCTGATTAATAATTCCACCAGCCCCTCCTTGACCATACAGCGTTGATGAAGGACCGTGCAGAACCTCAACGCTTTGCAGTCCCCACGCTTCAATCTGTGGACTCCAAATCCCGCTATTGCCAATCACCCGTAAACCATCAAGATAAAAATCGGCATCAAAACCGCGAATGCGGGCGAAATCGACGTTGCTGGCAAATGCACCAAAGCGCTCGATGGAGATACCGGAGTTATAACGCAGTGCCTGACTGACGGTGGACGTGTCCTGTACGTCCATTTGCTCGCGGTTCACTACCGAAATAAACTGTGGTGTTTCCTTCAGAGAACTGAGCGTTTTAGTGGCAACCTGAGACTTGGTTGCAACATATCCCATCTGCGCGGTTTCCTGAGTCGGGTCGTCCTCGGCAGTCACAATCAGCGTGTCATCTGCAGCATTAGCGTTCTGAATCGCTATACCAACCAATAGCATTCCGCCCCATTTAAAGCCTCTCCTACCGATAAACTTTCCCAAAGTATCATCCCTAAATAAAAGTCAAACATTGTTAGTGTTCTTTTTTTAAAACTGACGAAATTTCATGACAAAATAACCATTGACTGACTGGCGGTCAACGTTAATAATTATCACTATCATTTAAATTAAAGGTAACTCCATGATGAACATAGAAACTTTAATTACTATGCTGGCCGAGATAGGTGTGCCGAATGAAGTACTTGAAGATGCCGATGGCAGTTGGCAGTTGCGACAGGATTTGGGGCTGACTTCGGCGGAAACGGTAGCGTTGCAGGTTCGACTTCAGAAGCAGTTCGATGCTCCGGTCTCTTTGTGGAGTAGTCACGATTATACATTGGATGAAATTGTTTCTTTAGGGACGCGCCGGTGATTTTCAGGAGCAAACCTATTTCACTAATTTAATTAATTAAATTAGTGAATGAGAAGCATTTGTATAAATTTTTAACAAATAGCATGTGTGAAATTTATTGACTGACGGTCAGTCGTGGTGTTTTAGTAAGACGAGCAATTACAAGATAGCGTTACTTAAATTTTGTTCTTCCATGTGAGTAATAGTGACCTCCAGCCAGACTGGAAACGGATAAAGTCTCTTTACCCAGCATGATGATGACTGAAAATTTACTTAAATCAGGCAATTATCATGCACATGATGGAGTTGAAATGGAAAAGCTTACCGCTTCACTGAATCAACACCTTTTCAAGGTACTCAGCCAAAAGACCCAACGTCCCGCGTTGTTTGACCGAGATAGCGTTATTACCTATGCCCAGCTTGCAGATAAAGTGGCGTCTTGCAGTTATCGTCTTCAGCAGCTTGGCATCGTGAAGTCAGACCGAGTGGCACTACAATTGCGTAATACCCATGAGGCAGTAGTCCTCATGCTTGCCACTCTCATGCTTGGCGCTATACCTGTCCCTATTCTTCCTTCGTATCGTGAAAAAGAGTTGCGTCATATTTTACGCATGACTTCACCCAAAGTTATTGCTCTTCAACGTAGCTCACGTCGCTACAACGCGTTGGCTAGCCTGCAGAAGTTGCAACGGGAAGGGATTCACGTCGATGTGGTATTGGTAGAAGATTATGGCGAACGACAGGAAGATACTCGTTGCTTGAATCTTCAGATTTTCTGTTCTGCATTCGACTCGGTACCCGAGCAAATACTCATTACAATGTCACCGGATGACACTGTAATGATGCTCCTCTCCAGCGGTACCACCGGTCTCCCCAAGGCTATTGCCAGAAAAAATGGCGGCTATAGTTATATGATTGAGCGTGGTTGCGAGGTGTTTTGTCTCGACCAGAGTTCGGTCTATCTGGCAGTGATGCCCGTTTCACATGGATTTGTCATCAACTGTCCGGGAATATTGGGAGCGCTATTACGCTCAGGTGCGGTAGCGCTTGCCGATACGTTGTCGGCCGAAGATTCACTTGAGATAATTGCGCGATGTGGGGTGACGCATACTACCCTCGTCCCAACGCTGCTTTCACAGTGGAGCAGCCTGCAACGTCAGTTCCCACGTCATATTGACTCTCTTTGGCATGTGCAAGTGGGCGGGGCAAAAGTCACTCCTGAACTTGCTGAAGTTGCCACTGGAGTACTCGGTATTACTTTACAGCAGTGTTATGGCATGAGTGAAGGTCTGCTCTGTTTTAACCATATTGACGATGATGACGTTATTCGCTTTCACTCACAGGGACGTCCGCTGTGCAATGAAGATGAAATCCTGATTGTTGATGAAGCGGGAAACAACGTTCCTGTTGGGCAGTCTGGTGAACTTATCACTCGCGGGCCTTATACCATCACCCGCTATTATCAAAATCCCCTTGCCGACAGTACCTCCTTTACCCGCGAAGGTTTCTATCGTACAGGCGATTTGGCGCATATAGACGGGCAGGGTAATGTGTTTATTGATGGCCGAGTCAATGATGCTATCAATCGCGGAGGGGAGAAGTTCTCACCTGATGAGATTGAAAAATTGGCTTTACAACATCCTGCTATTAACAATGCTGCTTGTGTAGGTATGAACGATCCTCTCTACGGAGAGGTTCCCTGTTTGTTTGTCTGCACCGATCTTGCTGAACTTACTTTGGGGTCGGTGCGCCGATTCTTCGAACAGCAGGGACTTGCATCATTTAAGGCTCCTGAAAAACTGCTCATTGTCGATGCTATACCGATGAAAGGGATCGGAAAAATTGACCGCCTTGCCTTGCGCGCGCGTCTTAGCGAAGACGCATTTCAACAGCCGAAACTGCCTGTAGAGCTTAAGCTATGATACAGCAAGCCAGTCATAACGGATGCGTTATTCGATATAGCGCTAGCAGCAGTGCGCCAGCTAAACAGCAGTTGGTTGTATTTCCGCACGCCGGTGGCAGCGCTTCGTTTTATCAGCCCTGGAGGCAAAGGCTTCCTGAAGAATGTGACCTTTTTGTTGTGCAATATCCTGGACGTGAAACACAGGGCACAGAGCGCCCCTGGCCGAGTGCAGAAAAAGCGATTACTGTGTGCGCCAACGCGCTGCATTCGCTATTGGGCATTGCGCCGATAACCTTTTTTGGTCATAGCATGGGGGCATTACTGGCACTGCATGTGGCATCTTCATTGCGCAACACACGATTCACCATTCGCCAGTTGGTGCTGTCTGCTCAAAAAGTGCCCGAAGAGTTAGTGGAGCTCAACAAGGCAAAAACGCGAAAGGCCTTGGTTGAAAGCATTCTGGCCCACAGTGAGCAAAGTGGTGTGATGGAGTTGGACGACCTCACTCGTACCAGCGTGGCTGACTTTATTCTCCAGGATCTAGAACTGTTGGCCCAACTGGCATTACTGCCGATCAATGACCTTCCATTACGCATTTTTGGTAGTGAAAACGATCCGTTGCTTGGCGTTTCTCAGCTTGAGAGATGGCGCGAAACAGTGACAAACAGCCAGGTGACAACGTGGCCCGGTGGGCACTTTTATTTTAAGCAGGATATTGATGAATTTTTACGCCAACTGCTCCAGTAAAGGTGTGTTGGTAAACATAACTCATTGTCAGATTAGGAGTATGTGATGAAATTTGAACTTTTTAACCCTCAAAGTGCAGCCCCAGACACTGAAAAAGCCTTCAGACTGTTCCCTCAGTTGAAAAAGTTTTATGCCAAATTAGGTCGAACGCCGCTTATTCCAGTTCCCTCACCAGAAGGGCATGCCACTATTCTCGCGAAGTACGAATTTAATAATCCCTTTGGTTCAGTAAAAGACCGTACTGCCTTCGGCCTGTTTTGTGATGCTATTAATCAGCATGATTTCTCCAAAGGAGAGCTGAAGTTGTTGGATTCTTCTGGCGGAAACATGGCCAAGGCATTAGCTAAACTTGGAGATGTGTGTGGTATCCCTGTTCAGGTCGTCATACCTGATTCCTCCTCTGAGATGCTAATTGATACTCTGAAGAGTGCGAACGCCATTGTTACGTTGGTCGACTGTAAACAATTTTTGCTAGGCATCATTGCCCGCAGTCAGCAGATTGCAAGGGATGACAGTAGTTGGACGCTTCTCTCGCAGCATCTGAATTTGGTTAATACCGCCGTACATCAATATCAGACCGGCGCCGAAATTATTAATCAGCTTAATGGAACACGTGTTGACGGCTGGGTTTCTGCAGTAGGTACCGGTGGAACGTTCTCAGGGGTATTCGCGGCACTAAGCAGACATAATCCACAGCTGATTGCCTGGGGAACCACACCGACAGAGCTTCCTTACGGTACCTTGAATGCGCCAAATGGCGAGGCAAAGTTTGCGGGAGCTGGCGGGTTAGGTTTTGGTTTTCGTCAACCATTTATCAGTGAATTAATGCCAAAAAATCTGCCTTTTAATGAAGTTTCCTATCGCGAAGCGCTAAGTGCTATGTATGAATTTTACCAACTTACCGGCGTAAAAATTGGTGCTTCGTCAGCGGCGAACTGGAAGACAGCGTGGAAACTTGCCTCCACTCTAAAAAAACATCAACAGGTCGTGACCTTATTTGCTGATGCCGGCACTGATACGGAAAGAGGAAAAGGAGAAGCGTGGTTTAAAAATACCGAGACCGTAATGGATTAATATCCACATCTTTTTAATACAGGTCATTAAAATGGAAATTATTCAAGGCAATAATAATGTATTGTCAGAGCTAATTACGCTCGCCAACTGGGTTCGTGCTGAAATAGATAAAGGCATTGCGCCGGGTGAAATTAAAATTAAGCTCTTCAAGGAAAGAGACTATTCTGATGTGTCTATTATTTCGGTAACGGAAATAGCTAGTATTAATTTCAATGCCAAAAATACTCACGGCCCTTCTGTAGGCGATCAAAACTCGCACACGGACTTTTTTATTGACCACAAAGGTCATCATGCTGGAACTATCACTGGCAGTGGATGGAAAATAGCTGAGCTGGCTGATAATAGCGTAGTGTCTTATTACCATGAAACGGCTGAAACCCTTTTGGGTAAAGTCGAAACATCGGGTATCTGGAACTCTAGCGCCATTTGGGCTCGCGAATGGCAATCATTGCTGGCCGTTGGGGTTAGTGGGGAATTAATGGGAAAAATAGGGGTACGTCAATTATTTCAAGAAGTCCCCCGAGAGAAATATTTTACACTGATCGTTCTTGTTCCTATTAATCAGATAAAAAGTTTTCTTTGTAATTAGCCATTCTATTTTATTAAGTTAGTTTCATTTACACTATAAAGAGGTAGGTATGCATTCGTCTGTAGAGTGGGATGTCATTATTGTTGGGGCCGGTCCAATAGGCTTATCGGCTGCCTGGAATTATGCCAGGAATAATAAAGACCATAAAATATTGGTGCTTGATAAACATGGATTAATGACCCAGCTTGCAGGCACAAGTGGAGAAGAACGTCACTGGCGGCTGCAATATTCGGAAATTGAAATTTTTCGCCTCACGTTGGAGGCCGATAAATTATGGCGCGAGCTTGAGTGTAACGCTGACCGCAAACTGGTTCATCGTATTGGCAGCCTATGGTTTGGGGATGCCGACGTTTGGACCAATGAGGGGCAAATTACTCAGACTATGAAGTCAATGGATGAAATGGATCTGCCCTATGAGCGCCTCAGCATAAAGGCCATCGAACAAAACTATGGCTTTACCCATTTCGATGCGAACTACGAAGGTTTTCTGCAAAAGGATGGCGGGGTAATTGATGTAAAGGGTACGCTATCAACGCTTTACGCTCTGGCCAGCGAGCTAAATGTAAACTTTCAATTTTGGCAGAGTGTCACGGCTATCGAACCGGATGCAAATGGTGTTACGGTGATTACTGACAACCACCGCTACCGAGCGCGTAAAGTGTTGGTAGCCAGCGGGCCGGGAAGCAAAAGGTTGCTGGGTGAGCTGGATATTGACCTGGCGCTGTCAACCTTTGAGATGGCCTGTATCAGTATGCTGCGAAGCCAACGTAAAGCAACAAATGACCCTTTCTGGTTTGCTTTCCAGCCACCGGTTGCCAGTGATAGTAATCTCTTTTACGGTTTTCCTCCTAACCCATGGTCGGTCAACGGATTTGACCGTCTCGGCACTGATTTTGAAGTTGATCCGATCTCGGATGACAACGCTCCTGGCTATCGCGCGAATCCCCAGCATGTCGATCGGGCACTTGAGTTTGCGCGCAAACACATGCCATTTCTGTCGCCAGACCAACACTATGCAACAAGTTGTCTGGCAGTGCTACCGACCAATCCGCAACGTCAATTCTATCTTGATACCGTCAGCGGTCGCTGTCACGGGGGAGAGAATGTGGTGGTTTCTGCGGGTGGGTGGGCATTCAAATTTACGCCGCTCATGGGGCAGATATGTGCAGATTTACTGAGTGGCAATACTCCTCGTTGGGATATTAGCGCGTTACGCTTCTAAATGAGGGACGTTCAATGGAAAAGCAGAATCTTAACGACAATAAAATTGCGTTGATCGGAATGGCCTGCCGTTTTCCAGGCGCCAGTGATGTCGACACGTGGTGGCATAACCTGATCAATGGCGTCGAATCAATTGTTCCGCTCGAACAGAAGAGTGGAGGGCATTGGGCATCTTCGTACGTCGCGATGGCTGCGCCGCTGGTGGATGATATTGCCCGGTTTGATGCCTGTTTTTTTGGGTTAAGTGCACGAGAGGCAACGCTGATGGACCCTCAACATCGGGTGTTTCTTGAATGCGCCTGGCATGCGCTTGAAAGTGCCGGAATTATTCCCGGCGCATTGCCTGATGCCGCGTTATTTGCCGGTTGCAGCAGTTCTGAGTATCTGCGGCAAGCCAGCGGATCTCTGCGATTTGCCCGTTTGGAACCTTCCGCTTTTGAGCAGCAGATCACTAACGACAAAGACTATCTCAGTACCCGCGCGGCATGGCATCTCGGGATTGGCGGGCCGGTTGTCAATGTGCAAGCAGCCTGCGCGACTTCACTGGTGGCGGTTTGCGAAGCTGTTTATGCACTGCGCAGTGGTCGATGCAGTCTGGCTCTGGCTGGAGCCTGTACCCTTCGAATCCCTCAACTTGAAGGATATGTCGCGCAGCAGGGTATGATTTATGCCACTGACGGACACTGCCGACCTTTTTCTGCGGATGCCAGCGGTACGGTTTTTGGCAGCGGTGTGGGGGTCGTGGTCATGAAGCGTTTAAAGGATGCCATTGACGCCGGTGATGAAATTATTGCTGTCATTGACGGCGTGGCGATGAACAACGACGGTGCTCAGAAAGTCAGCTTTACTACCACCAGTCTTGAAGGGCAGCAGCGACTTCTGCACCAGGCATTACAGGATGCGCGGCTTAAGCCTGATGATTTTCGTGCTATTGAAACTCACGGAACTGGCACGCTTGCTGGCGATCCGATTGAGTTTTCGGCATTGAAAAACGTGTTTGGCGCATTCACCGATCAACGCAACTTTTGCGCCATCGGTGCGGTTAAGGCCAATGTCGGTCACCTTGAAACCGCAGCCGGAATGGCGGGATTGATTAAGTCTGCTTTACAAATCAAACATGGTTGGTTGACGCCGCAAATTAATTTCTCTGCTCCTAATCCATCAATCGATCTGCAAGACAGTCCTTTTGAGGTGCTACAGGATGCTCAGTGCTGGGAACAAGACGATCCACGTCGTGCGATCGGAGTCAGTGCTTTTGGCATCGGTGGAAGTAATGCGCACGTTGTCTTATCCAGGCCGACGGAGACAATGCGTACTAAAGTCGACAAGGCGTCATCATTGTTTGCTGAAGTGATTCCTGTGTCTGCACGTTCCGAAAATGCTTGGTATCAACTGGTAAAAAGCTATCGACAATCGCTCTCGGGAAAAGACATCTGCTCCGCAGCCTGGCGTGCGCAGTCGGGCAGGAAAGGGATGCGTTATCGCGGCACTTTAGGCAAAGATGATGAAGGAAACGTCGTGGTTAAGGAAGGGATGAACGACAGCGGGAAAGGGCGTCTTCGTGTGGTATTCCAGTTTCCGGGCCAAGGTAGCCAGTTCATCGGGATGGCCTGTGAGCTGATGAGAGAAGATGCGGTATTCAATCGATTAGTACAGCATAAAATAGATATCCTGCTCAGGCAGAAACAGGTAGATATTTCAGGTTTGTTTAATGGCAAAGCTGACCCTCAATCAATTAACAATACTGCGGTTACCCAACCTGCCCTTGTAGCTGTAGAGATCGCCCTGGCCGAGTTGCTAATGAGTTGCGGTGTGACGCCAGACTGGGTCATCGGTCATAGCGTGGGGGAAATAGCTGCTGCTTGGGCTGCTGGCGCGTTTTCCATCGAGCAGGCACTGGTCTTTGCCTCAGAGCGTGGAAGGTTGATGGCATCGTTAGAAGATGGCTCAATGCTTGCCGTCGAGTTAGGCGAAACGACCTCTCGGCAATGGCTCAGCGCGGGCGTGTCTCTGGCAGCGGTCAATGGCGAGACCAACTGTGTGCTGTCTGGCACCACGGCGGCGCTAAGTGACTGTGAGAAACGGCTGCGTCAGGCGGGGATACGCTGTAAATCTCTCACTGTGTCACATGCTTTTCACTCGAACATGATGGACCCTATCCTTTGCAAACTGGAAGGCGTTGTTCCCCGTGTTACGAGTGCACAAAACGGTGTGCGCTATATCTCTGCGCTAAAAGCAGAAGAAGTTTGCGATCTTGCCCAACTCGATGCGCAGTACTGGTCTCGCCATGCGCGTGAACCCGTGCTCTATTATCAGGCACTGCAAAATATTCCTGTCGGTGGGAGAACCCTTTTCATTGAAGTGGGACCGGGTTCTACATTGACTTCGCTTGTTGCACAGTTGTGCAATCAAAAGCACAAGACCACCACTGTGCGAACGTTACGCCGTCATGACGATGTTTTAAGTGAATCCGCTTTGTGGGTGCAGGCATTACAAAAAATCTGGCGCGCAGGTGTTGATATCTGTTGGCCATTGCTCTGTGCGTCGTCGTCCACTGGAGTTTCATTGCCACTTTATCCTTTCGATCCCCAGGTTTGGTGGATGGGTGAGGGCGAAACTGACGAAGTGGAGTCACGCATCGCGCATGCAGAGGAAAGTAGCGCCCAAGATGCTGTTGCAAAGCGCATCGATCAAGTATGGCTAGCCATTACGGGTCAATTTCCCGATTCAATTTACCAAGATTTTTATGATTCTGGTGGGCACTCACTCATGGCACTTCGCCTGATGGCGTTGCTGGAACAGGAGTTTGGTAACGCGATTAGCATGGCCGATTTTTTAAAGCAACCGACCCCGGCGGGTATTCGTGATTGCTTATTTAAATCTGGGGCTGTTGAGTAATAAACTACTTTTTAACAGGATAAAATCATGTCTTTAACACAACTTAACGGTTATCAGTACCAGATTGAAACCATTGAAGTGAATGATGAAACCTCATTTACCCTGGCTTATTCAACTCAGATAAAACTATTACCTGGAAACGGCGGCATACGCTGGCGCAGTTATCATTCTCGCCAACATCAGGAGAATGAAGCTGTCATGCTTGCCCAGCGCATGTCGCTAAAACATGGACTGTATGATACCGGTTTTAGTGGCGGAAAAATCGTCGTCAACAGTCGACGTTTACCTACCGAGCAACCAGAAGTCCTGGCCGCGATAGGTGAGCTACTCAATCGCTATAGAGGCACGATGTTTACCGGTTGTGACATTAATACGTGTAGTAAAGACATGGAATATCTTCGTAAGTACACTCCTTGGATCCTGAATGCGATGGATAATCCGCAGATTGATACGTCAACGGCGACGGGTTATGGCGTCTGGAGTTCAATTTTTAAAATACTTACGCTTCGTCTAAGCCATATCTCTCAACCCCTTATTGCTATTCACGGTATGGGAAAGGTTGGGACTGAGGTCGCCAGACAGTGTATGCAGTTTGGTTGTGACGTCGTTGGGTATGACATCAATCCCGTCGCTATATTTCCCGTAGGTGTACGACGAGTAACCGAAGCTGAGTTGTTTAAACAGCCTAGTGACGTGTTTTGTGTTGCGTCATTGTCGGGTATTTTGACGGTGGATAATGTCCCGCTATTAGAGACCGAATGGGTAGTTAGCAGTGCCAACTCACCGTTCAACCATCCGATTGCCGAAGAACAACTCATTTCACGTGGAATTCATTACTTGCCCGACTACGTCAGTAATGCTGGGGCCGTTATTTGTGACAGCATTGAAATGGCGTTTGCCGATCGCTATAACCAAATGAATCAAGATCAGGTCAATGCGTACGTGCATTTAGTTATTGGTGCCAAAACGGAAGAGCTGCTTCAACGGTCTGCGTTGCTTGACTGTGAAGTGGGTAGATTGTTACAGCCGATGATGTCATCACTCTTGGAAGCTTGATACAAGCAGGGCCATGACTGATGGCCCATATTATAAATAGGAGAAGTCAGGGTCATGATGATTATTAACAAAGACGCGCTGCGTGCCAAAGTTGAGGCTGAATCACAGGGACGTCGTACGGTTTTGTATACCGCCTGCGGTCAACCCAGTTATATGTATGTCATGCCGAGCTTTACGATGAAAGAGGTGGCAACCGGCCTTGGAGATAAGCTTCATCCGGCTTTCATCATGCATGGCAGAGGAATTGCTGAATTCTTTTATGGCTGCTATCCAGGTAGTATTCATCGGGGGGAGTTGCTGAGTTTGCCGAATCAGGAACCGGCATCGGGCCTTAATTTACCTGCGTTTCGTGAAAAAGTGATGAGAAATGGACCCGGCTGGCATATTGGTACCAACGCAGAATGGTCAGCGTTAATGTTCTGGTGTAGGCACCATCAGTTTGCTGAGGACGGTAACACTTACTATGGCCGCTCTCATCGGACGGTAGCAGACTCTGGGCGGAGAGTTGAAGGTGAAGTTGGAGCTACCGACGGTAACCCCACGACCCTGACGGCATCGGGTCCTGCTGGTTGGTACCATGCAGGTAGCCCTGATGGAATAGGCGACCTTTGTGGAAATTTATGGGAATGGCAGGAGGGGGCAAGACTACACCAAGGCGAGATTCAGGTTATTCGGGATAACGATGCTGCTGCGGGAGACGTTGAGCAAACCGTTTGGTGGGCTGTCGATATTAATTCTGGTGCTTTGGTCACGCCGGGAAGTTTCAACAGTACAAAATTTGAATCACCTGAGAACAGTAGAATCGGCAATGCAGGGACGCCTGTACTCAGCTCGAGGATCTTAAACTTCAACGGAGAGCCACGAGATAGCAGCAATACGTCTGGCCTGATGGATGGGGCCTTCAACGATATTCAAATGCAAAACCATCTGGTTGCACCACAAATTTTACAGACGCTAGGAATAACCCCCTGGCATCAGCAAGCCGATGGGGATCAAGTGTATCTTCGTAACTACGGCGAACGTGCCCTTTTGCGCGGAGGAGCTTGGTATTCTGGTGAGTGCGCCGGACTACGTACGCTTTGCCTAAGCCACACGGCTGACCACGCGAGTTCCACCGTTGGAGCAAGGCCTGCTTTTTATCAGGGTTTATATTTTTGAAATATGTGATATTTCAACTTCGGATAGACATCGGAAAATTTTTTCCCTTTGATGGCTCCAGCCTGATACTAATCATAAAAATTCTCTGTCTATTACGATAATCTGTTGATATGTGAGTTGTTGCTATCATGAATCTTGCTATGTACAAACAATCCATCGTAATTTGGGAAGGCTCATAGTTACACAGCATATATGTAAGCGCCGATTTAACCCCATCTACCAATAATACCAACCTCGCGGCATAGTGCGCCTTATGCTGTCGCGCGTAAATGTATGGTGCAACGTACCCTTCTCGGTTCATATCCAGATAATCCGACCACCATTGCATCATCGCTTTTCGGGCATCAAGGTATTCTGCTTTATGGATGTACGTTGCCCGCACGCTGTTGCGCTCCTGATGGCTCATCTGGCGCCCAACGGCATCCTGTGACCATAGGCCAGATTCCATCAGTGCGCTAAAGGCCATTGCCCGGAATCCGTGGCCGCAGATGTCATTTTTGGTGTCATAACCCATCAGACGCAGCGCCTTGTTGACCGTGTTTCCGTACATCGGTTTATACGGGTTATGGTCGCCGGGGAATACCAGCACCTGATGCCCGGAGATTTCCCGTATCTGTTTCAAAATAGCGATGGCCTGCCGGGAGAGGGGAACGATATGCGGGGTGCGCATTTTTGCACCGCGCTCAGAGTAGCGGACACCAGGGATCGGTAGCTGCCAACGAAGTTGACACCCTTATTCGTTTTTTACGCTACAGATTTTAGCCCGGTTTCTGGCTTGTCTGGATTCAGCATTATTACATCTACCCGCTGCCACTGACGGCATGAGGCTGACCACCGTTCCGGTCGGGCTTTTTTAGCCATGTCATACAAGGCTTTTCGTTTTGCCAGCAGGCTTATATCTTCTCCCTGATGCCGTTGTTCTGGTGTGACATAACTGATCGCGCCATGCCGATGCTCCTTGTTATACCACCGGCTAAAGCCCTCCACCCAACGCCGGGCTTCAGCCAGATCCAGGAAGCCTGATGACGGCCACGACGGAACATATTTTAGCGTTCTGAACAGCGACTCCACATACGGATTATCGTTGCTGACTCGTGGTCGGCTGTGCGAACCCGTGATGCTCAGTTCTTCCAGTTTCGCTTTCAGCGTCTGGGATTTCATCGGCGCACCATTGTCGGCATGTAACACTAACGGATGGCGGTAACACCGTTCACGTAACACGGTGCGGTGCAGCAGCGCGGCCGCTCTGCCGTGGGACGACGGTCTTCAGCCTGGTGATTCCAGCGCCGCCAGGTGCTCAGGCTTAACCCTACTTCCCGACAAGCGGGGATCAGACGTACACCGGCGTTCATGGCTTCACGTATCCATCGGATCAGTTGCACGCGTTCGTGAGCGGGGGTCAGTCGTCCTCGTCCGCCTCGCCGTAATACTGATTCAGTTTTTTTCTCAGGACCAGCAGGGCTGCCGCCTCCGCCAGGGCCTTTTCTTTGCGCGCCAATTCACGCTCCAGCCCTTTGATTTTCTTTTGGGCCTGTTTTTGCGACTGCCGGGTATCGACTTGTGGCGTCTGGAGAAAATCCTGTTTCCACTGCGCTATTTGTTCAGGATAAAGCCCTTTGCGACGGCAGTATTCGCTCAGTTCGGCTTCACTGAGTGTGGCGGTTTCAACGATGACGGCAAAACGGGCTTCTGTCGACCAAAGGTCTGTGGTTTTGTTGGCACCGGGCACTGGTTTTCCCTCCAATTTGGCTTGGACCCGCCAATGATAAAGGGTAGCTTCCGATATCCCTTCCTGTTGTGCAAGTGCGGTGACGGTCATGTTGTAAGGAGGAAGTAATTTAGCTAATACAGCGGCCTTACGCTCTGGTGAATAACGTTTCATAACAGGCTCCGTTGCCCCATAGAGATTTTCAGTCTGGGGTGTCAACTATCCTGCCAGAGGGGGCACCACTGGCACTGTGATGTTGCCAGCGATTTGTTCCGGCGACCAGTCCTGATGCATCTTCTCTGCTATGAGTTTACACAATGCGGAGTATCTAATTAGCTTGCATTTACACCCGTTACGACGACGCGAAATATTTACTGGCACTGGAAGAGTGAAACTCGTCCTTACTGAAGCAATAAAAAGCTTGTCGAATGTCTCAGGGCTTTCATTACTGGTTAGCTCTGTAAAATCAGCTCCATACGCATATCAGCCTCAGCATATTTATTCTCTGTCAGGTCCACATCTGTAAACCCATTTCGGCGATAAAGATTAACCGCAGCCACCAGTACACCTGTGGTGAAAAGGAATATTTTCTTCGCCTTACGTTCCTTTGCGAACTGTATACAACGTTCCATGAGAAGTTGTCCTATTCTGAGGCCTTTATATTTTTCTGTCACAGCCAGCTTAGCCAGTTCAAACGCCTCACCTTTGCCTGGGATCATCGCAACCGTTCCGACTGTTTCACCATTCAAACGAGCGAAAAAAACAGCTCCTCCTCTTGAAAGAATATAGCCTTCAGGATCGTTAAGTATTTCAAGATCAACTGGCTCAACGGAGACATATTTCTTCAACCATTCAAGAGATAAGCTAATAAAGTCCTGACGGTATTTTTCATGCCATTGTTCGATAACCACGTTTTGCATATTGCCACCTAATTTCAAAATTCCATTAGTCAGTTAAAGACTTTGCTCTTCACTGATTCAGCAAGATAAGAACAGGCGCGCTGACCTGCTTACGATAAATGAACACAGCGCAATGTTAGTAACGTCCGCTAGTCATCACCAACTCCTTTTTACCGGGGTGTAGTGATGTGATGGACGTCTCCCTCAGTTCAAGTCCTGCCACACTTATGTTGAGTATTCTTTTTTCAGAGGAACAGCATCATGAACGCGATAAAAGTTATCGGCATCGATCTAGCTAAATCTTTCTTTCAGGTCTGCGTCTGGATGAGCGATATTCATGATACCCGTTCTGTTCTGCACTGGGCCCATAAGCGCGATGATGCATTGGGTATAAGGAGTGCTTAGTTGACCAATCGGTGTCTACTGACAGCTGAGATCCAAAGACCAACGGTCGCCGCGAGGCCACCGATCAGAAATACTGATGAATAACTCGAATGATCGGCGAACAACCCCACCACCGGTCCTGTGGCACCATAGGCGAGATCCTGGAATGCAACGAATCCACCGATTGCCGTACCACGCAAGTGTGACGGTACTTGCTTGACGACCTCTGCACCCATTGCGGGAAACACCATTGAACAGCCAAGGCCGGTTAACAATGCACCAAGCAGAGCAAGTCCGGGTCCTGGTGCCAGCCATAATAGATATTGCCCACATGCCTCCACAGATGCGTTCAGCCAGTTTCAGGGCTTCATTACGGAATTCGGGCGTGTACTGTTTGCGGGGCGTTTTACTGGTTGATGCCGGTTTTGTCATGAGTAATCACCTCTGGTTGAGAGTTTACTCACCGAGTCGCGTGTCCACTAATGGCGGGTAAGATCAGTATCGCCTGTCATCTGAAATTAAAGTTTTCAAAGTGAATTCTGTTTTTGGGCAGGTGTGTTAATAGCATTTCTCTCATGCCTGTTGGCCCACAAAACCAATAGTCGCTATGCTGATAGTTGTTTAGTGTTGACGGGACTAATAATCCGTCCTGTTTCTGTACTAAAATTTTCAGAGTAATGCCACACAGTTCGGTGAGCCGTTTTAATTGCTCCTCGAAGATCAAATCCTGATGGTTATTGACGCAATATATCAGTGTGGTGTGTGGTCTTTTTTCATTCCGTTCAACCAGCGCTTCTAGCCATGCAATAAACGGTGTTATACCGATGCCGCCAGCGATCCAATAAGTTGTAGTGTTGCTGTTAGACGGTAGGATGAATCGACCATAAGGGCCTTCTACAGAAACGGATGCTCCATTTTTAATTGAAGCGTGTAATTTACCCGTGTAATCCCCTAATTTTTTAATTGCAAATGTTAATATGCTGTTTTTTCTATTATATTTCATCACGGTAAACGGATGTGAGCCTTCTTTTTCATCGAGGGTTACCAGAGCAAACTGGCCTGGCTGATATTTTTCCACAAATCCTTGTGCTGCGCTGATATCTATTTCAATGACATCGTCATTAAGCGATCTACTGGCGATGATATGTCCTGAGAATCGATGCTTTTTGCCTATTTGACCACTGAGACAAAAGAGGGCGGCGCAAAAACCGGTAGCGGATGTCAACCATGTCAATATACCGAATGATGTCCAACGCAAGGCGGGTGTTACAAGATAAGCACCATGAATTAGCGCTAATGCAGCCACAATGGCGGCAATTTTGTGGGTTATTTTGAACTGATTGTAGGGTAGTGCTTTTATAAGGCTGATGATGACAATGATCACTATTCCATAAAATGCTATTTCACCCATATCGACCATAAAGCCTCGCCATGGAATCGCGCCATGATTCCGATGTGGTCCAAGGCGGATGAAACCGAACTCAGACAGATAGCGAGGCGCTTTTGACAAGAGCCAGTGGATGGTGATCATAATGCAGGCAGCTATACCCATTTTTTTATGCAACAAATACAGCTTATCCAACCCACCTAATCGTTGTTCAATCCAGGATGGACGGGTGGCAAAAATAAGCAGTGTACTGAGCAGAACCGTGGACAATAATCCGGAAAGCTGAATTATCTGATTTCTCCAATATATAAAATCGACGACGTCATTCTGAACGGGAAGACTTGTCAGCCACGCTATTGCACAGATAGCGATTATTCCAAGTAAGTAATACATATATGTCACCTCGATATCATAATTAGTTTTTCATCACAGGTGAAAATTTGGAATTCATTATTTTTTTAACTTATCAATAAATATATCAACGATTTTTCCCCCCAGCGCTGCGCACAGACTGCCCGTGATGACACAGACGATGATCAGTGCATAATATTTTGTTTCCGGTGGAGAAAATCCAAATAAAGCAGCTAGCGTCGATTGATGAATAATCAACAGCATGAGTCCCAGTGAACCGACAGCCACACTGACAAATTGCCAGTTTACTGCCATCCAGTGCGAGTCAAGATCCCGATTGACGTAAACCAATCCCAGATTTCCCAGCACTAATGTCAGGAAGCCGAGTGTGCGAGCTTCGGCCTCTTCCATTCCAATCGTGCGCGCAATCCAATAGGTCAACCCTGTTGCAGCAAAGACGGACGCCCCCTGAGCCACACTGCGCAGCAGTGTTCTTTTGCTGAACAGTTGCATTCCTTGTGACCGAGGGGGTTCATGCATCAAGCGTTCGGGGGCGGTTTCCGCTTCGAAAACAATGGAGCAGGTTGGGCTGATCACCAGTTCCAGAAAGGCGATAAGTGCCGGTGTCAGCATCATCGGGGCGCCGAAGGGCAGGGGCAACATGGCAATACCGATAATCGGTAGATGTGCGGCGATAGCATAGGTAATTGCTTTGACCAAATTATGGTAGATGCGCCGCCCCATGCGCATGGCCTGAACAATAGCCGCAAAGTCGTCCGCGACCAATACCAGATCAGCGGCTTGTCGCGCTACATCGGTACCGCGGTTGCCCATGGCGATCCCAATATGTGCGGCCTTCAGCGCCGGAGTGTCATTAACGCCGTCCCCGGTCATGGCGACGACATCACCACCGCGCTTAAACGCATTCACCAATCGTAACTTTTGAATAGGGGCAATACGGGCAAATATATTGACGCTGCTGACTTTTAGACTGAGTTCCTCATCGGTCATGTTTTTCAGCTGGTCGCCGGTGATAACCTGTGATGATGGAATACCGGCTTCATCAGCAATGGCCCGGGCGGTAGCCGGGTGATCTCCCGTGATCATGACTACACGTACCCCGGCGTTATGGCATGCGGTAATGGCTTGTGGCACTTCGGTTTTCAGTGGATCAGCCAACCCGACCAGACCGAGTAACTCAAAGACAAAGTCGTGCTGAATCTCTGGCCAGTTTTCGTGATTATGTTGTGCCCGGGCTACCGCCAGCACACGTAGACCGTGTTTGGCCATTTCATCAGCACGCGCCAGCATAGCCTGTGACGCTTGTGGCGGCAGATGACAAAGATCAGCCACGGCTTCAGGCGCACCTTTACAGGCGACCGGAAAATGTTTGAATCCAGGTGCCTGCCAGAGATGACTCATGGCCAACAGGTCTGGGGCAATTTCATATTCCCGCGCCAGGACCCAGTTATTGTGCAAATGTTCGGTGCCTGAGAGTTGTACTTTCCCAATCTGATGAATGGCCAGTTCCATTGGGTCCAATGGCTCAAGTTCGCTGGCCAGAATGCCGTACTCCACCAGTTCATGGAATGCCTCTGGCAATGTGCTGACCTGGATTTCATTAACATCTAACAGATCATCGCCCACCGACAACATTCTTACCGCCATACGATTGCGGGTGAGCGTGCCGGTCTTGTCCACGCACAACACGCGTGTTTCACCTAACGTCTCAATGGCAGAAAGTCGGCGGGTCAGTACACCGTGTGTGGCAATCCGCCGTGCGCCGAGTGCCATAAATACGGTAAGAATTACGGAGAATTCTTGAGGCAGTAGACTCATTGCCAGCATGATCCCGGCAAGAAAGCCTTCTACCCATTGGCCGCGTATAAGACCTATCAATAACAGCACGATAAAGCTGACTGCCCCGCCAAATAGAGTAAAGCGCCGGATGAAATGACGAATTTCCTGCTGTAAAGGCGAAGGTGTGTCTTCCATTTCGGCCAGACTGGTGCCAATTTGCCCCAACTGCGTGAGCGTGCCCGTAGCCGTTATTTGCAGGATGCCTTGTCCTCGAGTGACGACGGTCCCGGCACAAAGATCGGCACGAGTACGGGGAGCATCAGCAGACAAGACAAATTTGGCAATCGGGACAGATTCACCGGTGAGCAGTGATTCATCGACAGCAAGCTCATGTGCGGATAGCAGCTGACCATCGGCCGGACAACGCTCGCCTTCACCTATTTGTATTACATCGCCGGGAACCAGATTTTCTGCTGGGATCTGTTGCCATTCATCATCACGCAAGACGTGTGTGTGGGGCGAGGACAACTCTTTCAATGCGGCTAGCGCCCTGGCGGTTCGGTGTGACTGCAAGGCGGTGACGACCACAATAATAAGCACAAAACCCACCAACAACATGGCTTCGTGAATATCACCTAGCAACATGTAGATAGCGCCTGCTGCAATCAACAGCAAAAACATCGGTTCAGTCAATGTTTCCCGCAATACCATCAAAACCGGGTGGGGGGGTTTGGCAGTCAATTGATTTGGGCCGAACTCTGACAGGCGCAGATCAGCTTCACGGGTGGTAAGGCCGGTGAAATGCTGGCGGTTCTTATTCATGCTAAATCCAGAAGATAGGACTTATTAAAGGATAGACTATGGAGAGTGTAACAGCGCAGTTTACAGAACAAATAAAACCCCAGATAATAAGCATCGCCGTTAACCGGCGGGTTATCACTTTGGACAGCAATCCCAGTCCTAAAACTGGATTGTCATTCAGAGTCGTAGCCATTCACTATTGTCTTCGATGTGCTGCATCTCTGTGACGCTGGTGTGGTTTTGCCGCGGTAAACCACACTCTGAATAATTACCATAAGTTAATCACTAATTATCAATGCTGGTTTTAGCAGGAATATTTTATGGAAAAAGAGATGCTATTTGATGAACACGACACCAAACAGTCAGAACGTTTTAACGCTGCCCGTAAAAGTACCTGGGTCAGTGTCGTTGTAAATGTATTTCTTACTCTGGGTCAAGTCACGATCGGCGTATTCTCTGGTTCCCAGGGTCTTATTGCCGACGGTATTCATTCATTATCTGATCTGGTCGCTGATTTTGTGGTTTTGGTCGCCAATCATAAAAGCAAGAAAGAAGCTGATGATGACCATCCTTACGGTCATCACCGTTATGAGAATGCGGCATCTCTCGCGTTGGGGACGCTGTTGCTGGTCGTCGGTATAGGAATGCTATGGTCCGCTGGTCATAAAATTCAGGACCCGGCATCTATCCCACAAGTGCATATCATTGCACTGTGGGTGGCACTGGTGGCGCTGGTATCTAAAGAGCTCCTTTTTCGCTATATGCTGGCTGTGGCAAAGCGGGTCAGGTCAAGCATGCTGGTCGCCAATGCCTGGCATGCCCGTTCGGATGCCGCTTCGTCCCTGGTTGTCTCGGTGGGTATCATCGGAAACCTGATGGGATTCACACTACTCGATCCGATCGCCGCATTAGTTGTGGGTTTGATGGTGTCGAAGATGGGGGCGGCTTTCATGTGGGATTCGTTGCACGATCTGATGGACAGAGCCGCTGATTCGAAAATAGAAGAAAAAATTAAACATACCATCCTGGCAACCGAAGGTGTATCCGGCATTCACGATTTGAAAACCCGTAAGATGGGCGATCTGATTATCGTCGATGTGCATTTGGAAATTGATGGCACATTGTCAGTCAGAGAAGGTCATGATATTGCTGTTGCCGCGAGGAAAGCGGTGCTGGATAATTTTTCCGTTCTGAACATGATGACCCATGTCGATCCTGTTGAGGTAGATACCAACGTCAGCAGATAACCTGCCGGTTTGAGTTTTATGACCCGATGGACATAACAGTGATAATCGGGAGCTCGTAAAGACGCTGCAAGCACATCCTTACAAACTCAAGCCGCGCCATCCCTGGCGCTGATGCTTTACTCTTCTTTCTCATTATCACCGTTGAGACTATCTCATGAAGGACTCAATCTGAGTGGTGCTTAATATCCTCACCAGGGAAAGTATTTAGCAGGATCAAGTAACGGCTATCCAGAGGGGTGTTTGCTTTATAACCAAGAGGCGAGTAATTGAGAGCAGCCAACATACATGCAACCTGAACGATAAAGGGGATATATAAACTAAATAACCACCTGAAGTTTCTGAGGGATATTATCTGACGGTGGTTTAACCACCGTCAAAGAGTGATTAGGCGGCAAACCTAATCAGCGTGGCATTTATCGCCATCCCCAGTGCCACAATGATCAATAATCCGGCAAAACTGAGTTGAGCGATATGATCAGGCAAATAATTGCCGATTTTTCGACCAATGAACATGCCAGCAGCCGTGCTGAGTGCGAACCATACGGTCATGGGGAGCGGTAATGATGCGCCATGCATAACAGTGGTAACAATACCGCCGGAACTTACCAGCGCGATGACTAGCAGTGAAGTAGCGATACAACCGTGGATGGTCAATGGGGTAAATTGTCGCAGCAAAGGGACGATAATAAATCCGCCCCCAACAGCTAATAGCCCAGTCATAAATCCGGTAATGGCACCAAAACTTAAAAACAGTAACCAGGTCCACATCGTCCACACGAATCGTTCAGTATGTTCATCTAACACGACACGATAAGTGGTGATCTCTTGTGTATCCGTCGTGGTTTTTTTGTGTTGGCTGCGTAGTAAACGAACAGCTACCACGATCATTACGGCGGCGAAAAGTAAGGTAAGTAGCGTGGGGGAAGTGTGGCGAGCGACAAAAGCGCCAGCAGCGGTGACAGGAATACCGGCCAATGCCATCACAATTGCAGCACGATAGCGCACCAGATTCTTGCGCCAGGCTTCGACGGCACCCAAGGCGGAGCTCCCGGCTACCGCGACCAGAGCGACAGGTGCGGCCTGTGGGAGGCTCCATCCCATGCCAATGACCAGGGCAGGAACGGCAAAAATGCCGCCGCCTGCACCGGTTATCCCTAAAATAGCCCCTACACACAAACCTAAAACTAATGAAATGAACATGTTTTTTCCTGAGCGAATGAACTGGTAGGCGTGGGCATGATTAATGCCTTTGTCTGGTTTTTTCTAATTGTTCAAAAATCAGCATGCCGGCCAGCATTGCCACCACAAATACAATGCCTTTGGTCGCACCCGTACCGAGTAGCACCAATGCCGGCCCGGGACAGATTCCTGCCAATCCCCAGCCGAGACCAAACAGAATGGCACCACCCACCAACCGTTTATCAATATGCGTACGGGTCGGCAAACTTATCGGCCCACCATAAACTGATTGTGTGCGGTTCCTGATAGAACGAAAAGCGCAAAAGGCGACGCTGATTGCGCCTCCCATAACAAAAGCCAATGAAGGGTCCCAAATACGAGTGATATCTAAAAATCCAATAACCTTGGCGGGATTTGCCATCCCACTGACCAGTAGCCCGATGCCAAATATGACCCCGGCCAACAGTGAAAAAAGTAAGTTCATACGGATCCTTTAACCGGTTTTCGGTGTAAATAGTGTGAATAGATAGTTGGGGGGTTAAATTTGTGAACCCATTAGCCAGACAGTGATAAAGGCCACCAACATAAAGGTGAGTGTGGCTACCAGAGAGCGCAATGATAAGCGCGATAGCCCACACACACCGTGGCCACTGGTACAGCCGGAACCATAACGTGTGCCTATTCCGACCAGCAATCCGGCGGTGATCAACACAGGCCAGGGGGCGTCGATCTTACTGGCAGGTAACGGGGCGACCAGACTATACAAGATCGGTGATGCGATGATGCCGATCAGAAAGGCGAGTCGCCAGGTGCGATCCGTCGTTTTTGGAGAGAGTAATCCGCCCAGGATGCCGCTTATCCCTGCTATGCGGCCACAGAAAAGGATCAATATCCATGCTGCAAGCCCAATCAACATTCCTCCGAGAAAACTCATCAATGGCGTGAACTGCTCAATATTAATGGTCATGACCTGCGCCTTCTATTTCATTTTTTGGACAGTAAAGTTGATATAACGTATTGAGTAAAACGAGGACTTTAGGGTCATCAATACGATAGAAAATCTGTTTTCCTTCACGACGCGTTGCAACCAGTTGTAACCGGCGCATCACACCTAACTGCTGCGATAATGTTGGTTGATAAATACCCAACGCCGCCTCCATTTCACCTACTGATGCCTCTCCCTGGCTGAGATGACACATCAACAGCAGACGATCATCATTAGCCAATGCACGTAATACCATGGTGGCTGTTGCGGCGGCGTCGCGCATTTTTTCCTGGTCAATTTTTTCCTGGCTAATCGTCGCGTTATCCATAGGGATCCTTTCAAACTAAGGTATAGTTCAACAAAACACTTTACAATGTTATATAATATAATATTGTATATTTAATTCAAGTCTTGTTGTTTAAGGCAATAGACCGAAACCCGCCAGTAAGGAGTTAACCATGACACTACATATCGAGGGTTTTTTCGATACTGCCACCAGCACCGTCAGTTACGTTCTTTATGATCAGACTGGTGGTCATGCCGCGATTATTGATCCTGTTCTGGATTACGATCCCAAATCTGGGCGCACGCATACCGCGTCCGCTGATAAGTTAATTAATTATCTGGTAAAACATAATCTTACCGTCGATTGGCTGCTGGAAACCCATGCTCATGCGGACCATCTTTCAGCGGCGCACTATCTACGCGATCAGGTCGGCGGGAAGATCGCCATAAGCGAAAAAATTGTTGAAGTACAAAAGATCTTCAAGGATATCTTTAACATTGAACGCACATTTTTGCCGGATGGTTCGCAATTTGACCATTTGTTGAAAGACGGTGAAATGCTGTCAATCGGTCAGTTATCGTTGCAGGCGATGCATGTGCCCGGCCATACCCCGGCGGATATGGCACTTCATATTGATGATGCCATTTTCCTGGGTGATACCCTTTTCATGCCGGATGTCGGCACGGCCCGCTGTGATTTTCCTGGCGGCGATGCTCAGGCACTCTATCGTTCCATCAGTAAGATCCTCTCTTTCCCGGCAGATACACGTCTGTATGTGTGTCATGACTATCCGCCGTCCGGCCGTGGTCCCCTATGGAAATGTACGGTTGCGGAACAACGCGCGCATAACATTCATGTCCATGATGGTGTGGATGAGGCAGCCTTTGTGGCGCTTCGCCATGCGCGGGATGAAACTCTGCCGATGCCTACACTCTTGTTACCTTCCGTCCAGGTAAATATCCGCGCTGGTACGTTCCCGCCAGCAGAGGAAAATGGCGTCAGTTACTTAAAGATTCCCTTAAATCGTTTGTAATTGAGAAAAAGTGTTTTTTGTCTCCAAGATATAAAAAAGGAGTTTGCTGTGAGTCAAGTCAAAATCATTATCGTGGGTGGGGTTGCTGGCGGTGCTTCTGCGGCGGTCAGGGCCAGGCGCTTATCTGAAACAGCCGAAATCATTCTATTGGAACGTGGCGCCTATGTTTCTTTCGCCAATTGTGGCCTGCCCTATCACATCAGTGGGGAAATTCCTGAACGCCAACAACTTTTGCTAAAAATACCGCAGGATTTTACTCAGCGCTTCAACATTGATGTGCGTATTGAACATCAAGTGTTGAATATTGATGCTGCCAAACGAGTGATACAGATTGAAAATAAGCACACCGGTGAGATATACAGCGAAAATTATGACCAATTGCTGTTAAGCACGGGTGCCAGTCCTATCATTCCCCCGTTACCGGGCATTACGCTTCCTGGTGTGTTCACTCTGCGAACTATTCCCGATATGGATAATATTCTGGCGCATATCCGGCAGCATAAAGTGACGCATGCAACGGTGGTCGGCGGCGGCTTTATCGGTCTGGAAATGATGGAGTCCCTGGTACATTTGGGGCTCAAGGTCACATTGCTGGAATTGAGTTCACAAGTCATGGCGTCTATTGATATCGAGATGGCGTCCGCATTACATCAGGTGATCCGTCAGAAGGGTGTGGACTTGCGTTTGCAATCCGGCCTAAGCGCGATAAAACAGATTGATGATCACGATGGTTTGCAAATTACACTAAGCAATACGGAGCAGTTGACTACTGGCATGGTACTGCTGGCTATCGGCGTTAAGCCTGACACCCAGTTGGCTAACAGTGCCGGATTAACATTGGCAGAGCATGGCGGTATTCAGGTTGATGAATTTATGCGGACATCTGACCCGCATATTTATGCCGTCGGTGATGTCGTCGAAACTGCAGAATGGGTGACGGGTAATGAGATGCTGGTCCCTCTGGCCGGCCCTGCCAACCGTCAAGGGCGTATCGCCGCCGAGAATATGTTGGGTGGTGAGCGTCGCTATCAGCGCAGTCAGGGTACGGCTATCTGTAAAGTGTTTGATCATGCTGTCGGCAGTGTGGGATTGAATGAAAAAGCGCTGGGACGTTTACAAATGGACTACCAGAAGGTGTATATCCATACACCCAATCATGCGAGTTATTATCCTGGCAGTTCTCCGATTTCATTCAAGTTGCTGTTCAATCCCATTACTGGCGATATTTTCGGGGCGCAGGCGGTGGGTAAGGCTGGCATTGATAAATGTATTGATGTGATAGCGGTGGCACAGCGGGCACATCTGAAAGTTCAGGATTTGGAATACCTTGAGCTTGCTTATGCGCCTCCTTTTAATAGTGCGCGTGATGTGGTTAACCAGGCAGGTATGCTGGCGAGCAACGTGATTAATGGTGATACCAAGATTTGCCATGCCGCCGACATTGTGAATATTGACCATCAGCGACAGTGCCTGCTGGATATACGTACCTCACAAGAGTTGAAAACGATTGGTACATATCCGGAAGCATTACATATCCCGGTTGATGAATTACGCGGTCGCTTAAATGAACTACCGAAAGACAAGGAAATTCTAATCGGTTGTCAATCGGGTTTACGCGGTCATGTTGCCTATCGGTTACTCATGCAACATGGCTTCCGCGCCCGAAATTTGTCCGGGGGATATAAAACCTACAGCCTGACGTTGTCCGCCTGAACCATTAGCGTTCGGATTAATCATTGGCATGATGGCAAGTATATGGGCCGTCATGCCAAACCAGATGATGTAATATAAAATACGGTTTTACTATGTGAGTGCAATAACCGATATTTTTTCGCTTGCCGCCATCCTGCAACTAAAGTTATCCAGGACATCTATATTCATTATTATGTAATATGCTTATTTATTCAATCTTTCGAGCATTGGGTAATTACTCTTATGTTGTTTTTGTATTTTATTTTTGGATGGAATTGTTTATTTTTGCTATTCTAATTTCGGGATTTATTGAATTGTAAGTTTAATGATATTGTAATATTTAAATAATATTGGAAAGTGAGGTTTTGTATAAAATACAATATTAATCCAACTGACCAGTTAACACTCCATTCAGAAAAAATCACGCATAGGAACACCATAATATATAAATTTATATCATGATATGGTCACGGTTTGCCTCGATACACCAATTCTTCTTCACCAGATTGTAACAATAAGCTTAATGAATCCCTAGCTGATGACCTTCGGTCATCAGTGTCGTTTTAGCGTCGGTTTAACAATGGCCTCCATTTACTTGTAATAAAAATACTTAGCTAAATCAATATTAAAAGTGCATCAATATTCTCACTGCTCCGTAAGTCAGAACGACGTCAAACGCTTATGTAAGATCTGGATTGTTTAATATTTGTTTATTAAAAGCGTAATTTGTAAAATATTATGTATTATTGTTTTATTGGAAATTTATTATATATCAAAGGTTAAACCATGTGTTAATTATGGGTATGTAACCATGTTACTGGTAACCGGAAAGCTATTCACATTACGACGTATTTTCCAATGTTGCATTTTGTGCTCATCAACATTAAAGATAATAGCGAAGTCAATTAACCGTTGTAGCAATGGAAGCAATGGAGTGTTTTATGGATTTTAACCTGTCAAATAGTCAGTCAGATATTTATGAGTCAGCATATAAATTTGCTTGCGATGTATTAGATCAAGATGCAAAAACGCGAATATCACAGAAGATTTTAAGTACTGAATTATGGAAAAAGGCCGCTGCTTATGGATTTGCACATGGTCCGGTTTCTCACCAATTTGGCGGCTCGGAGCTGGGGGCGCTTGATACTGCATTGATGATCGAGGCCCTGGGAAAAGGAAGCCGTGATATTGGATTATCGTTTTCATTATGTGCCCATTTATGCGCTTGTGTTATTCCTCTCTATCGTTTTGGTTCAAGTGAATTGAAAGATAAATATCTTGAATCGTTAGTGACCGGGAAATTAATTGCAGCGAATGCGGCCACCGAACCTGATGCAGGTTCCGATATTTACAATATGAAGGCGACAGCCCAACCCTGCGAGGGGGGATATATTCTTAATGGGAAAAAGATTTTTATTACCAATGCGCCGATTGCCGATGTATTTATCATCTATGCGAAAACAAATCCTGATCACGGGTTCCTGGGCGTGTCGGCCTTTCTTATCGAGAAAGGCACGCCGGGCCTGAACGTAGGGGAGGTGATCCCGAAAGATTGTCTTTCTAATTGCCCCTGGAGTGAGATCGTTTTCAACGACATTTTTATTCCTCAATCACAGCGTATCGGGATGGAAGGTGCGGGCGGGGCTATTTTCCATGATTCAATGATTTGGGAAAAAGGCTGTTTGTCAGCCCTGTTTGTGGGGGGATTGGCGCGCCTTTTAGAAACGACCCTAGAGTATGCCAAAGCGCGCCAGCAATTTGGTAAGGCGATCGGTCAGTTCCAATCTGTCTCTAATCGAATTATCGATATGAAACTGCGCCTGGAGCAGTGTCGGTTGATGCTCTATCGCGCCTGTTGGAAACATGATCAGGGTCAGGATGCCGAAGCCGATATCGCCATGAGTAAACTGCTGATTTCCGAGTACGCGGTTCAATCCGGTCTGGATGCCATTCAAACTTTTGGCGGAGCAGCGATGGATCAGGAACTCGGCCTGGTTCGCCATCTTTTGAATATGATCCCGAGTCGAATTTTCTCCGGTACCAATGATATCCAGAAAGAGATTATTGCCCGTAAACTCGGTTTAAGGGGAACATCATCATGATTATTCAACGGCTCTTCGGCATCCTCTATATGCTTGCCGGTTTGGCGAAAGCTTTCCCGCAATTTGAGAATGTTCCCGCTGTTCTTCGGCAGGCGGCAATTGCCAACCAAGGAACCTGGTACGCGGCGGCGAGTATCTGGCTGGGCGCACATGGTGATGTGATCAATATCCTTGTGGGAGTGGTGCTGTTTGGGTCGGGAGTGATATTAATGCTCAACCCACTCTGGACGACGCTGGTGATCTACGCCCAGCTTTTGATGATGGCTGTCTTTGTGGTGATTTTGCATCAGTCCCAGCCCCAGGTCATGTTGCTGGATGGCGTATTTGCGCTGGCCGCGCTTTACATGCTGCGCGGTCAGTATCACCGTAAGCCTAAGCCGCGAACCTTTCCGACCACGTCTTTTTCTCTGCCCACACCCTCTTCTGAATCATCGTTTTCTGCTCCCTTGGGGGATGAGTATGATGTCGTGATTATCGGCGGTGGTGCCTCCGGACTGACGGCGGCCAGTGAATTTACTCATGAACGGGTGTTGGTGCTTGAAAAAAGTTCCACTTTCGGGGGGAATGCCCGCTACCACACCTTTAACCGGTTAAAGCATCCCACCGCCGGTGTTTGTTTTCAAGAACCGTTTCCCGGTTCGAATATGCTGCGCTTACTGAAAAAGATTGGTCTGGAGGGAAAATACAAGTCCAACGAAAAGGACACGCTGGTCTTTTTTGATACCTTTTTATTGCTCAAATGCTTAGGTGAAATTGTGGTTGGCTTTATTAAGCAACCGCGTTATCTGCTCAAACTCTCGGTCTGGGGGCTGACCAGCCAGCTTTTTCTGCATGCGATAATTGGTAAACCCTACGTGGTAGCGGCCAAGCAACTTGGTGACCCGATCTTTGCCGATCTTTATACCTTTCTGGATAAGTTCTCTCCTCGCGGCGACTTTTATCCACGCCTGCCCTGGACACCGAACGGTTCCTGGAGCAAAGCGTATATGGAGTTGCTCGATAACATTTCCCTTTACACCTATTTGTTTGAGCCGGATAAGCTTGGCCGGTTACCGGAACAGCTGCGGCCACCCGCCAGACTGGGCAAACTGGTTGAGAATGCAGTATCCACCACTTTGCGGGTTGAGTGTCTGGATATTCATGATGTCTCCGCCTATGTCGGTTTGCACTTTCTGGTGGGCTATCTGCGCGGAAACCTGGTCACCCTGCCTGGCGGTAATGGCAGTATCAGTGCGGGGTTGTGTAAGTATCTAAGCCATCAGCGCAATGTCACGTTGCAAAACCATGTCCAGTTGACAGCGGTTGAGCCGCAGCACAATGGTGCATGCATCCAGTTCACGATCAATGGTCAACCTCGCCAAGTGCAGGCTCAACAGATCATTTGGGCCGCACCTAAAACACAACTTGCCACATGGCTGCCGGGATTGCCGGCCAACCAGTTGGCGGCCATCAAGAAAATTCGTCATGAAGACTACTATCTGGCGAATGTATTCCTGTCAAAACCGGTGCTGGGCCATTCGTTTGGTGGCTATATGATCGAACCGGACAGCAATAAAGATCCGTTCTCTTGGTGTAAAGCGGGGACTTGCCTGGTTGCCAACTGGATGGACGATCATGCTGACGTGGATGTGGGCGTGCTGACATTGCTTAAACCCACGACGCGGTCAGAACGGCAAGACCGTACCGCACAGGATGCTTTTTTAGCGCTACAACAGCAAACCTATGCCGAAATTGCCAAAGTTCTGCGCAACATAGGGATTGGCGCCGAAGTTATTGAGGACATCCAGATCTGGTATTGGCCTGCAGGACTGGTGACGTCGGTCGTGGGACAACAAGCTGAAGGCGTATTCGAAACTGCCAGTCAGGCATTTGAAAATATTTATTTTGCTAATCAGGACAGTGTGGGTGTCGGCAATATCGAGAGTGCCATTCTGTCGGGACTTGATGCAGCCAACGCGGTTAAAGCACAACTCATGGATACGGAAAATGCCATGGAGGTGGCGGGATGAATCAACCACTGGTTGTTGAAATATCTGGTGACAAGGCACTTGAACATCACCACTTGGGCGGTAAGGGTTACTCACTCAACAACCTGATTCATGCGGGCCTGCCAGTACCTTCGGCATTTTGTGTGACGGCACAAGCCTACCAACAGTTTATTGAAGAAGCAGTGCCGGGGGCGGAATTAACTGATGGCGACCTGATTGCGGTGCGTGACGCCATCCTGCGTGCCGATATTCCCGACTCGCTAAAGCGGGCTATTGATGATGCTTATCAACATCTGGGCCATGACACGACCATTGCGGTTCGTTCTTCGGCATTGGATGAAGATGGTCAACGTCAGTCATTTGCCGGGCAGTACGAGACTTACCTGCATGTGAAGGGTTCAGAGGCAGTGTTGCACAAAGTCCAGGCTTGTTGGGCGTCGCTTTGGGCTGAGCGAGCGGCTCAATATCGTCATGAGCCTGCGTCGCACAGCGCCATTGCCGTAATTCTGCAAGTGATGGTTGATGCCGATGCGGCGGGAGTGATGTTTACTCAAGACCCTCTGTCAGGGAGCACCGATAAGGTGGTGATTGACAGTTGTTGGGGGCTGGGGGAGGGCGTTGTTTCCGGGCAAGTCACTACGGATAGTTTCACGCTGGATAAAGCCACCGGTGAGCTATGTGATCAGCAGATTCGCCACAAACCGAATTACTGCCAGCGGGACGAACATGGTCTGGTGACACTGTTGCAAACCCCGGAGGCCAAACGGAATCTCCCCAGTCTGACGCCAGCTCAGTTGCAACAGTTGGTCACGCTGGCCAGACAGGCCCAGCTTATCTATAACACCGAACTGGATATTGAATGGGCGGTGAAAGATGACAAAGTCTGGTTATTACAGGCGCGTCCGGTAACCACATCGGCCAAAGCGGCTAACGTTATCTACGCCAATCCGTGGGAAAGCGACCCGGTGGTGAGGGACGGCGCTTTTTTCTCGCGGATGGATACCGGAGAGATTGTGACGGGGCTGATGACGCCACTGGGGTTGTCATTCTGTCAGTTCTATCAAAAGCACATTCATGGCCCAGCCATCAAGACCATGGGGCTTGCCGATATTAGTCACTGGCAGATCTATATGGGCTATATCCAGGGCTATGTTTATCTGAATATTTCCGGTTCGGCCTATATGCTCAGGCAGTGTCCACCGACCCGTAATGAAATGAAGTTCACCACTCGCTATGCCACGGACGAGATCGATTTTAGGGACTATAAAAACCCCTATGGTGTGGGCGTGCAGGGCTGGGATTATGCCAAGAGTTGTTGGTACTGGCTAAAACAGCAAGTCCGCAATATGCGCAGCGCCGCCAGGACCGTCGAGCAGATGATTGCCCTGCGTCAGGATGAAACCAAACGGTTTCTGCGGCTTGATTTAACCGCCATGACGCTTCAGCAGTTGGATCAAGAGTTGCAACGGATTGACCGCTTTTTTCTCGATAGCTGTGCGGCGTATATGCCATTTTTTCTGCAATCATTTGCCCTTTACGATGCGCTGGCGCAAGCCTGTGAACGCCATATCAAGGATGGTAAAGGACTGCAAAATCGCATCAAGGCGTCGATGAATAACCTGCGCACGATCGAAGTGACGCTCGGTATCATCAAATTGGTTACGACAGTTAATCAACAGACTGAATTAAAAGCGTTATTTGAACAGCATCGTGCCGATGAGTTAGTCACCCTGCTACCTGACCATGAAATATCCCGAGCTTTCTGGCAGGGCGATTTTGAAGATTTTCTGGTTGAATTTGGTTCTCGCGGTCGCCAGGAGTTTGATCTGAGCATCCCGCGTTGGCGTGATGACCCGAGTTATCTATTGCAAGTAATGAAGATGTATTTGCAACACCCGGTAGATTTGCACAAGAAGCTCAGGGAAACGGAACTGCTGCGCCAACAGGATAGTGAAGCACTGTTCAATGCGATGTCCTGGTCGGGCCGCTTCAAGCTAAAAACCCTCATCAAGCTGTATGGCATGATGGCCGAGCGCCGTGAAGCGACGCGGCCAACGTTTATCACCGAGACCTGGTTCTACCGTTGCATCATGCTGGAAGTCTTACGGCGTCTGGACGCGCAAGGGGTTGTCAGTAGTGTCGATCTGCCCTATGTCGATTTTGAACAGTTCCGTGCTTATGTGGCGGGGACCATCCCCGCTGAACAGGCATTTTCCAAAGCGCGGCTCGATCAGAATCGCCATCAACATCTATTCAATTTACATGCCGAAGAACCGCCGATGGCGATTGTCGGTCCCTATACCCCCAAAGTGAAAGCACCCACGCAGGATGATAAAACCATCCGGTCACTCACTGGCCTGGCGGCCAGTCCTGGCAACGTAGTGGCCAAAGCGCGGGTGATTACTGACTTACAGGTCCAGGCCGGTGAGTTCCAGCCAGACGAAATTCTGGTTGCTCGTTTTACCGATGCCAGTTGGACGCCGTTATTTGCCCTGGCGGCCGGTATTGTCACGGATATTGGTTCCACACTTTCACACAGTTGTATTGTCGCGCGTGAGTTTGGGATACCCGCCGTGGTGAACCTGAAAACCGCCACCCAGATGATCAATAGTGGCGACATGTTGATCCTCGATGGAGATAGCGGGACGGTCATTATCCAACACCAGGAGGAGCGCAACCATGACGGTTAACCGGGCTGTCACGATCTGATTTACATCACTGTAATGAATGCAACACAACGATGGCGATGCGTGTGGCCATAGTCACGGCAACGTCGTTACGGGCTGTGTCGTGCCAAATTTGTCTGATTGGCCGACGTCATAACTATATTTTGGCTGCATAAGGATTCGGTCATGACAACCATGATAGGACAAACAAGACAAGCAGGCTGCTCTTCTTATGAGCAGGCCTGGAAAGCAGAACAAGCCCCCTGTCCAGGGATGGAACCTGACACCCTCACTGTGGGTGTGGTGGTTGTGACGCGCAATCCCGCGTTTTTTCAAACCGGGCTCAGCGTGTTAAATGATATTCGCGACTATGTGTTCAATCGCGTGCATATTCAATCAGAACTCCCGCTGAAGTTATCTGAATTAGCGTCGGACCCGCTTTATTCCGAAGCCCGCGAAAAAGCTATTCATTTTCTAAAAAATCAGAGCAAAGCGCTCAATATTCAAGTCATCCAGTGTGCCAGTCTTGCCGAAGCGACGGGGAAAATTATTTATACCCATGCTCTGGAACAGCAACCTGAATTTCAGATGGGAATGTTGTTTTACGATCAAACCTCGTTGGGGAATGTTGACGATAGCATTGAGAAAATTGACCGGGATCTGGACGCGTTTTATAGCGCCATGCAGAGAGGTGGGATCCCCGCTTTTTATACCACTTTCTCAACAGTAACCTTTATTCGTGATGTCCGTTCGTCGTTTCGTTATCTACCCCAGCAGTATCGGGAAATTGTCCGCAGTGAAGACCCCGCCATCTTCCAAACCGAACTGCTGTGTTTGTGGATGGACTTTTTTGAGATGAATTACACCAACCGCCGTGTCAAACCGATTGGGGCATTGGCACTTCATAACACCCTGGCCGAGCAACTGATTCAATTTTTTGAGCGTACCGCCGCCAGCCGTTGGTTGGTGTCTTACTATACCGGTTCGATCATCTCTAATCTGATCGGTTATCTGGACAGACATGCCGAAGCGCATGGTGCGTTAGTTCTGCGTGGTCCTAACGAGCATGCCATTGCCTGTGGCGCCATGGCGAACTGGCAGCTTTATCGTATGCCTTTTCTGGGGGTTGTGACCTCCGGCATGATGGATGAATTTAAAGGCACACTGATCAATCTGAAAGAGACGGCAGCACAGGGCATCATCGTTGCCGCAGAGAATCGTAATAATCAGTGGTATAGCTTCCAGGGCACACAGACGCCGACTGAAGACATGCGTGATGTCCTGGCTGCCAAACGTATTCCGTATGTCTATATTGATGATGTCGACGGGATTACTGATGGCCTGGCTGAAGTGTTTCGGCTCTACCATCAGGCCCAGGGGCCGGTCGTTATTTTAGCGACGCAAAATGTACTGGAATCGACTCTCTCGTTGGAGCCGGTGCCTGGTGACTTGCCGCCGGTTTCTGGTTTGCCAGCCTATGACTGCCCACCGATAAGCGACAGTTTTGAGCAAGCCATGGCGCTGATTAATGACGGGCCGGAAAAACTGGTCTGGCAGTTAGGACCGGTCAGTGACGATGAGTATGCCCTGGTTCATGAAATTGCCGATGCTGCCGGCCTGGCGCTGGTGGATTCGTTAGCGCATCCGGGTTCGGCACCGAAATATTATCAGGGCAAGCGCAATCCCCACTATTTGGGAACCCTGGCCATTTATGGTTATAGCCCCCGGGTTTACAACTTCCTGCATACCAACGACAAACTCAATCCAATGAGTGATCAAAGTGTGTTTATGATCAAAAGCCGTGTGGCGCAGATCACCACACCGTTCTCTGATGGTCGGCTCGAGCGCAAGGTGCATTTGGTACAACTCACGCACGATGAACGACACTTATCGCCGTATGCCGATTTGAAACTGCATATGGATTGCCTGACTTTCCTCCGGGCGGTGAAAGCCAATCTGCATGTCGATGCGGCACTACGGGAGAAACGTAAAGCGCTCATCGCTGCCTATCTGGATTCCCCTTCAGATGTTGTTAGCCAGTTACCCAGCCTGCCGATGTCGGCGAACTACTTTTTTTGCCAATTGAATCGGGTTATCGAGAATTTAATCAAGACGGAAAATTTCGATTTTACCGGGGTTTACGATGTGGGGCGTTGTGGTATTTCAGCGGTACGCAATGTTGCCAAGACGCGGCGCGGTTTCTCGGGTTGGTATGGTCGGGCCTTGATGGGCGATGCATTACTGGCCACCAGCTATCTGGCGCATACCAGTCCCACTCATGTGGTGGCGTTTATCGGCGATGGGGCCAAAGGGATTGTGCCGGATATTTTACCCGCCTTTATCGACAACATTCTCACCCATCCGCAGTTACTCAATAAAAGCATCACCATTTTCTATTTTTGCAATGGCGGCTTGTCGGTCATCAACACCTATCAGGAGCGCATTTTGTTTAACCGCACATCGCGGCAGATGCGCCTGGTGAACGTTGATCAACCTGCGTTTGAACAGACGGTGGATGATTTTCATATTCAGGGTAAAACACTCACTCATTTTGATGAGGACACCATTCGTCATGCATTGATGACACCCAAACGACTGAACCTGTTTTCAGTGGTACTGGGGCATAACAATGAAGGGGATGGCATTTCGTTAGCCACAGCCAAAGGCTGGCAACGCGACCCCTGCGACCGGGAAGCGCTGCAAGAGCGCAAAGACTGGGCGGCTCGCCAGCCCGAATCGACAAGCACTTCATTCGACCAAGGTCAAAACAAGGAAGCTATATCATGAAGTTTGGATTTATCGCTCATCCAACCTCGGTTGGTTTAAAACGCTATGTCAAAATGCTCGATTTATTACAGCGTAATTCGACGGAGTTGCATAGCGGGTACAAACGAGACCTTTGGCGCCGGGAAAACCTGGTCCCTTTCATGAACTTTGCCAAAATTACCTCAGCGACCGGCGCCACCTGTGAAGGGGTGATCAAATACATGCCTCTGGTCGCGGATGAGATGCTGGCTGATGCCCGCGGCATTGCCAATCGTGTGGTGTCGGGTATCGAAGAACTGGTCGAGGATGGCGCTGAACTGGTCGGTTTAGGCGGCTTCACCTCCATCGTCGGGCGGCGTGGTGAAGCCACCGCCGAGAAATCACCGGTTCCGGTGACCTCTGGTAATTCGTTAACCACCTATGCGGGTTACAAAGCGCTGATGCAGATTCAGTCCTGGCTGGATATTCAACCAGAGCAGGAGCCGGTTGCGATTGTCGGCTATCCGGGGTCCATCTGTTTGGCGCTGAGCCAGCTATTGCTCGCCCAGGGTTTTTCCCTGCATTTGCTGCATCGGGCTGGCCATAAAGATAAAGACGAGTTGCTCAGCCATTTGCCGGAGCAGTATCGCTCACGCGTCACGTTGACCAGTGATCCCGAGGATTTATACCCGCGTTGTAAATTGTTTGTCGCCGCAACATCCGCCGGGGGCGTGATTGACCCGTATAAACTGCAACCGGGGTCGGTCTTTATTGATGTGGCACTGCCCAGAGATATCAATTCTGACACGCGTCCCGATCGGGACGACATTTTGATTATCGACGGCGGCTGCGTTACGGCCATCGATGCGGTCAAACTGGGTGGTGAGTCACTGAACGTCACCATTAAACAGCAATTGAATGGCTGTATGGCGGAAACCATTGTTTTAGCATTGGAAAATCGCCGGGAAAATTTCTCGTTGGGCCGCTATCTGGCGCTGGATAAGGTGCTCGATATCGGGGAGCTTGCGGAAAAACATGGTTTTCTGGTCTATCCACTGGCCTCTTATGGTGAGCGGATTGATCGTCAACGGGTGATCAATCTCAAGCGTTACTATCACCATGATATTTATTCCGATGAACCTGATACTGAACAACAGCCAGCGTCGCAGTTAGCCTTTATCGACGCGATTATTGCTCAGGATCCTGCCAGAGAAGATACTCTGGATCGTTACCATCAGTTTATTAACCCGATGATGGTGGAATTTCTCAAACTGCAACACTGTGACAATGTATTCCGGCGGGCCTCGGGTACTCAGCTGTTTACCGCTGACGGCGAAGCCTTTCTGGATATGGTGGCCGGTTATGGTTGCATCAATCTGGGTCACAATCCACAACCGATCGTCGATGCGTTAAAAGCCTATCTCGATGCTCAGGGGCCCAATTTTATTCAGTATATTTCGATCCCCGAGCAAGCTGCCAAATTGGCCGAAGTGCTCTGCCATTTCGCCCCTGGCAATATGGGAAGAGTGTTCTTCAGTAATTCAGGGACGGAGGCGGTCGAGGCGGCAATGAAGCTGGCCAAAGCGTCGACGGGCAAAGCTGGCATTGCATATCTGAAAAATAGCTACCATGGCAAAACGCTGGGCGCGTTATCCATTACCGGACGAGAAAAACACCGCCGTCATTTTAAGCCACTGCTGGCGTCGATGATTGAAGTACCGTTTGCTGATATTGAGGCACTGCGGCAGACCTTAAGCCGTGATGACATCGGTGCGTTAATGATCGAACCGATTCAGGGTGAAGGCGGGGTCCATGTTCCTCCGCCTGGATATCTGCGAGCCGTTCAGGAGATCTGTCGCCAAACCGACACCTTACTGATGGTTGATGAAGTGCAAACTGGGTTGGGGCGCACCGGGAAGCTCTTTGCCTGTGAGTGGGAGGGGATCGAACCGGATGTACTGATGCTATCGAAATCACTGTCCGGCGGGGTAATGCCTATTGGCGCCACGCTATGTCGAGCCGATATTTGGCAACGGGCCTATGGCACCGCAGACCGCTTTTTGATGCACAGCTCGACCTTTGGCGGCGGGAATATCGCGGCGGTGGTGGCACTCAGTGCGTTAAGAGAAATTCTGGCTCAGGATCTGGTTGGGAACGCCGAGCGGCTGGGCACGTATTTTAAGCAGGCGCTTACCGATGTCGCTGCCCAATACCCCTTTGTGGCGGAAATCCGCGGACGCGGCTTGATGTTAGGGATCCAGTTCGATCAAACCTTCGCTGGTGCTGTTGATGCTTCGGCCCGCGAATTTGCCACCCGACTGCCTGGTGATTGGCACACAACCTGGAAATTCCTGCCTGATCCGGTACAAGCCCACTTAAAGGCGGCGATGGAGCGTATGGAACAATCACTGGGTGAAATGTTCTGCATGAAATTTGTGACCAAGCTTTGCCAGGATCACAACATTCTGACCTTTATTACTGCCAACAGCTCAACCGTTATTCGAATTCAACCGCCACTGACCATCAGCAAAGCTGAGATCGATCGCTTTGTCAGTGCGTTTGCCACGGTGTGCGACGAGCTATCAACATTTTTAGAGTAAGGACGCTGAAATGACATTAACCAAACAAGACGCAGTCAACCAGATGATGGGCTTTTTTCAGTCCAAAACGCTGATCACGGCGCTGTCATTAAAGTTGTTTGATCACCTGCGTGATCAGGATCGCAGCGCTAAACAGATGGCCGCATTACTCAACTGTCCCCTGCGTTCGAGCGAGCAGTTACTCATTGCCTTGCAAGCGATGGGATATCTTGAAAAACAGGACGGCCTTTACCATTTGCCGCAGGAACACCGGGCGTTTTTGGTCAGCGATGAACCACAGTGGCTGGGATGGCTGGGCCGTCATATCGACACTTTTCTATACCCGCTATGGGGAGAGTTGAAAGCAGCTGTTGAAAACGATACCCACCAGCGGCAGACCGTCTTCGGCGATGATCGAAGCTGGTTCGATATTTTGTACCAGAACCCAGATGACGTAACTGATTTTCAGGAGTTTCTGGGAAAATTCGCCGCCCCCTTTATCGACGGGTTTATTCAGGATTATGACTTCTCACAGCATCAGGCATTTTTAGATATTGGCAGTGGGATTGGGAGTTTGCCTATCGCGGTAGCCAATGCCTATTCGGGCGTTAATCTGGCGATTTGCGAGCTGCCCCAAACGTCGGCGTTTTTGCGTGACAAGTTGGTTCAGCAAGGTTACGGGCAGCGGATCCAGGTGCTTGAAGGGGATGTGATTAGCGGTGATCTGCCGATTGGTGATTATGACCTGATCCATCTGGGATGGATGCTGCATGACTACGCTCCTGAAACACAATTGATCATCTTGAAAAATATCTATGATGCGATGCCGGTCGGCGGTCGGTTTATCGCCTCTGAAACGCCGCTGAATGCGGATAAATCAGGCCCTGAGTTTACCGCGCTACTTTCGCTAAACATGTTGGTATCCACCGATGGTGGTATCGAAAGCAGTCCTCAGGAGTATCTGTCCCGGTTTCATCAGGCAGGATTCAGCAATGCCCGGATCATGGATATATCCGGTCCTCGTACACTGATAGTCGGCGAGAAAACAACGCATAACAACGGGAGTTCACAATGTTAGAAAGTAAATTGATAAACCATATCGCTACTCAGTTTTTGGATGGTGAGAAGGATGGCCTGGATAGCCAAACGCCCTTGTTTGAGCTGAATATAGTTGATTCGGCGGCGATTTTTGATCTGGTGGATTTTTTAAGACAAGAGAGCAAGGTCTCGATTGGCATGCAAGAGATTCACCCGGCAAATTTCGCCACCGTGCAGAGCATGGTTGAGCTGGTGCAGCGGCTGAAGGCGCATCCGGAGCAGGGAGGTGCGGCATGAACGATGTAACGACCGAGACCTATGAAACCCTGAAACAATCTGTATTGCACACTTTCGCGCGATTGACCGGATACAACGTGTCGGATCTATCGTTAACCAGCCATTTGGAAAATGATCTGGGGGTGGATTCCATCGCACTGGCAGAGATTGTTGTTTTGCTGTGCAGGCAGTTTCAGCTTAATACGCCATTGTTGATTCAGGATATAAACACCATCCAGGACGCGCTTGACGGTATTTTGCAACGCGAGTTTCAATTGTCGGAAAAAGTCGAGCCGACAGCAATTGCTCTCTCCGGGGATGCTGACCTTTGGCTTGGCAATCTTGTCTGTCAGATCTTTGCCAATCATAGTGGTTATGATGTCAATGAGCTGGTGCTGGATGCTGGAATCGAAAGTGATCTGAAGATTGACTCGGTGTCGGTGGCGTCCGCTCAGAGTGAACTACTCGATACGCTGCAATTAAATAGCGAAACTGCCATCGCGAACTGCAACACGCTGTCTGCGCTGAAGCAGTGTTTAGCGGCGTGTCTGGTGCAAGAAAAAGGTCAGGATTGGTTTGAACAACGCGGGAAAGGGCAATCCGCCCCCGTCAATGACCATGATGATGCCGACACGACGGTAGAGGTGACCCCGCCAACAGCGACATCCGCCGCGATCAATGCCGAGATCGGCGATCCACGCACCATGCGTGATTTTGTGGGGATAGAGCATCCGGATATTTTCCACAAGGCGCGGGAGTTTCATCTTTTTTACCAGGATAAAAAGAAGCGGCAGCTCTATTTCTATGGCATGCCACTGGAAACGCCGTGTAAAAACCGGGCCGTCATGTTTGATGAAGCGACCGGTCAACACCGTGAGTTTTTAATGTTCGGCTCCAACAGCTATCTGGGATTGTCGAATCATCCGGAAATCATTCATGCAATTCAGGATGCGGCCAGCTTATATGGAGCCACCAATACCGGCTGTCGTATTATCGCCGGCAGTAATGTGCTGCATTTAGAGCTGGAGCGCAAACTGGCCAAACTTAAAGGCCGTGATGATTGCATTGTGTATCCTTCCGGTTACTCGGCTAATTTGGGCTGCATCTCGGCGCTGACCAGCAGACACGATTTGGTGTTTACTGATGCCATCAATCACATGAGTATTCAGGATGGCTGTAAGCTGGCTGGCGCGCAACGCAAGATCTACAACCACTCCCTGACGAGTCTGGAAAAATCCCTGGCTAAATATGCCGATCATCCTGGCGGTAAACTGATTGTGACCGATGGGGTGTTCAGTATGCATGGCGATATTGTCGACCTGCCCAGGTTGATGAAGCTAGCCGAACGTTACGGCGCACGTGTGCTGGTGGATGATGCGCACTCCACGGGAGTTTTAGGGAAAACCGGGGCCGGAACATCCGAACACTTCAATATGAAAGGTCAGGTGGATCTGGAACTGGGAACCATGAGTAAAGCGCTGTCCGGTCTGGGCGGTTATGTCTGTGGTGATGGCGACGTGGTTGAGTATTTACGCTTTTATTCCAACTCCTATGTTTTTGCCGCCACTATTCCGGCACCCGTGGCGGCGGGGGTGATCGCCTCAATTGATGTGATGCTGCGTGAACCTGAGCGTTTAGCCAAACTGTGGGACAATATTTACTATTTCCGTACTCGATTACTTAATGCCGGTTTTGATCTTGAGAACTCTGATTCGGCCATTATTCCGATTGTGGTCGGCGATGATGCCAAGACGCTTTTCTTTGGTCGTGCGGTTCGGGCGCGGGGAATGTTTTGTCAGACGGTCGTTTTCCCCGGTGTTAGTGTGGGAGATGCGCGTTTACGCATCAGCATCACCTCCGAACATACCCGGGAAGATTTGGACGAGGCGTATGCGATCCTGGTGGCATCGGCTCTGGAAGTCGGCGTGCCGGTTAATGTATCCGCTCATCAGGAAGAGAACGCGAGTGTCGCGGAGGCTTAACCGATGACAATATCCATTTCCGTGATTATCGACAGTCTCATCAGGCACGCCCAACAAACGCCAGAACGGACAGCATTGTTGTGCGGTGATCAACACTGGAATTATCGGCAATTGGTCACTCGTGCTCATGTTATGGCCTCGGCCTTGCAACAAGCCGGATTATCGGGTCAGGCTATTTTGCTTAATTTGCCGAAAAGTCTGGATGCGGTTGCGGCGATGTATGCTACCTGGCTAAGTGGTAACCACTACATTCCCATTGACTATAGTCAGCCGTCATCGCGTATTGAACGCATTATTGCCGCCGCCGCCCCGGCGTTGATTATTGATACAGCGTGGTTAGCCACACTCGATAGCCAACTCTCTTTCGATGCGGAGCAACCGGTTGGGCGTGTGGTGTACCGCAATCCCATCGCGGCCATTTTATATACATCAGGCTCAACAGGTACGCCGAAAGGGGTGCAAATCAGCCACGAAATGCTGGGCTTTTTTATCCAGTGGGCGGTGCGGGATACGCAACTGACAGCGCAGGATGTTCTGTCCAATCACGCCAGTTTTGCATTTGATTTAAGTACCTTTGACCTGTTTGCCAGTGCTTATGTTGGTGCTGCCACCTGGATTATTCGCGAAAGCGAACAGAAAGATTGCACCGCGTTGGCACAGGGGCTGCAAAGGCATGCGGTGTCGGTGTGGTACAGTGTGCCTTCCATTTTAGCCATGCTGGAAAAAAGTACACTGTTGAACCCGACGCTCGGTCAATCTCTGCGGCAAGTCATTTTCGCTGGCGAGCCCTATCCGGTCACGGCGTTAAAACGGCTCTTGCCTTGTTTGCCTCAGCCATGCCGGGTCAGTAACTGGTATGGCCCCACAGAAACCAATGTCTGCGTGGCCTATGCGATTGATCGGGCGCGACTGGCTATGTTGAAACAGGTGCCGATTGGACTTCCCCTTGAAGGACTAACGGCACAGCTCGAAGATGAAAATGGTGACCGACATCCGCTGACGGCACAACTGCGCTTAAGCGGTGAGTTGCTGATCAGTGGGCCGTGTGTGACGCCGGGCTACAGCAATGTGGTCGTTCCCCGGCAGGCCGCTTTGCATCAACGTCAATGCCATGCCACCGGAGACTGGGTAGAGATGACGCCAGAGGGGCTGGTATTCCGTGGTCGTATTGATGATATGGTCAAAATCAATGGTTATCGAGTGGAGTTAGGCGAGATTGAGTCGGTACTTCATCAGCATCCGGCGATTGATCGGGCGGCGCTATGTGTCGAACTTGGAGATCTCCGGCAGACGTTAATCATGGTGATCAGTCTACAGACTGGCGCGGTGCCGCCGGGTTTGCTGGAATTAAAACAGTTCCTGCAACAGAAACTTCCGTCTTATATGATCCCCAATAAGCTGGTGATCACCGAGAGTTTGCCGGTTAACGCCAATGGCAAGGTTGATCGTAAGCAGTTAGCCGGGGTGATCGCGGTATGAGTAATGATAAACACATCGCACCACTGGCGGTGGTCAGCATGGGTTGCGTGTTGCCCGGTGTTGACCATTTTCGGGCGCTAGACACTATTGCGGATTGGGAAATGATGTTTCGGTCAGCGTCTCCGCTGGCGTGGAGCGAGACATCTCGACCAATTCAAGGTCGGCAGGTGGATGATTCCGGGTTTGATTTTAAAAAGTTTTCTATTCCGCCTTTATTCAGGAAAGCCGTTAGCCGGGAAACCCGTCTGGCACTGCGGGCTGCCGAAGATGCTCTGGCGGGGCTGGTGCTGCCGGAATCACTACGTGACTGCTGCGATCAGTTTTGTGCTATTCACCTGGGCAGTGATGCCGCCTACCGCAATGCGACGAAAGTGAGCGCGTTACGGGCATTAGCCGAAAAACTTCAGGCACAAGGTTGCTCGGCGGCGGAGGTGATGCGTCGGCTTGACGACTATAAACAACCGTTGGCGGAGTCGCTTGGGTGTTCATCCCATGATCGGGTGGGGGAAATGGCCTCCAGCATTCCTGCGCGAATCGCTCACTTTGCTCATACGCGCGGTAAATGTCAGACCCTCGACGGTGCTGACAAGGGCGGGCTACGTTTATTGCAACTGGCTCAGGACTGTTTTCGCTATCATGACAGCCAGATGGCGGTGTTGACTTCTGTTCAATGTTTTCACCATCGTCCCCAGGCGTACATGCTGCTCGAACAAGGGGTATCGCAAGATGTCTGTTGGCTGGAAGGGGCGATCAGTCTGGTGGTGTGTCCCCTCGCGGTGGCACATGAGCAAGGGTGGCCCGTACTGACCCAACTCGGGGATGTTGTGACCACCCATGATGGGGCGCCGCAACCTGAGGCAGACCATCCAGCTGCGTTGTACTTTGCCGGAGCCAACCAGGTTTTTTGCCAGATCGTTGAGATGATGCTGTGCCAGCATCAAAGTTGTGAAGGCCGGTCCTTTACTGGCGGGCGTTGGCAGGTCAACGTAGCGCAAACGCAGTCATTGACTCCCGCCGTGGATGACCGTGTCGCGATTGTCGACTATCAACCGATTACTGGTCAGGGATTGGACAAATCACAGTTTTGGCAGACGCTGGAGCAGGGTGAAGATGCGTTGCGGGAGCATAGTCCGGCGCAGCTTAATGCTGAGGCGTTTGTGCGCACCACCCAACAAAAACTCAGTACCTATATTCATCGTACGATGAGTTTCCCAGCGCATTCTCCCAGTGAAGTGGCGTTGAAAAAACCGATGATGCCGGCTAAAAAACAGCGCCTGGATGTGACGCAATTGTATGCGCTGAATAGCTGCCATTCCTGGTCTGAAAAGATTCGCCAGTTCGAGCGTGTGGCGATCATCGTTGCCAGTAATTTGTCGTTAAGCGCGGATCGGCTACAGGCTATGAGGGCATTATGGTCCGGCCTGCCGGGTTCAGAAGGAGCAATCCCTCTGCCTGAGCTGCCTTCGATTAACCACTGGAGTTGGTACGGTGCCTGCGGCATCGGGACAGCACAGCTTTTGGCGCAATATTTTGGCATTAGCGCTGATTGCTATGCGGTGGAAGCCGCTTGTGCCAGTTCGCTGGCCGCAGTGCATGATGCGGTCAGGGCACTGCAAGCGGGACGTTATGACGCGGTGATTGTTGGCGGCATCGAAACGGCGACATTAGAGCGGGATCTGGTGTTGTGCAGCGCGCAGATGATGCTTTCGGTCTCGCGTATTCGCCCGTTTTCACAAGGCGCTGACGGGTTTACGCCGGGAGATGGCGGCGGTTTTGTTATGCTGACCCATCACCCTGTACCTCTGGCGATTGCCACCATTGAAGCGATATCGGGTTCTTGCGATAGCTGTTCCATGACGGCGCCAGATCCATTGGGGCAGGCGTTGGCGATCAAGAAAACCCTGAGTCTGATCACCATCGATGCCCAAACAGTGCAATATCTTGAAGCACACGGTACCGGAACCGAACTTGGGGATAAATCGGAAGTGATGTCACTGAAGTACAGTTACCACCGTGACAAGCATTCACCGCTGTATATTGGGTCGGCGAAGTACAACTTCGGTCACTGTTTCGCCGGTGCTGGCGCGCTCAGTTTGTGTAAAGTGTTGAGCGCATTCGAACATGAGCGGATCCCCCCCACGCCAGTGTCTGAACTCAATGTTGATTTACCCTTGGGCGATGTCCCGGCGGAGGTGCCGCAACGGGCCATACCCTGGCGGCTGTCTGAGGATGGTCAACGCAAGGCGGCGATCAACGCCTTTGGTACCGGCGGTATTAACTATCACCTTGTCATCAGACAATCGTCTTAAAAAGGAAGTGTAGATGAAGGTTATCGTCCATAAAATTCGCCTGAAAGATATTACTCAGCGTTCGGCATTTCGTCATTGGGTTGAAACCACGGATTATTGCGCTTGCGAGAGTCTTGACGCCGTATTGGCCTTTGAAGTGGTTGAGGTCAGTCAGGTGGCGGAAGCGCCATTTCATTTTATTGAGATTATTCACATAAGCTCGATGGACGCCTTTGCACAAGAGATGCAAACCCCGCTTTTTCAAAGACTGGTGAGCCAGTTTGATCAACTGGCTGAGGTGGTTGAGGAGATAGCGGGTGAGCGGATCGCCGATGGTTATCCATCATAAGGACGGCGTTGTTCCGCCATGGGTTAGGTGCGGGCATCATAACCGCGGTATTACCATTTCGGTTGCCGAATGCCACACGATAGGGGTTGCCCTACAACAACGGATGGTGAAACAGCGGGCACGTGAACTGGCGGTAGCACTGCTGAATCGGGTTTGGCAAACCGGGGATGGCACCTCTCAGGTGGCGGGTTTTACACTGACCCATCGGCCGAGTGGTCAGCCGGTGGGTAAACATCCCCTATTGGGCGAACGTGCGGTGTCGATCAGCCATTCGCATTCATGGTATGCCGGGGCGACCAGCGATACTGCGGTGGGAATCGACCTTCAGCAGTATCGCACCTTTGGTACGACGGCGTGGCGTTACGCCTTTGCTGGCAGTGAACGGCATTGGGGCCGGGTTCAGGCGTGTGCGGCCTGGGCCATTCGGGAAGCATTTTTAAAAAGTCATGGTTGTGGACTTCCCTATCGGCTCAGCGATATCCGCATCGATTGGCATAATGCGTTGGTATCGCATCCTGACCAACTGGAGTGCCGGCAGTTTTGGTTGTGGTATAGCCTGGATTGGGTATGCGCACTGTGTTTTCCGCTACAGGGATCATTGATGACTGACACGGATATTGTGGTGGTTCCCGGTGGGTCTATTGAGCGATAAGGGGAATCTCATCATGGTGAATGACACATTTGAACAAGCATTGCAAAACGCCATTAATATCGCACGGTTAGCGCCATCATCACATAATTGCCAGCCTTGGTCTGTTCACTACGATGCGGTTACCCGATGTGGTGAAGTCTCGATTGATCGGCAGCGCGCCCTCAAGGGATTACCCTCGCTGGAGCGCGAGATGCTGATGAGTTGTGGGATCTTCTTTGAATACTTGAGTACGTTGCTCAAGTATTCAGGCTATCCGCTTGACTGGCAGTGGGTGGGGGCGCGGCAGAACGGCTCGAGCGGTATGTTGATATCGTTTGTGCCGGGTACACCCTGTGTCGCTGATGTGGCGGCATATCAGCAATGGGTGCAAAGGATCAGCGATCGGCATACGGTCAGAACAGCTTATCAGCCGACACCGGTGAATGAACAACAACTGGCGCAACTATACGCGTTATTTGACCGCTCACCGGTGACCTGCAATATCAAATATGACGAACCGACGCGTCATGACGTCGCTTTTCTCACGGCAAACTATGCATCGCTTGATTTTGCCGATCAACAGGCCTGGCGGGAAACTTATCACTATATTCGGTTCAATGAGCAGCAGGCCGCCGAAGATGGGTTTTATCTGCATCATCTGTTTGGGCCGGTGTCATGGGGATTTAGGTGGTTTTTTCGGATTGCGTTTCATCCCAGGCTAAACTGGCTGGCAAAACGATTGCGATTGCCTGCTTCCATGGCGAAAGGGCTGGCCGAACTGGTGGTGGAAGGCCCGCAATACCTGGCGTTGAGTCTTGAACATGAGAGCGACGAAAATCTGTTTATCGCCGGAATGAAGCTTGGCCAACTGTGGCTGATGTTACAGTCGTGGGGGTGGAGCTTGCATCCGCTCAGTGTGCTGGTGCAGCACGCCACTGCGCGGCGCGCTTTGGCTGACACTGTCCGGCTCACCGGATTACTGGTTTTTTTTGCGCGTTTTGGTCAGCACCGTCAGTCGGGAATACCCACCCCAAGACGCGCCTGGCAGCGTATTTTAACCACAACTCAGCATAGTTTCTCCCCTGAAAACGGGGCTGATGTAAAACAACCCTAACCGGATAAGGAATCGATAATGGACGTTTGGATTGCAGTGGTTGTCGTATTATTAGTCATGTCTGTTTTGGCCTTCGTGACGAGCCAAAAGGCACGGGATACCCGGCCGATGTTTTTGTGGGGATTTAATGCGATGGGGCCGGTTGCCTTGGTATTTTGCTATTTTGGTGGGGGTGATATAAACCATAAAGCCCTAATCCTGGCCTTTGTCGGTATCTATCTGCTTCATATGAATATTGTGCTGACACTATGGTACGGCAATACTGCTGCATCCAAACTCAAGGATGTGTTACCTACGCAACAGGTGCCGTTGTTGGCGGTGATGATGGTGAACATCTTCGGGTGGTTGTATTGCCTGCCTTTTTACTGGGCCAGTCAATTGCAAGGGCCATTTGGCACAGTTCAATGGGTAGCCATCGTGGTTTATAGTCTCGGCACCCTCTATCACTTTGGCGGAGACTACCAAAAGCGCCGCTTCAAACAAAATCCGCAAAATAAAGGTCAGATCCTCTGCTCCGGGTTTTGGGCGACGTCTCGTCATCCCAATTATTTTGGCGACTTTCTGATTTTTGCCAGTTTCGGACTGCTGGCGGGCAACTGGTTTGGGGTAATTGCGCCGCTGACCAATATTGTCCAATACTTCGCTGATGCGATTCCCAAAAGTGAGAAAATGGCCGAACAGCGCTATGGTAATGCCTGGCTTGACTATAAAAGGAAAGTGAAGTGCTTCATCCCCTTTATCTTTTAGTGGATAGCTTAGGGAACAGCAGCAGTTTGATTAACGATAGCCTTGGGTATCAAGGTCACTCTTTCATAGCATATGCTCTATTCAAGCGGTAAAATATTGTCACCATCTACTGTTAATGAGCATCAAATGATTGAGTTTTCTGAAATCGGTAAGGCTATGACAGCGTTCGAATCCGTCGATGGCGTACCATTACAAGGATATGGTATCTCCGACTCTTGTGGGACTATCGTGCTTTTTGATGACTATGCCGAAGGATTACAAGATATTGAGGGATTCTCCCACCTTTATTTGCTGTTTCACCTGCATCGTTCTAACAGCCATAGCCTTAAGGTAAAACCGTTCCTGGATACTCAGGAGCGCGGTGTTTTTGCTACTCGCTCACCAAGACGGCCTAATCCACTTGGTCTCACTATTGTGCAATTAGAACGCCGGGAGAAAAATGTCTTGCATGTTCGAGGTCTGGACCTGCTGAACGGCACACCCATTATTGATATCAAACCTTATATTCAAGCTTTCGATAATGTTCAGGGAACCCGTGATGGCTGGTATTTGCAGGGGATGAATCCACATCAGACGCTATCTGACGAGCGTTTTAAATAGAACATGAATTCGTTCACTGGTTGCTATTTTCGTTTTTATTGCCGAAGTTAAGATGCCTCCGGTTGGTTTTGTGGCCATATTGTGTGTGGTGTCAGCGCCCACAAAAGCAGTAGTGATCCAGATTCAAGATCTTGGCTGCTGCTGAGATCGTGACACCAAAAAAAGTAACCGGTTTTTGAGATTGTAAAAATTGGCAGATGGTGCCATTAACCAACGTTGATCCGGTCGCCAGGATCTGGTCACACCAATCGATGGCTGTCTCGGTCTGCGATTCATCTTCGATGGTGACGCCATATTTGTGCTGGCCTACATTGCTCGGATCAAGATCGATTACCCGAATAGGCTGTTTGCTCGACAAGTTTTCCAGAATCCTCGGCTGTAGACCGATCAGTAAAATTTTTTGATCTGCCATCACGGCACTATCTACCTGCTTGCCGCACAGGACGATTTCATCGTTTTTACAATGTACGGTCTTATCACATAGTTTCAGGTGTCGATAAACTGCATTGAGTGCGGCAATAAAATCAGCCCGTTGCTGGTCGTTCTTTAGTGGTAGTTCAAGGATCTGCTGTAGTGAATATTCGCTGTTGTGATAGTGATCGGTAAACGCCTGGCCCCGGCTCCCCATAAAATCCGCCTCGATCATCTTTTCATGACCTCGAATAATGGGATAGTCCTGATGTTGAGGATGACCAATAGCTTCAACCGGGCTGAGCGCCTGACAGCGGATTTGCAACTTTTCCCGCTGAAGATCGAATTTGTTAACTTGCTCAAGAAAATCCTTTTTGAGAAGCGCGTACAGCTCGTTGATTTCGTTATCTGAATGCAGCTTGTTCTGCTGATAGGAGGATTCGAGTTGTTGCAGCTGTTGTATAAATTGCGGGTAATTTAGTTTTGTTGCGTCAGAAGACCACATCATTTTCCAAATGCTACGCTTTTTTAGGCCCAATTTACGCAATGTGATGATCTTTCTGAGGTCATGGTAATTCATAGATATCTCTTTATGCTTTGGTCCGGATGCGCTGCGGGCTTGTCCAGACATGTGTTTTCCCGTGAATCAGACAGTCAATCACTGTACATCAGACGGTTTTTTAGCGTGTTGGTTAATGTCCGGCGTGAAGCCTCTGTTTATATCGTAGCCCGCCGTTGTTACATCCTCGGGTAAATTGGCTATGTCGACTATTCGAGCTCATCTGCATAAATTCCTTTTTGACGCAGAGATCCGAACTTTGATTCAGTTTAACGCTTCGGCAGGCTACCTGGTCGCAAAGTTTCTCTTTATGTTAAGGTTTGGAAACGATCCTTCTGATCAACCAAAAGAGCAGGTGCTACATATAGAACAATATGGCATATGCTATATTTAAGCAAGAAGAATCACCCCCTAATCTGGTCGATCTGACGTACGCTTTACTCTGACGTGGTTAGGCCGACTACCCGTCGCTTTGCCTGTAAACGATTTTGCTCTGTTATCGTACTTTTATTTCCCTTTTCCTCCTGATAATTGTTCAAGGATGGTTAATGTTGTGTTGCGTGATCGCCTGGCTATCATATTGTGCCCCGCGAGACGATTGACAGCTGAAAGGTGACAGCCAGTACATCGTAATACTGACGATGTATTTGTTATATCATTTATTATTCATATGGTTATTGGTTGTTTTATCAAGATGCCGCACCAATAAATCATCATCTCATGATCGAAATTGGACCCTTCAATTATTTGCAACTGGCTCTAGATTACAGGGCCACATTCTGCATAAATAAAACTTATTGTTTCAAAAATGTGAATGAATGGTGTAACTGGCACCCTTTGACGATGTGAAACCGTCAGGATCAGGTGTGATGGACCGCGCTACAGAATTTAGGTGTATCTGGAGCTGAAATGCCTGCGCATACCCGCCTTGAAATCTATCGGGTATAGCGATGTGGCTGTTAACCACTGGCAAATTAACCTATCCCGCTAGCCGGCGCTACCGGGGGAGAAAGGATGATACATGTCTTCTGATAATATCTATGTTTCTTCAGCGATTTCCACCGTGGCACGAGCACCTGCACCGGCCAAACCTCTGAGTTTTCTCGAAGGGGTGGCGATGATCGTTGGTACCAACATTGGCGCTGGTGTCCTCTCTATTGCCTACGCTTCCAGCAAATCCGGCTTCTTACCATTGCTGTTCTGGTTGGTGTTGGTCGGTGTGCTGACCACCATTACCATGCTGTATGTCGCTGAATCCACACTGCGTACTCATGCCCACTTGCAACTGAGCGGGTTGGCAAAGCGTTATGTCGGTGGCATGGGCTCCTGGCTGATGTTTGCCTCGGTTTGCGTCAACAGTGTGGGGGCGCTCACCGCTTATATGACCGGCAGTGGCAAGTTGTTGCAGTCTTTGCTCGGTATTTCCCCAGCGATCGGTAGTCTACTGTTCTTCGCTCCAGCTGCGGGGGTGCTGTATCTTGGGCTGAAAGCGATTGGCTGCGGTGAGAAATTTATCAGTATCGGCATGGTGGTGATGCTGAGCGTCCTGGTAGTCGCGACGCTATTGAAAGACACGACTCAGATGCACAATCTGTTGGACGGGGACTGGCGTTTTATGGTGCCGGTATTCAATGTGGTGGTGTTCTGTTTTTCGGCACAATATATCGTGCCGGAAATGGCGCGCGGCTTCTCGGACAAGCCTGAGCAGTTGCCAAAGGCGATTATCGTTGGCATGGTGATGACCTTTGTGCTGCTGACGGCGGTGCCGATGTCGGTGATTGCGCTTGGCGGACTGAATAGTATCTCCGACGTAGCAACTATTTCGTGGGGCCAGGCGCTGGGGCAGTGGGCGTTTTTCTCCGCTAACATCTTTGCGCTGTGCGCGATGTTGACCTCTTACTGGGGGTTGGGCGGCAGCTTTCTGAGCAATATTTTCGATCAGTTCAAACTGGGCCGTGATGAGCAACCGCTGCGTCGTTTCAGCGTGCTGCTGTTAGTGGTGTTGCCACCGTTCGTTCTGGCTTACAGCGGCCTGGTGTCATTCGTCAACGCACTGTATTTTGCCGGCGTATTCAGTGGGGTGATCTTGTCGGTTATGCCGATGTTGATTCTGCGAGGGGCACGTAAGCATGGTGACAAAGTACCTCGCTGGCAATGTAGTTGGATCACCCACCCACTGTTGCAGGTCAGCATTGTGTTGCTGTATCTGTCCAGCGCAGTGTATGCCATCGCGTCACTGTTGGACTATCTGCCAGCTGGCTGGTGATGCGCAATGAATCCGAGTCGGTGCTAAAAATAGTAACGGATAAAACCTTATTTATTCTGAAAGCGCTGTCTTAGGTGACGGCTTAGCCAGCGTTTTTGAGCACAGCCAGATCCCGACCATGATGAGCCCGGCACTGATAAGGTGGAATGATTCAAATGTGGTTCCCAGGAACACAACACTGAAAATGCCGCCAGACAGTGGAATAATATGGGTATAGATTTCTCCTCGGGTGGCACCAATTTCAGCAATACCGCGGTTCCAAAACAAATAAGACAGCCAGGAGGGGAACAGTACCAAATAGGCAAGTCCGGTTATAAATCCAACATGGTGGTAGGAAGAGACATCCACGGGACCATTGACAAGCAGATAAGCGGCTAATATGGGAATAAGGATGACCGATCCCGTCAGGGAACTGACGGCGACAAAAACATTGCCGGGAATGGTTTTATCTTTTTTCCTTAGAAATGAACAATAAAAAGCCCAACTGATAGCTGAACCCATTGTCCACAAATCGCCCTGGTTCAAATGCTTGAAAGCATCCAGGCTGGTTAACTGACCTTTGAGAACCAGATAACACACGCCGATAGTGCTCAGAATCACACCAAGATAATTATTTACCGATATTTCATCATTGAAGACAAATTTATTAATTATCAAAACAATACAAGGTGTCGCAGACATATATATCGCGGCATTCAGCGCGGAAGTATACTGCAACCCGATGTACAGCGTCAGAGGGAAGAGTACCTGACCAAAAACAGACAGGAACATAACCACAGGAAAACCGCGAATGAGCTTTTTCCTGTTGCATAACACCTGTTTATAATGAATTCCCATCAGCAGCGCAGCTGTAAGCGCCCAACGTGCTTCGGTCATAACGACAGGGTTTGCCCCTTTGACCAGGATATGTCCCACCACATAGTTTCCTCCCCAGAACATAGCAGCGAGTGTAAGTAGCAAATAAGGCATCATGTGTTCCTCTGTCATGGGAGTGAAAAAAACATACTCTGTCGTACCAATTTTATTAATGATGATGATCAACAGATTCCCAAGGTTATGGCCTTTCCATTACGTCGGGTACCATCACGCGGTTTTTATTATTGGTATTAGAGTCTTTATATTTTAATGTCCTGTATTTGTCACTTTAAGCGGTTTTTATCGCATTGTGTGCTTAATTTTGAACTTTAACTGACGACATAATTAAATGCTGTTATGTGCTATAATTGGCTCATTAACTATATTTTCAAGATATAAAGTACCATTTAAGGATCATTATGAGTTTTCTTGAAAGATCAGCATCTTCGATTGCTGAAGAGCTAGGCGAGCGTTTAAAACAGGCTCGACTGAACAATGATCTGACCCAGGTAGAAGTAGCTGAACGTGCCGGGATCACGCGAAAGTCAGTCCTTAATGCGGAAAAAGGGAGAGTTCAGCTAGACGTTTTTGTTGCCATCATGGCCGCGCTTAATTTAACAGAGCAACTAGAGCGTTTTCTTCCTAGGCAACAGATTTCGCCGCTCCAGCTATCCAGGCTACAGGGTAAAAAGCGGCGACGCGCCTCGGGGCAACGAAAAAACAATGAAGAGGATGTAGCAGAATGGTGATGGAAGTTATCAATGTCAGTTATAAAGACCATGTGGTCGGCGCCGTAAGTTTTGATACGGACACCGGGCTTGGTGCTTTCGAATACGATCCTGGTTTCATCAAGAAAGGCATAGAACTCGCTCCTCTGAAAATGCCTTTAGCAAAACGCATCTATAGTTTCCCGGAACTGAATTTTAATACCTTTAAGGGGTTGCCCGGCTTAATCGCAGATTCACTGCCTGATGATTTTGGCAACGCGGTACTTAATGCATGGGTCGCCGCACAAGGTAAATCTCCCAGCGCAATTACGCCACTCCAAAGGCTCCAATATACCGGGAAACGTGGTATGGGGGCGCTTGAGTATATGCCCGCAACTAAAATGAGGGGGCTAAATGCAACGAAACAGGTTGAGATTAACGCCCTGATTTCTATCGCACAGGAAATATTGGATTCTCGAAGCAACTTCGACGTTGAGCTTAACAAGGATGGTCAGGAAGACAGAGAAGCCATGCTGTCTTTGCTTTCCGTCGGTATGAGTGCCGGTGGTGCAAGACCTAAAGCTGTTTTAGCTTTTAATGCAGACTTTACTCAGGCTCGTTCAGGCCAATCCAGTGTTCCTGCTGGGTTTACCCATTACTTAATGAAATTTGACGGTGTAAGCGAACACAATAAGAACCAGGAGACTTTCGGTGATCCTTTGGGATTCTGTGCGATGGAATATGTTTATTACCTAATGGCTAAAAGCTGTGGCATTAACATGATGCCGTGTCGGTTATTACCTGAAGGAAATCGCAGACATTTCATCACACAACGATTCGACCGCCTCGGGAACAAAAAAGTCCATGTCCAGACACTAAATGGTATTGCACACGTCGATTATAAAAAGCCGGGTTCATTTTCCTACTCAGAGCTTTTTAGTGTGGCAAGGCAACTTAAATTGTCAGCAACTGATGCCGAACAGTTGTTAAGAAGAATGACATTCAATATTGTTGCTCGAAACCATGACGATCACTCCAAAAACGTGGCTTTCATTTTAGGCGGAGATACGTGGTCGTTAGCTCCAGCCTACGACTTAGCCTACAGCTACAAGCCGGGAAGCCAATGGATAAACTGTCACTGGATGAGCTTGAATGGCAAACGGGATGATTTTGTTCGCCAGGATTTTTATTCACTTGAAAAGTTGAGCCCACTTTTTACCAAAGGGCGCATCAACAACATCATTGATGAAACCATCGAGACGGTATCTGGTTGGAGAAAACTCGCTGATATACAAGAGGTTCCAACATCATTGATAGATGAAGTTGAATCAAATTTAAGGTTAAAAATGTAGTTTAAACACAAGCGCAGCGCTACAAACACATGATATACGTCAATTATTTATAGTATAAATAATTTAAGCTACGAGGAAAGCGGTGCGCGAATCGACGGAAATGTAGATGATTCAGTGATTAAGGTGAACACTTTCCTCCTGCAATATCGGAAGTATATCGTATACCCGTAACGGCTAATCCACGATGGTGAACTATGTCATATTTTCCCCTTTTCAACTGGCGCTTCATCACTGGACTGGTGTTGACCGGGATTGTGGCGGGAATAGGCGGCATTCTCTTGACGTTGCTACTGCATGCTGTTCAGCATCTGGCCTATGGCTACAGCCTGAATCATATTTTGGGTCAACAACATTTTCTCGATGGCGTCACTGCGGCTGTTCCCTCACGTCGCTTTCTGACCATGATGATGTGCGGCGTGGTAGCTGGCGCGGGATGGATGCTGCTGTATCGTTATGGACGCAAGCTGGTCAGCATCTCCGCCGCACTACAGAACTGTGCCGTCAGCATGCCGATCAGGGAGACGCTGATCCATATTGTTTTGCAGATAGTGACCGTGGGGTTAGGATCGCCTCTGGGGCGAGAAACCGCGCCTCGCGAGCTAGGCTCGTTATTCGCCTCTCACTTAAGCCAGCGTTGGTCCTTACTCCCTGAACAGGCGCGTGTCCTGATAGCCTGTGGCGCTGGCAGCGGTTTAGCCGCAGTCTATAATGTGCCGCTCGCTGGCGCCGTGTTTTCCATGGAGGTTTTGTTAAAAAAAACCGGACTGAAACTGACCTTCTGTGCGCTGCTCACCAGTGTACTTGCCACACTCACCGCCCGTTATGTACTGGGTGACAATTATCAGTATCCTCTCAATGCTACATTCCATATATCAAGTAGCCTGGTTATCTGGGCACTTCTGGTCGGCCCTATTTTCGGTGCGGCAGCCTGGCTATTTTCTCGTATGATGCACTCTGCCAAGCAATCGATACCACAGAATAAGCGCCTGCTTATTTTCAACCTGATTAATTTCACGTTGATGGGCGTACTGGTTCTCTGGCTACCGGAATTGCTTGGCAACGGGAAAGGTATTGCCGAAATGAGCTTTACCAGCCAGTTGTCAATAAGTTTGGCGCTACTGCTGTTAATCTGCAAAACAGGAGTGGTGTGGGGCTCGCTGAAAGCCGGCTCCCGAGGTGGATTATTGACCCCCAGCCTGAGTTGTGGTGCGCTGCTTGGGTATATTACCGGAGCAGTGTGGAACCTGTGGTTCCCGGAGTATGCGCCAGGCGCTTTCGCTCTTGTGGGAGCCACCGCATTTCTTGGTGCCGCAATGAACATGCCTTTCACCAGCATTGTGCTGATCGTGGAGTTTACGCATGTCGAGTCTGGTTTCTTGATACCACTGATCGTCGCGACGGCGGGTGCAACGCTAACCGGGCGTTATCTGCATAAACAGGATAAGATCACTCTTGTGCGCACCGGCGAAAAGCAAACGCCATAAAAATAACGAAATTTAAAACATCAATACAGTGAACTTATCACCAAAAAATATCCATATATCATTCAATTAGCAATGCCTTTAACTTGTTGTCGGAATCATTAATGAGTTTGATGGTTTAGTTTAACTATGTTGTAATTTTGTAGATTTCGCGCACTGAATCCGTGGGATGATGAGGGATGTGTTATGCCAGAAATTCATAATGTGGTTGGTTTTGCTTTCATTGCATTGGGTCTGGTACTAACACCTGGCCCAAATATGGTTTATCTGATTTCTCGCTCGATTTGTCAGGGGCGAATGGCTGGATTAGTTTCATTGCTTGGCGTGGCAGCTGGTTTTGTTTTTTATATGTTGTGTGCCGCCTTTGGTATCACCACGTTTTTGATGATGGTGCCCTTTGCCTATGACACATTAAGGATTGCCGGTGTTTGCTATTTAATCTATCTTGCATGGCAAGCGGTGAAACCAGGTGGTAAATCTCCATTCAAGGTAAAAGCATTACCGCCAGATAGTAATAGAAAATTGTTTACGATGGGATTGATTACCAACCTGCTTAACCCTAAGGCTGTTGTTATGTATCTCTCTTTATTGCCACAGTTTATTTCACCTGAACATGGCTCTGTTTTATATCAATCTCTATTTCTTGGTTTTATGCAAATTATTATCAGTGTTACTGTCAATGCCATTATTGCGATCAGTGCCGGCACAATTGCCGTATATCTTGCCAACCGTCCCACCTGGTTGCAGGTACAACGTTACCTGATGGGAACGGTATTGTTTGGCTTGGCGACAAAAATGATAATTGATAATAAATGACTTACGCCTGGAACTGTCGGGCTGAATTGATATTCTTGCTATATTGTTATTTTCGTATTCACCGGAGGATCAGTATGCAGCAGAAATGGCAGGATGTAGATGCGTACCTGGAACGTAGTTTACTTCCGAAGAATGCTAATCTGGCGCAAACCCTGGCGCTGAATGCTGATCGGGGCTTGCCGCCACACGATGTGTCCTCTCTGCAAGGGCAATTTCTGATGCTAATGGTACAGATCAGTGGTGCACGGCGGGTACTGGAAATCGGCACGTTGGGGGGCTTTAGTACTCAATATATGGCGCGGGCGCTGCCGCCGAACGGCAATCTGGTCACGTTGGAGAAAGAAGCCGTCAATGCGGAGGTGGCGCGTGAGAATCTGCTGCGGGCCGGTTTGCAGGATCAGGTGACAATTATTGTCGGCGAAGCGGCTCAGTCGTTACCAACTTTACAGCATCAGCCGCCATTTGATCTGATCTTCATTGATGCCGATAAACGGAACAGTCTGCTTTATCTGGAATGGGCTATCAAGCTCAGTTGTGTCGGAAGCGTAATCATTATGGATAATGTTATCCGCGGCGGCGCGATTGTTGATGTGCAGCGTGACGTGCATGCCGAAGGAATTTGCCAGATGCTGACCGCGGTGAAGGGGTTACCGGTGTTAACCGGCACCGCGTTGCAGACCGTTGGAAGTAAAGGCTGGGATGGTTTTGCCCTGTTTCGCGTACAAAATCGATAACCCTTCTTTGCTATTGTTATGTCCCTGAGACGAGAAGGTTGCGTTCAGTCTTTAACCATTGGTGTAGATGCGCTGATTTACATTATACGATTAAGTGAATATTTGGGGCCGGAGCCAATCGGGTTGAAGCCATCTGCCCTTGATTTTGTGTTCACTCTGTTTTCAAACCAATCAACGAAAGCGAAGTCACTGTGGCAATACATCAATACCCCCCCGGAGTCGAGCGTAGACCGAGCAATATTGCGGTTACTTTTGAGTAAGGCGTTATTACTGCCTTCTATGTGATAATTCTGTTCGGTGTTATTGTTCACTCAAATAATATGACACCAATAATAGTGAGATTAATTTCAGTTCAGGGAGTGGTTACTGTATTAGTGAATATTGTCTTGAGTGGAGTTATTGCCTCGGGTAATACTCGTTTCATCTGTGATTTTTATATTAAAAATAAGAAAGTGCCACAAATTATGGTTCACTTAATCAGGAGATAATAATACCTAATTCTGAAATCAAAAAGGAAATCTGCCATGCGTCCAATTTAACCCCTGTAAGGTTGACTTTTCGTAAATCGAGTCCATGAAGCGATGAGCCTCTTAAGTCGCATTCGGTGAAATCGGCATCAGTCCATCGGATACCTGAAAACTCGCCATTAGAGAGATCCGAGCCTTTAAATATAGCTTTCGTAATATCTGTTTCAAACCATTTGTTTTCCCTCAGTATACAATCTTCCATAATGATGCCTGCCAGGTTTGCATTGCTGAGATTGCAATTCTCTATTTTGCCCGAGCAGAAAAATTTATTTTTGGCAATTAAATTTGCAAAGCTGGCGTTTTCAAAATCTGCACCTATCAATCTACAGTTCAGAAATTCTGCGCCAAAAATATCGGCATAGCTAAAAGAGCTTAATGATAAATCACAGTTAATAAATTTGGTTTCTCTTATATTTCCATGATGGAATGAACATCCCATATTCCTCTCTTTATCATAGAAATTGCATGAAATAAAGGTAGCTCCACTTAGATTTCTCCGCGTAAATTCACATTCGGAAAAATCGGCTAACTCAACTGTTTCTCCGGTAATAACAGGAACATTTTCATTATTAAAATGTAAGGTTTTCAACGTTACCACCCGGCTATCCAGTTCTCTTCTTATGACAGTATTTTGGTAATTCTATTCGCTGAGTGTAATAGATTACTAACTCCTGACCAAATTTTGCTACAAGTTCAAGAATATTATCTCTATTCAGGAAGCCAGATTCAGCGCGCCACGACAAGGCGTGCTCGACATCCGAACGGTATGTCCGTGACCTCGATTTGGTGGCTGCTGCCACAGAGACTGATGTCATGTACTACTCTATTTATATTGGTAAATCTGTCCCGGCAAGCGTTGAAAGACGCTCCGGCGTACCACTCAGGGATGCAACTGGATTGAACGCAGGAGGGCGCTATGCGCTCTGGGTGGTACTGCGTGTTTATACCCGTCATCTTTCAAGTGGCAGGTGTGTTGGCTGCGTTCGCTTACCCGAATCACTTACCTGAGTAAGCTCATCGGGACGCTCTCTTGCCGCCTTCCTGCATCTTGAAATCTATTGGGTATAGCTTGTCATTACGGTTGCGTTCGCAAACAAGAGCGAAGCGGCGCTTTTTCCGCTAGCAGTAAGTATCTCTCCAGAGGAACGATGAAATGCCTATCCATCACGTTGATTTAAATAACCAGTCCAGTCGGTTGGATATTTATGCCACGAAAGCCTCACAAGACAGCCTCCCCAAGTATCAGCTTCCAAAAGGTCGTACTGAACCTCGCGCTGCCTATGCGCTTGTCCGGGATGAACTTTTGCTGGACGGGAATGCTCGCCAGAACCTTGCAACCTTCTGCACCACGTGGGTGGAGGACGAGGTCAAGCAACTCATGACCGACTCGATCGACAAAAACATGATCGACAAAGATGAGTACCCCCAAACAGCCGAAATCGAAAATCGCTGTGTCCACATCATTGCTGATCTCTGGCACGCTAATAAATCTCGGAAAACGGTGGGGTGTTCAACGACCGGATCAAGCGAGGCGGCCATGCTGGGCGGTCTGGCGTTCAAGTGGGCATGGCGTAAGCGCCGGGAAGCAGCAGGTAAGGATACGAGCAAGCCAAACATCGTGACGGGTCCGGTGCAGATCTGTTGGAAGAAATTCGCTCGGTATTTCGATGTTGAGATCCGTGAGGTGCCACTGGAAGGAGACGCCCTTGGTTTGAAACCTGAAGACCTACGCCAGTATTGCGACGAAAACACGATCGGTGTCGTGGCGACGCTGGGTGTCACCTTCACTGGTATCTATGAACCCGTTGAGGCCCTGGCGAAGGAACTCGATGCAATGCAGCATGACCTCGGGCTCGATATTCCCATCCACGTGGATGCGGCATCCGGCGGATTCATCGCCCCTTTCATTCAGCGCGACCTTGTCTGGGATTTCCAGCTGGAACGTGTCAAATCTATCAACGCCTCTGGCCACAAATATGGCCTGGCCCCCCTTGGTGTGGGCTGGGTGATCTGGGCATCCCAGGAAGACCTGCCCGAAGAGTTAATCTTCTACGTGGATTACCTCGGTGGCAACATGGCCACATTTGCGTTGAACTTCTCGCGCCCCGGCGGCGAGATCATCGCGCAATATTACAACTTTCTGCGTCTTGGCCGCGAGGGTTATACAGCGGTCCAGCAGGCCTGCTCTGACACTGCCCAATGGCTGGGTGAAAAGCTGGCGGCGATCGAGTGTTTTGAGATGGTCTATGATGGTCATGGCGGTCTTCCCGCAGTTGCCTACAAGCTAACCGATACGGTTCAAGGCTTCACGCTTTACGATCTGTCGGAACGGGTACGGATGGGCGGATGGCAGATCGCTTCCTATCCATTGCCAATGAACCGTCAGGAAACGGTCGTCCAACGCATCCTGATCCGTCATGGGGTCAGTCGGGATCTGGCGCAACTGCTTCTCGACGATATCAAGCGAGCGATCGATCACCTCACGAAGAACCCGATTCTGAACTCTACGGCGAAGCCGGGGTTCCATCATGGCTGATCTCGAATGCGGTGACAGGACGATCCTGAAATCCGCCATCAATAGCTTGGGATTGCCGTTGCTTTTCATCGCCAGGTCTGCTGTAGCCCAGGGCGATGCTACCCCACCGACCAGCGGCGTTATTGGGCAGGTGTTCGACACGATCCGTCCTGTGACGGAGACGGGAATTCACGGCTTTTTCCAGCTCTTGGGCAACCAGCCTATTGCGTTTGTCCTGCTCGCACTTGCCCTTGGCACGCTGATCGGAAAGTTCAGCTTCAAGACTATTTCCCTCGGGTCTACGGCAGGTACCCTTTTGGTGGGGATCGTGCTCTCGATGATCGCCGAAGCCGCGTATGGCATTACCTATGCGATTCCGGGCATCTTGTCGTCCTTCATGCTGCTGCTCTTCATGTATGCCCTCGGGCTGAAGGTGGGACCGCAGTTCTTTTCAGGTCTGCGAAAGGGTGGCCTGGCGTTTGTCTGCATCGGACTGATCGTCTGGAGTCTGAACTGGGTCATCTGCTATTTCGGGGCAAAGCTGGTAGGTCTCGCACCGGGCTATGCGACCGGGTTGATCTCGGGAAGCTATACCATCACGGCGATCCTGGGTGTCGGTCAGGGCGCACTGGCCAGTGGGGCGTATACGCCACCGGCGGGCATGACGGTCGCGGAAGTCGGTGCCAATATGGCGGCCGCTTATGCGATCAGCTATGTTCTGTCTACGGTGGGCATCATACTGTTGATCCGCTATCTTCCACGCATCTTCGGTCGAAACGCTGTCGCCGACGCGAAACTGGCGGAGGCCGAGTTCAGCGGTGGTGCTACGCATCCTGTGCCAGGTGCCCCCGGTGCGTTGGTTATGGGGTTTTCTCCCTTCGGCGTCCGCGCCTTTGCCGTCACACATGAAAAGTTCATCGGTCGCACGGTGTCGCAACTGGCCGAAGACTTTCCCGAAGCGCCCATCCTGCGCGTCGTACGGGGCGGCGAGATTGTTGACCTGGACAGTGACCCGACGGTGGAAAAGAATGACATCGTCACGGTGCGTGCGGATGTGGACAACCTTATCCTGGAAGAGGGCGAGTTGATTGGTCCGGAATCCGATGACCCGCTGGCTCGGAATGTCCCGATAGAGGTTGCCGATGTACACATTAGCTCGCACAAACTATCAGGGCAGAGTTTATCGGATCTTGGCCGGATTATGCCGGGCGGCGTCGCCGTGCGGGCCCTGTTTCGTGGCGGTACTGAACTGCCTCTCGGGCCAAAGAGTGATGTCCGGTTCGGTGACGTACTGCGACTGAGTGGCCCAGACGTGGCACTACAGAAAACGGCAAAGCGACTGGGCGGACATGCCATCCTGCCGACCATGAAGTCAGAGGTGCTTTATCTCGCGCTAGCCATGTTGGTGGGCTATCTCGTGGGTATTGTTACAGTTACGATTTCGGGTATCCCCTTTGCGTTCGGAACATCAGCCGGGGTAATCATGGCGGGTGTGGGCGTGAGTTATTTCCGAAGCCGAAATCCTGACTTCGGTGGCCCTGTACACGAAGGCGCGCGGAGCTTTCTTCAGGATTTCGGTCTGAATGCCTTTGTCGCTGTCCTTTCGGCCAATGTTGGTCCCAAGGTTATTACTGCTCTTGGCGGCGACACGATACTGTGGCTTGCATTGATCGGTGTTATTGGAGCACTAGTGCCGCCGTTTGTTGCTTTCTGGATTGGGATCAAGGTGTTTGGTCTGAACTCGATCATCGCCGACGGTGCCGCCACGGGAGCCCGCAATAGCACACCGGGCTTGAACGCGATCATAGAGGAGTCTGGTAGTTCCATCGCTGCCGTACCCTATCCGGTTGGCTATGCGTTGACGACAGTTCTTGCTCTGATTGGTGGCTACTTCTCAATGATACTGTCTTGATGGTGCTAGGTAAGACGGGTTTTATATATAGCGATCTTCGTTGATGACAAACCGGGAGATCGCTAAACGGCTCTGTGCCTGAACTCCAGGGTATATTGTTGTCTTGTCATCGTGGCCTTGCTTTCGTTGGTTGATGTGAAAACAAGGTAAGGACTAAATCAAAGACAGATCAGCAAGTTCAACAGTGCAAAAAAAGACCGAAAAGCAATTGTGCTATTCGGTCTTTCCGCGATTGAGTTTTGGCGGGTTAGCCCGCAGTCGACATTAAGCCAGATCGAAACGGTCGGCGTTCATGACCTTAGTCCATGCCGTAACGAAGTCCTGCACAAACTTGCCCTTATTGTCGTCTTGTGCGTAGACCTCAGCGTAGGAACGCAGTATCGAGTTTGAGCCGAAAACCAGATCGACACGCGTGGCGGTCCATTTCACGGCGCCTGTCTTGCGGTCGCGAATTTCGTACAGGTTGCGCCCCGCAGGCTTCCAGGTGTAAGCCATGTCGGTCAGGTTGACGAAGAAGTCGTTTGTCAGAACACCCGCACGATCAGTGAACACCCCATGCCTGGTGCCGCCGTGATTGGTGCCGAGGACGCGCATACCACCTACCAGAACCGTCATCTCGTGCGCGGTCAGGCCCAACAGTTGAGTGCGGTCAAGCAACAACTCTTCGGCGTTGACGACGTAGTCCTTCTTCATCCAGTTACGGTAACCGTCGGCCAACGGCTCCAGCACATCGAACGACTCGGCATCCGTCATGTCCGGTGTGGCATCGCCACGGCCAGGTGCGAAAGGTACGACGACGTCGAAACCCGCCGCTTTGGCAGCTTGCTCGACTCCGACATTCCCAGCCAGGACGATGACGTCGGCCACACTGACCTTGGTCTGTGCCGCAATACCTTCCAGTACGGCCAGCACCTTGGCCAGCCTGGCTGGTTCATTGCCTTCCCAGTCCTTTTGTGGGGCCAGACGGATGCGTGCGCCGTTGGCGCCACCGCGCTTGTCCGAACCCCGGAAGGTGCGGGCGCTATCCCAGGCCGTGGACACCATTTCACTGATGCTCAGCCCGCTGGCTGCGATTTTTGCCTTGACGTCGGCCACATCGTAATCCTTGCGACCGCCAGTCACCGGATCTTGCCAGATCAGATCTTCTTTCGGAACATCTGGGCCAATGTAGCGTGCCTTCGGTCCCATGTCGCGGTGGGTCAGCTTGAACCAGGCGCGTGCAAAGGTTTCAGAGAAGTAGGCTTGGTCTTTGGCGAAGCGTTCCGAAATCTTCCGATACTCAGGGTCCATCTTCAGGGCCATATCGGCATCGGTCATGATCGGGTTATGGCGGATAGAAGGATCCTCGACATCGGCTGGCTTGTCTTCTTCTTTGATGTTGATCGGCTCCCACTGCCATGCACCTGCCGGGCTCTTCTTCAGTTCCCAGTCATAGTTTAATAACAGGTGGAAAAAGCCGTTGTCCCACTGGGTGGGGTGGGTGGTCCACGCGCCTTCGAGACCGCTGGTCACCGTGTTGCGGCCAATGCCGCGGCTGGTCTTGTTGATCCAGCCCAGGCCTTGATCTTCTACATCAGCGGCTTCGGGATCGGGGCCTAGTTGCTTCGCATCACCGTTACCGTGGCACTTGCCCACCGTGTGGCCGCCAGCGGTCAGGGCCACGGTTTCTTCGTCGTTCATGGCCATGCGCTGGAAAGTGACGCGCACGTCGTGGGCGGTTTTGATCGGGTCGGGTTTGCCATCTACGCCTTCCGGGTTCACGTAGATCAGTCCCATCATCACAGCGGCGAGTGGGTTTTCCAGATCGCGCTCGCCAGAGTAGCGGCTGTTAGCACTGCCACTGGGGGCCAGCCACTCTTTTTCTGAACCCCAGTAGGTATCCTTCTCGGGGTGCCAGATATCTTCCCGACCAAAGGCGAAACCAAAGGTTTTCAGACCCATCGATTCATAGGCAATCGTGCCAGCCAGGATGATCAGGTCAGCCCAGCTGATCTTGTTGCCGTATTTCTTCTTGATCGGCCACAGCAAACGACGTGCCTTATCCAGGTTGACGTTGTCGGGCCAGGAGTTGATCGGTGCAAAGCGCTGATTGCCCTTACCACCGCCGCCACGACCATCAGCAATGCGATAGGTCCCTGCCGAGTGCCAGGCCATACGGATCATCAGGCCACCGTAGTGCCCCCAGTCTGCCGGCCACCACTCCTGGCTGCTGGTCATCAATGCCTTCAGGTCTCGTTTTAACGCTTCGACATCGAGCTTCTTGACTTCTTCCCGGTAGTTGAAGGCCGCACCCATCGGGTTGGTCTTGCTGTCGTGCTGGTGCAGGATGTCCAGGCTCAGGGCTTTAGGCCACCACTCCATGTTGGACATGCCCGCAGATGTGGCACCGCCGTGCATGACTGGACACTTACCAGCGGAACTTGCATTTTTATCTTCCATCGAGCACTCCTGTTATTTGTTGATATTTTTGACTAAAAAGCGATGTAGGCCCGCATCTACTCGAAATGTCCTTGCAGATGCTTTTAAAAAAAAAGCTACAGCAACTATAGGCTCGCATGTGCCATTTTGAAATGGATGAAGGGGGGGTTTCTGACCAGAATGACTTAATCATTGTAATAGGTAAAAACAATGAATTCAGGGAAGGATAGGTGGAATGGCCTATTGACGACCCCTGGCAGACAGTTACACGCTGTACCTGATGAGCCACAATTTCTACTTGAATGTCACCGTTCCCGAGACCAACAGTTTGCACAATATGTTTCTCATCAAGCCGCCAGTGGCTGGCGGTTCGGTTATGAGGTACGTTGTTGTTGATTGGGTTCAGGCACCGTAGCCCATCACCTGCAACAGGTGTTGCGCCTGTCGCACCGCATCTTGACGGTGCGTGACACCGAGTTTCTGATACAAATTGCGAATGTGGGTTTTTATCGTGGTGGCAGCTACCGTCAGCTCACCGGCAATCTGGTCATTACTGTAACCGGAGTAAATCAGCCCCAGTACCTGCCATTCGCGCTGGGTCAACGGACTGGTGCGGATCAGTTCTGGTACCTGCGGATGGGTCAGTAACTTATTCACAAAGCTTTCGTCAAAATGGGCGAATTTATGCCGGTGATGCTGATTGATATCGCGCAGGATTTGCTGCGCCCGGCGCTGTGCCATGTCCGGCAGTAAATTGAGCTGAATAAGTTGGCGCAACTGCTGCGCCATCATCTCGCTTTCAATCACAAAATGGCTGATAAACCCGGTGCGGTTGGCGAGTTCCAACGCTTCAATCAATACACGCTGGGCTTCATTTTTACGTCCGGTGCGCCAGTAGAGCAGGTTGCAGAGGATCAAGTTGCGATTGAGGTCGCTTACCAGCTTCAACTGACGGGCATTGGTATTAAGTTCATCAATCACGACTTCGGCTTCGTCGAACTGTTCCAGCAGAATTTGCATGCGGGCAATGTTGCGCCACTGGCCTTGCAGGAAATGATTGTCGGCCATGCCGGGCTTGAACGTCTGGTTAAGCCAACTGCGCGCCGAGGTTTTATCGCCGACCATTTGCCAGTAAATCACCCGAGGTTTGTCGGCATTGGTCAGCCAGTCAGTGTGGTACTGGCCGTTTTGTAGCAGGCTTTCGCAGCGCTGTAAGTAATGGTGCGCATTATCGAGATGTCCGCGGGCCAGTGAGCATTTGGCCAGCATGGCCAGGCACTGCAACTGCTGCTGGGGATGGAAGTTAGCCAGCACTTTCAGTCCGTCACGGGCGGCGTTTTCAGCATCGTCGAGATGCGCCCATGACCACAAAAGCTGTGAGCGCAGCCGCAGCAGAAATTCGTGCATCGGCAATTGCTCCAGATGCTGTTCACGTACCAGTTCAAACGCCTTGTCCTGTGTTTCATAAGCGGCCTGCAAAAACCCCTGTGCAATCAGAATTTCACTCTGTTGCAGCAGTGCCCACAGGGCATAGTGGCAAGCTTCGTGGCGACGGGCAATCTGTTCTGTTTGCTGCATCAGGGGCAACGCGCGGCTTAAATCACCCTTGCAGTGCTGAATTTCGCCGGTCACCGAGGTGGCGACAATGCGGCTGTAATAGCTGGAATAGGGCAGATACCGCAGCGCATGCGTCGCCAGTTTCTCGGCTTCATCCTGCTTGCCGTCATTAATGGCGGCCTGTGCCCGCAGCGCATCAAATTCGGCGTTGAGGGTTTTATCCATCTCGATGTGTCGGCGTTGCATTTCGTTTTCGGCGCGTTCCAGCAGCATTTCTACTTCACTGTAACGATGCTGGCTTTGGGCCAACCAGGCTTGTAGTAGCGCCAGTTTCGGAGCCTGAATCAGCCATTCATACGGTAGCGCATTCAAGCACTCTTCCAGCAACGTCAGTTCGCTTTGATTGAACAACGACCATGCGTGTTGCAGTAGTATATCGCGTAGTAAATGGGTGTCATCTGCGCCGAGTGCGTGATGAATAGCCTCTGTCGGGAAGTCCAGAGCGAGCCATCCCTCTGCCGCGAGGCGGTGAATAGCCGGTAACTCGTCCGACAGTTCCCATTGGCAGCGCTGGCGCAGGAACGTGGCAAATAACGGGTGGAAGTTGAACCATTCACCGCTGTCGTCCATGCGGTGAATAAACAACCCCTGACGTTCAAGCTCCTCCAGTCGCTGCTGGCCGTTATCTTCGCCGGTCAGTTTGACGATCAAAGAATCATTCATCGAGCGCAGCAGTGAACAGCGCAACAGGAAGTTACGGGTTGGCGCATCAACGCGGTCCAACACTTCATCTCCCAGATATTCTGAAAGATGGCTGGCGTTCAGTCCGGCCAGTTTTTTAGCTGACTGCTGCGCTGACGCAGTAGATGCGCTGGACTGGCGTGCTGAGAGTGCAATCAGTTGCAGCGCGGTGGCCCATCCCGCGACGTCGTCACACAGACGGCCGCTTTCAGCCCGTTCAATCGGCTCTGACAGACGGCAGTCAAAGAATTGTTGGGCTTCGGCATGATTGAAGGCCAGTTGCGCGGCATTCAGCTCCAACAGTTGATCTCGCACACGCAGATTGGCGATGCCTAATGGTGGCAGGGTGCGTGACAGCACCATCAGAGTGATATTTTCCGGCTGATGGCGCAGGAAAAAGCGCATCCCTTCGTGGATGGTGTCATTGGAAATCAGATGATAATCGTCAATCACCAGCAGCAGCGGGCGGTGCCAGTCAGACAGCTCGACAAATAGCTGCGCAAACAGCGCCGACAGGTTCGCGTACTGATGTTTCTGGCTAAGTGCGTCACTTTTGACGCAGTGCCCGCCGGTGGCCTGTTGGATAGCGGCCACCAGATAGCTGGCAAAACGCTCCGGTTTATTGTCGCTTTCGTCCAGAGAATACCAGCCAATATCGTTTTTTCCGGCTGCCCAGTGGGCAACCAGCGTGGTTTTTCCGTAACCGGCAGGCGAGGCGACCAGTACTAGACGGTAATTTTGCGCAGAGGCAAGTTTGGCCAACAGGCGCTCGCGCACTACGGTATTTTGTAGCCGCACCGGGCGGCTGAGTTTCGAAGGGATTAGCATGGTTATCCATTCTTATGACGGTAAACTAACGGGAGGTATATTTGTTTTACAATGCGTAATTAATATTATTACCAAGGTCTTTCAATGCAGCGGGTATAACAATATTGTTACGTTTTTATGTGTTGGTAAGTTGCACTGCATCACAGTTTTACTATTTGTTTTTACGCTACTTAATTCCGTCTGTACTACGCCCTTTATCTCCTCCCTCTCTAATCCCCGGCGGGATGATGCCGCTCAGCAGGCTTCCCTTCAGCATACCGTTATCGTCTGCAAAATTACCTGTTCAGAGAGGACCTATGTCACAACTCACCTTAGAAAAAACACAGTTTCAGGATGCCCTGACCCGCCAGTGGCAAGGGTTTGGTCTGCAAAGCGCACAGGATATGACGCCGCATCAGTGGTGGCAGGCAGTCAGCAGCGCGCTGTCCGAACAGCTCGCTGCGAGACCTCTGGTGCAGGAACAGGATCAGCGTCACGTAAATTACATTTCGATGGAATTTTTAATTGGCCGTCTGACTGCCAACAATTTGATTAACCTCGGCTGGTACGACAGTGTGCGTGAAGTGCTGTCTGAGCAAGGCGTAGAACTGGCTGATGTGCTGGAACAGGAGACCGATCCTGCGCTGGGCAACGGCGGGCTGGGACGCCTGGCTGCCTGTTTTCTTGATTCAATGGCGACGGTTGGCCAGCCGGCTACCGGTTACGGGCTGAACTACCAGTATGGTTTATTCCGTCAGTCATTTGAGGAGGGCAAACAGCAGGAAGCGCCGGATGACTGGCATCGCGAAAGCTATCCGTGGTTCAGCCACAACAGCCGCTTGGCGGTGGACGTCTCCTTTGGCGGGAAACTGACGAAAAACAGCGCCGGAGTGGAGCAGTGGCAGCCTGCGTTCAGCCTGCGTGGCGAAGCCTGGGATCTGCCGGTGGTCGGCTACCGTAACGGCGTCAGTCAGCCGCTGCGCCTCTGGCAGGCAACGGATCTCCACCCGTTCGACCTGACGCTGTTCAACGACGGACAATTCCTGAAGGCCGAGCAAAAGGGCATTGATGCCGCCAAACTTACCAAGGTGCTCTACCCGAATGACAATCATCAGCAGGGCAAACGCCTGCGTCTGATGCAGCAATATTTCCAGTGCGCCTGTTCGGTGCGAGATATTTTGCGCCGCCATCACTTCCTTGGCCGTAAGATTGAAGATCTGCCTGCTTTTGAGGTTATCCAGCTTAATGACACTCACCCGACTATTGCTATTCCCGAGTTGCTGCGCATTCTGATCGACGAACATCAATTGACCTGGGATGCCGCCTGGACTATTACCAGCAAAACCTTCGCCTACACCAACCACACGCTGATGCCGGAGGCGCTGGAGTGCTGGGATGAGAAACTGGTCCGTAGCCTGTTACCGCGCCACTTCTCGCTGATTAAGCAGATCAACGCCCACTTTAAAAAGTTGGTGGAAAAACAGTGGCCGGGCGACAATGCGGTATGGGAGAAGCTGTCGGTGCATCAGAACAAGCAGGTACATATGGCTAATCTGTGCGTGATCAGCGGGTTTGCGGTCAACGGTGTGGCAGCATTGCATTCTGATTTGGTTGTGAAAGATCTGTTCCCTGAATATCACCAGCTTTGGCCGAATAAATTCCATAACGTGACCAACGGTATCACGCCGCGCCGTTGGCTGAAACAGTGCAATCCGGCGCTTTCTGCGCTGATTGATGAGAGCCTGAAAAGCGAATGGATCACTCATCTTGATGCGCTCAACGGGTTAGAAAAATTCGCCGATGACGCGGCCTTCTGCGAGCGTTATCAGCAGATCAAATATGACAACAAAGTGCGTCTGGCCGCCTACGTTCAGCAACGTATGGGCATCACTCTGAACCCGGAGGCAATTTTTGATGTACAGATCAAGCGCCTGCACGAGTACAAACGCCAGCATCTCAATTTGCTGCATATCGTCTCACTCTATCGCCAGTTGCGCGAGAACCCGCAGATGGATAGGGCGCCACGCGTATTCCTGTTCGGTGCCAAGGCGGCACCGGGTTATTATCTGGCAAAAAATATTATTCATGCGATTAACAAGGTGGCGGAAAAGGTCAACAACGATCCGATTGTCGCCGATCGTCTCAAAGTGGTATTTATTCCTGACTACCGCGTATCGGTGGCTGAGCTGATGATCCCCGCGGCGGATATCTCTGAGCAGATCTCGACCGCCGGGACGGAAGCTTCCGGCACCGGCAACATGAAACTGGCCCTGAACGGCGCGATAACCGTCGGCACGCTCGATGGCGCCAACGTCGAAATCGCCGAGCAGGTCGGTGAAGAGAATATCTTCATCTTCGGTAATACGGTCGATCAGGTTAAAGCCCTCAAAGCGGGCGGTTATGATCCGCTGGAGTGGCGCAAAAAAGATAGACACCTTGATGCGGCGCTGAAAGATCTGGAAAGCGGTATGTTCAGTGACGGTGACGAGAGTGCCTTCAGCCTGATGATCGACAGCCTGCTGACTGGCGGCGATCCTTATCTGGTATTGGCCGACTTTGCCCAATACTGCCAGGCGCAACAGCAGGTTGACGCGTTGTACCGTGATAAAGCGCAATGGACACGACGTACTATTATCAATACCGCTCGTGTCGGCATGTTCAGTTCAGATCGCTCGATCCGCGATTATCAGCAGCGGATCTGGCAGGCGAAGCGCTAAAGGGGCAGGAATGAAGAGCAAGCAACTCGAACAGGCGGCAATCGAAGCGGGGATCGTTGCCGGATACATCAACGCTCACGGTAAACAACAGGCTATTGCTGCGGCCACAAAACGGGAATTACTTGAGGCGATGGGTTGGCAACCCGGTCAGCAACAGGCCGTTCCCTCGCCGGTACCGGTAGTGAAGGTGTTTATTAAAGGCAACCGTCTGGCGTTACCGATCGCTGGTGAAGGTGAATTTCAGTGGCAATTACAGCTGGAAAACGGTGCGGTCCAGCAGGGCCGCACCAGTGCAAAAATGACGCTGGCGCTGCCCGGTAAAATTCCGACCGGCTATCACCAACTGACGTTGACCCAGAAAAGTCAAAACTGGGTGTGTCGGATCATTGTTGCGCCGAAGCGTTGCTATGAACCTGATGCACTGATGGCGGGCAAAAAGCTCTGGGGTGTCTGTGTGCAGCTTTATACGCTGCGTTCGGAAAATAACTGGGGCATTGGTGATTTCGGCGATCTTCGTCAGTTGGTCAATGAGATAGGTCGTCGCGGCGGTGCCTTCGTCGGCCTCAATCCGATTCATTCGCTCTACCCTGGTAACCCGGTGGCCGCCAGTCCTTATAGCCCGTCCTCGCGGCGCTGGTTGAACGTGATTTATATTGACGTCAACGCGGTTGAGGATTTTCAACTGAGTGAAGAGGCTCAGCGTTGGTGGTATGAGCCGCAAACGCAGAAAATCCTTAAAGAAGTCCGCGATAGTGCCTGGGTGGATTATGCCCGCGTCATGCCGCTGAAACTGACTGGATTGCATCTGGCACATCAGCGATTTGTGACACGCCGCGACAGCGATTCTATGCAAAAGGCATATCAGCGGTTTGTCCGTGAAGGTGGAGAAAGCCTCTATCAGCAGGCGGTTTTTGATGCGTTGTATGCTCATCTGGCGAAGCAGGGTGATGAACCGGGTGGCTGGACGCACTGGCCGCAGAAGTATCGCAGCGCACAACGTGCTGCGGTGAAAGCCTATTGTGAACAGTACGAAAGCGAGGTTGATTTCTATCTCTGGTTGCAGTGGCTGGCTGAATGGCAATTGGCCCGTTGTTACCACGATAGCCAGCAGGCTGACATGCCGATCGGCTTGTACCGAGATCTGGCGGTGGGCGTGGTAGAAGGTGGCGCGGAAACCTGGGGCGATCGCGATGTCTATTGCTTGAAAGCCTCGGTGGGCGCGCCACCGGATATTCTCGGCCCTCTCGGCCAAAACTGGGATCTGCGGCCAATGGATCCACACGTTATGGTCAAGCGTGCCTATCAGCCGTTTATCGATCTGCTGCGTTCCAATATGACCAACTGTGGCGCAATGCGTATTGATCATGTGATGACATTATTGCGGTTGTGGTGGATCCCTTGCGGGGAAACGGCGGATAACGGCGCCTATGTGCAGTATCCGGTGGACGATCTGCTGGCGATCCTCGCGCTTGAGAGCCAGCGGCATCGCTGCATGGTGATCGGCGAAGATCTCGGTACGGTACCGGCGGAGATCGTCAGCAAATTGCGTGAAAGCGGGGTGTACTCCTACAAAGTATTGTACTTCGAGCGTGATACCGATAACAATTTCCGTGCGCCACAGTCCTATCCGGTACAGGCGATAGCAACTATCACCACCCATGACCTGCCAACGCTGCGTGGTTACTGGCAAGCCGACGATCTGACGCTAGGTAAAAAACTCGGTCTGTATCCTGATGAAGCGGTGTTGGATGAGCTGTTCGTCGACCGTGCGCGTGCGCGACAGGGCCTGCTCGACGGCTTGCACAATTATGGCTGTGTGCCAAAGAATACCGGTCATAAAGCCGATGCGATGGGCATGACCCCGACGCTCAGCCGTGGCCTGCAACGTTATATGGCTGACAGTGCCTGCGCCTTGCTGGGACTTCAGCCGGAAGACTGGCTGGATATGCACGAACCGGTCAATATTCCCGGCACCATAGACGAGTACCCCAACTGGCGGCGCAAACTGACCTGCACGCTGGAAGCGATGTTTGCTAACGATGACGTCAATAAGTTGATCAAGGACCTGGATAAACGGCGCAGGAAAGTGTCAGTGAGTTAGGTTTTGTCGCGTTGATCAAATGCTTTATCGAAATGGGAAAGGGTTTCCGGGATTAAATGGAAACCCTTTTTTTGTCGCTATCCTGATTGAAAATATAAAAAAAGCGGCCTTTTCAGGCCGCCGAAAGAACGTCAGACACAGAGGTACTACCAAAAAAACAACGAGGGCCTTGCACTCTACCCGTCATACTTCATGTCACCGATGCTCGGCAGGACTCACTCATCCCGGTCACAGGATACGGTCATGCGCCTGGACGAGCCTTGAGTTTGCCACCTTCCTGCAACCCGAGTGATTCAGGGTATAAATCTATCCTTTCACACCACCGGCTGTTAAGCCTCCAACCAGCCAGCGTTGGGCCACCAAGAACACGGCAGTGATGGGTATTGCCGATAAAATCGCGGCGGCGGCAAAGTCGCCCCACAAGTAGTTTTGCGGGTTAAGGTATTGCTGCATACCGACTGCCAGTGTGTAGCTGTTGACGTCACGCAGCAGCAGCGAAGCGACCGGAACTTCGGTGATGGCGGCGATAAACGACAGAATAAATACTACCGCCAGGATCGGCACGGACAGCGGCAACAGTACCAGCCTGAACGCCTGCCACGGCGTGGCGCCGTCGAGTGACGCGGCTTCTTCCAGCGAATTATCTATGGTTTCGAAATAGCCTTTGATGGTCCATACGTGTAGCGCAATTCCTCCCATGTAGGCAAAAATTACTCCGCCGTGGGTGTTCAGCCCAAGGAACGGCACATATTGGCCGAGGCGGTCGAACAGGGCGTAAAGCGCCACCAGTGAAAGTACCGCCGGGAACATCTGGAATATCAACATGCTTTTCAGCAGAGTACTTTTGCCGCGAAAGCGCATGCGGGCAAAGGCATAAGCGCAGGTGGTAGAGAGCGACACAATACCTATCGCGGTGATCACCGCAATTTTGATTGAGTTCCACAGCCACAGCATCACCGGAAACGGCGGCGGGGTGATGCTGCCATCGGCGTTGGTCACTGCCATGCCGAGTGCCAGCTTCCAGTGATCCCACGACACGTGATCGGGAATAATACTCCCGGTGGCGAAGTTGCCGGGCCGCAGCGAGATAGCAAACACCATCAGCAGCGGGAAGAGGATCAGCGCCACAAAACACAGTAACAGCAGATGCGTCACGAGCAGTCTGATTTTTTGCGACTTCGGTTTAACCATGGGCATTTCTTATTTCTCCTTGGTCGGCTAGTCGAACTTCATTCGACTGGCTTTCAGATTCACCATCGCCAGCGCACCCACCAGAATGAAAATCAGCGTCGCAATGGCTGCAGCCAGCCCGAAGTCCTGCCCGCCTCCACCTTCAAAAGCGATGCGGTAGGTGTAGCTGACCAGCAGGTCGGTGTAGCCGGCGGGTGTGGTGGTGCCGAGCATATCCGGGCCACCATTGGTCAGCAACTGAATGAGCACGAAGTTGTTAAAGTTAAAGGCAAAACTGGCGATCATCAGCGGCGTCAACGGTTTGATAAGCAGCGGTAGCGTGATGCGGAAAAAGTTCTGCATTGGCGTTGCGCCGTCCATGGCGGAGGCCTCATAGAGATCCTCGGGAACGGCTTTCAGCAGGCCCATACACAGGATCATCATGTACGGATAACCCAGCCAGGTATTGACGATGATAATCATGGTCTTGGCGGTCAGCGGGTCACTGAACCACGCCGGTCTGATGCCGAACAGGCTGCTGAGCATCAGGTTGATTTCCCCGAAACTCTGGTTGAACAATCCTTTGAAAATGAGAATGGAAATAAACGCCGGTACCACGTAGGGCAGGATCAGCAGCACCCGATAAACCGCTTTGCCTTTCAGTTCCTCCCACTGCACCACGCAGGCCAGCACCATGCCGACGGCCACGGTCAGGACCACGGTCAGCAGTGAGAAAATAATGGTCCAGACGAATATAGACAAGAACGGTTTCTGGATGCCGTCGTCATGCAGCACGCGCAGGAAGTTGGCCCAGCCGATATTGACGGTAAATCCGGGGCTGAGCTTTTCGGCCTGCCATTCGCCGTTGGCGTTCACCGCCTGATAAAAACCGCTCTTCATGTTGGGACGGTAAGTGACGCCGGTTTTCACATTGGTCAGCTGTTTGCTATCTGCGGATTTTTTATACAGCGGCTGACTGGCAGAAAATTGGCGCAGTGAACTCATGCGCAGGGTTTCTCCATCGGGAAGCTTTGCTGTCAGTTCTCCCAGCGCCTGGCGGTTTTGGGTAATCACCCGCAGCCCGGCTTTTTCACCCTGCGGCATCGGCGCGGGTGCCAGCGTCAGGGTCTGCGGTGTGGTGGCGTTGAACTCAAACGGTGCGGACACCAATATAGCGCCGCTATCAGGCGCATTCAGCACCAGGCGCCAGCGAACCGTCTTTTCACCTGCCGGATACAGGCCAAATGGATAGGTTTTTTCGGCCTGAAACTGGCGATCCATCAGTACTGACTGGGCGCGTTCAAAGGTCAGTTGGTTGGTACTGCTGTAATTGGTAAAGGCGATAAAAATGGTACATACCAGCGGAAACAACACGAATAACGACATACCGGCCAGACCGGGATACACGTAGCGCCATGAATAAGCGCGGCGATTGGTGTAAATATAGAGGCCGACGGAGGAGAGCAGCAGCGTCAGCATGGCAAACAAATATTCTCCCTGCGCATACATCAGTACGATCAGGTAACCGGTGATCAGTGCGAACAGGCCAATAATCAGCCTTTTCAGAACATCGCTTATCTGCCGTTTTTTGCGAATAGGCAGTCCGGTTTGAGCTGCTTGCATAGAGTCGTCATCCTTCAGGTTGCTGCGGCGGGAAGGCGTTTCCCGCCGTTTTATTTACGTGTTATTTGATGATGCGAGTTTCCGCTTCTTTCAGCGCCTGTTTCACGGTCTGACGGCCATTGATGGCATTGATAATTGCACTGCGCTCAGCGTACCAGAAGGCGCTCATCTGCGGGATGTTCGGCATAATTTCACCCGTTTTTGCGTTAGCCATGGTAGCGGCAATACGCGGATCTTTCTCCAGCTTTTCCTGATAAGACTTCAGCGCCACTGCACCCAGCGGTTTGTCTTTATTGACGGTGGCCAGACCTTCATCGGTTATCAGATAGTGTTCAAGAAACTCTTTCGCGAGATCTTTGTTCGGGCTGGCAGCGTTAATGCCTGCGGACAGTACGCCGACAAACGGTTTGGATGGCTTTCCGTGGAAGGTTGGCAGCAGGGTAACGCCGTAGTTGATTTTGCTCTTGTCGATGTTTGACCATGCCCACGGACCGTCAATGGTCATCGCAGTCTGACCTTTGTTGAAGGCTGCTTCAGCAATGGAGTAGTCGGTATCGGCGTTGATGTGCTTGTTCTTCACCATATCGATGATGAATTGCAGACCTGCCTGTGAACCTGCATTGTCCACACCGGTGTCTTTGATGTTGTATTTGCCGTTCTCGTACTTGTATGCGTAACCGCCGTCAGCGGCGATGATTGGCCAGGTGAAGTAGGGTTCCTGTAGGTTCCACATGATGGCGCTTTTACCTTTGGCGCGTAGTGCAGTGTCCAATGCCGGGATCTCTTCCCAGGTTTTCGGGGGGGTCTTGATAATGTCTTTGTTATAAATCAGCGACAGCGCTTCAACGGCGACCGGATAGCCAATCAGCTTGCCGTTGAAGGTTACGGCGTCCCAGGTGAAAGGAAAGAGTTTGTCCTTGAAGGCCTGGTCCGGGTTGATCTCAGCCAGCAGACCTGACTGCGCGTAGCCACCAAAGCGGTCATGGGCCCAGAAGATAATGTCCGGGCCATCGCCGGTGGCAGCCACCTGCGGATACTTCTCTTCCAGTTTATCTGGATGTTCCACCAAGACTGGAATGCCGGTGTCTTTCTCGAATTTTTTACCGACTTCCGCCAGCCCGTTATAGCCCTTGTCTCCGTTGATCCAGATAACCAGTTTGCCTTCTTCTATTTTGGCAAAAGCAGAAGAGGACAGTACCAGTGCAGCCAGCGCTGACAGTGCCAGAGTGCGTTTGACCAATTTCTTTATGTGAAAAGTCTTGATGCTGATAGTCATAATCCAATCCTTTTGAGTTTCTGTCGGGAGTCGGGTTTTTTATATGAAGTTTGGATGCTTATCAAAGATGAAGAAAAGCGTACCGGACTAGTGTCGGCGATAAGGCCGTATGGCTTCATCATCCCCAGCTCTACGCCCCCGGCTCTGGTTGTGTGATCCAGTTAACACTGCCGCGCTTTCTGTGGAGGAACACGCAAAAACCGGGGTAGCATTTTGCCGTTAAGATCACGAATTTGACTTTTGGTGTGAACTTTTAGCCTGTTATGCAAAAGGCTCATCCTCCTTTGTCCTCCCCCATGAAAAACTTTGTTACGGATGATTACCCAATCTGTTATTTCCCTCACGCTATGTCACTGACATTCAGTTTCCTTGCTGACAAGGCTCATTACCTCACACTTGCCTTGCTTCACAGGACTTTTTACCAGTCAGTTCAGGAGTCGGGTATGGCAGGCGTATCACTTCGTCATCTCTATAAGGCCTTTGGCGAAATAGTTATTTCAAAAGACGTAAACATTGAGATTGAAGAGGGCGAGTTCGTGGTGTTTGTCGGGCCATCCGGTTGCGGGAAATCCACCCTGTTACGCATGATTGCTGGTCTTGAAGACATTACCTCCGGCGAGTTGCTGATTGGCGACAAGCGCATGAATGAAGTTCCTCCGGCTGAACGCGGCATCGGCATGGTGTTTCAGTCATATGCCCTTTATCCCCATATGTCGGTGGCGGAAAACATGTCTTTCGGCCTAAAGCTGGCCGGTAGCAAAAAAGTGGAGATCGCCCAGCGGGTGAATCAGGTGGCCGAGATCCTGCAACTGGCTCATCTGCTGGACCGCCGCCCCAAAGCGCTCTCCGGTGGACAGCGTCAGCGTGTGGCGATTGGTCGCACGCTGGTGGCTGAACCCAACGTATTTTTGCTTGATGAACCGCTGTCCAACCTCGATGCTGCTCTGCGCGTACAGATGCGTATTGAGATCTCTCGTCTGCATAAACGTCTGAAACGCACAATGATTTACGTCACCCACGATCAGGTCGAAGCCATGACGCTAGCCGATAAGATCGTGGTGCTTGATGCCGGTCGCGTGGCGCAAATCGGTAAGCCCCTCACGCTTTACCACTATCCAGCCAACCGCTTTGTTGCCGGATTTATTGGCTCACCAAAAATGAATTTCCTGCCGGTGAAAGTCACCGGTGCTGAACCTGAGCGTGTGCAAATCGAATTACCAGATCGTCAGCGTGTCTGGCTACCGGTAGAAGGCCACGAGGTCACGGTTGGTTCCAATCTGTCGCTGGGGATCCGTCCCGAACACTTATTACCGAGCGATCTCGCCGAAGTGGCGCTGTCCGGTTTGGTGCAGGTGGTCGAACAGCTCGGCAACGAAACTCAGATTCATATCCAGATCCCGGCTATCCGTCAAAACCTGGTGTACCGCCAGAACGACGTGGTGCTGGTAGAAGAAGGTGCAACATTCGCTATTGGCTTGCCGCCACATCGCTGTCACTTGTTCCGCGAGGACGGGACTGCGTGCCGACGGCTACACCCGGAGCCTGGCGTTTAAAGCACGCATCCCCCTACAGGAGAATAATGATGATAACTCTGCGTAAATACTCTCTGCCGCTGGCTATTGCGGCAGGCATTTTTTCTACACAAGCCATGGCAGTGGACTTCACTGGTTACGCACGTTCTGGTATCGGCTGGACCGGCAGCGGTGGTGAGCAACAGTGTTTCAAAACGACAGGGGCTGACAGCAAATACCGTCTGGGTAACGAATGTGAGACTTATGCCGAGTTAAAGCTTGGGCAGGAAGTGTGGAAAGAAGGGGATAAGAGCTTCTATTTTGACACCAACGTGGCGTATTCCGTTTCACAACAGAACGATTGGGAATCAACCAGTCCGGCTTTCCGCGAAGCGAACGTCAAAGGTAAAAACCTGATCGAATGGCTGCCGGGATCGACAATCTGGGCCGGCAAACGTTTCTATCAGCGTCATGACGTCCACATGATCGATTTCTACTACTGGGATATCTCCGGCCCGGGTGCTGGTCTGGAAGATGTGGATCTGGGCTTTGGTAAATTGTCTTTAGCGGCGACGCGTAACACCGAAAGCGGCGGATCTTATGGCTATATCGCTAACCAGCGTAACGAAGTGCCGACGTCAAACGACGTTTTTGATGCGCGCCTGGCCGGTCTGAACCTAAACCCCGGTGGTGTACTTGAACTGGGAGTGGATTACGGGCGTGCCAATGCACGTGACGGCTATTCCCTTGCTAATGATGCGACCAAAGATGGCGTGATGCTGACCGCAGAACACACGCAAAGCATCTATAACGGCTACAACAAGTTTGTACTGCAATACGCCACTGATTCAATGACTGACCCGACGACGGGGGCGGCAACCGGTCACTCCAATGGTGCCAGCATCAATAATAATGGCCATATGGTGCGTGTAATCGACCATGGTGCGATTGACTTCAACGATACCTGGGGCCTGATGTACGTAGCGATGTATCAGGATGTCAACCGTGACAACAACAACGGCACCACCTGGTATACCGTGGGTGTCCGTCCGATGTACAAATGGACGCCAGTCATGAGCACCTTGCTGGAAGTCGGTTACGACAATGTGAAATCTCAGCGCACCAGCGATACCAACGGACAATATAAAGTCACGCTGGCGCAACAGTGGCAGGCAGGCGATAGCATCTGGTCTCGCCCGGCCATCCGCGTCTTCGCCACGTACGCAAAATGGGATGAAAAATGGGGTTATGACACCGACAGCGGTATAAATAACGGCCTGGCCATGAGCGACACCAGTTTACAGACTTTCAGCCGTGGTAAAGACAGTGAAGTCACCTTCGGAGCCCAGATGGAAATCTGGTGGTAACTTTTCCCGTCATCCTTCGCGCTGTGGGTGCGTTGGCTATCCTTACTCACCCCGATCACGTACTGATGTACGCTCCCGGGGATGAGTTCGGTTGCCGCCTTCCCACAACACGAAGGCTATAGGGAAAAGCTGAGTTCTATATTGGCTTTAAGATGCCCTGGCTGGCGGAATGTCATTCGATAACTGCCAGCCTTCATGGTGATTCAAAAGGAAATAACGATGAAAAAAAATCTGCTGTCACTGTGTCTGTCGCTGAGCCTGTTGGCTACTGTACCTGCGGGAGTGAATGCGGCGCAAAATGATGCGTCAATTGCGCCAATGATCTCTGCTCAGACTTTACATCATTTACCCTGGACGCCGCTGGTTCCGCCAGTAACACAGGATGTCACGCTGAGTACCACCGGTGTACAAATTAATCAGGGGGATATTCAGGGGGCAGTAGGTGCGTTTGCATTGCCTGCGGACCGTGGGTCGCTGGAAATAACCCTGACCAGCATCGCGAACGGTAAAACCGTCTACGCACCTAATGTGTTGGTTCTGGACGAACAGATGCGCCCGGCGGCCTATTACCCGTCAAGCTACTTCCCGTATGAAAAACCAGGCATTGTCTCCAGCGATCGCCTGGAAGGTACCTTGAAACTGACGCCAGCGCTGGGTCAAAAACAAATTTACCTGCTGGTGTACACCACTAAAAAAGATCTGGCTGAAACCACCCAGATGACTAACCCGGCGAAAGCTTATGCTGCCGGTGTCGGTAACGCCGTGCCGGATATTCCGGATCCGGTGGCCCGTCATACGTCGTCCGGCATCCTGAGCATTAAAGTCCGTGCCGAGCAGAAATCTGGAAACATCATGATCGGCCAGGCTCTGAACGTTAACAGCGCCACAGATGCGTCGGCCGTTGCACCCGTCGTCGTTGGCCAGCAACCGGCACCTTCTGCGATGCCAGCCAAACCGTCTCAACCGCTGCTGTCGGATTCTGAAAACTACTACAACAACGCAATTAAGAAAGCCGTGAAAGCCGGGGACGTTGATAAGGCGCTGAAATTACTTGATGAAGCTGAACGTCTGGGGTCGAAAACTGCCCGCAAGACGTTTATTGAAAGCGTTAAGCACTAAAATCGTTATGCTTTGTTCCTCCTTTGCCAAGGGGAGGAGCAAAGGTATTTATGCTCCTTAATACCGAACGAAATCCCGGCTTTCAATCTCGGCATCGCGTCAGGAGCGATGTTGGGTAGTTCGCCAACCGTGTGAAATCCACGTTTTTAACTCGTAGTCAGATATGAATTTATTTTGATTTTACGTCTTCCGTTACGTTGTCTGGCAGAGGTATTTTTCATCAGTTTCTCGCCTCTTCCAATAGCCATTCCCGGAAAGCGGTTAGCGCTCCTTCATTCTGAGCTGCGGTTCCTGGAAGAACGAGACAGAAGTTTTTTGTTACTGTTTTTGCTTCCGGCCACGGAGCAACCAGCTTTCCCTCATGAATTTCCGCTTCGATGTAGATCCGAGGAACAAGTGCGACGCCCAGTCCAGCCAGAGCTGATGCAATTGACATGGTGTGCAGATCGTAGCGGACGCCGGCTGAAGGGGTTTCCAGCACAATGCCTGTCTCATGTGCGTAATTTTCCCATGCGTCCGGGTTCTGGCGTCGGTGTATGCGTGGCAGTGTGTTCAGTAAAACGTTGATATCTTTCCCCGTCAGGAGTGCCGGATGGCAGACTGGCACCAGTACCTCCTGAAATAGGCGGAATATACTCATGCCTGCCCAGGCGGGGTGTTCAAAATGAACCGCGGCATCAAAACCACTTCCGGGAAGCACAAACGGTTCGGTTCGTTCAGCAAGATGGAGAGTAATTCCAGGGTGCTTATCCTGGAAGCGGCCCAGGCGGGGAATAAGCCACCGGCTAGCAAATGTCGGAATGACAGCAATTTCAAGGCTTGCGCTGCTTGAAGGTAAGCCTCTCAGATACTGGCTATCCCTGTCCAGACGTTCAAGAATTTCACGCACCTGTAGGGCATACCTGGCGCCGTTGGAACTCAGACTAACTCTGTTCCCCGCCCGGTCAAACAGTTTACATGCCAGGAAGTCTTCGAGCCGTGCAATCTGCCGGCTGATAGCGCCTTCGGTCAGGGCCAGTTCCCCGGCTGCGCGTGCAAAGCTGCCGTGCCTTGCTGCCGCTTCGAAGGCCATGAGAGCTGACGTACTGGGTATTTTACGACGCATTTCTGCCTCCGGGTAATGATGCCCTACATTGACATAATGTCACTGAAGGATGAGATTAAATCGATTTCTGCCGTGTATTCAGACATGTAGCATGACTAAACATCATTATGCAATATGAGTCAGCGTATGACTCACGGGTAAGAGAAGAGGTCAGCTAATGTTTTATACGGTGGAATGCACTTATACCGACCCGGACAGTGAAACCGGATGGAATGAATTTTATAGTTCAGAGAAGTTACCGGCGCTTGTCTCAGTAACCGGATTCAGTACATCTCAACGGTTTAGGGCTATTACCGACGGATGTCCTGTGTATCTGGCTATCCATACTGTTCGGGATCTTAGTGTGCTTGACAGTGAGGAATACAGACAAAAAGGTGGCGGAAATTTTTCCCGCTGGCAGCGGCATATTTCAGACTGGCACCGGAATCTCTATGCTGGAGTGAATGCTGCGCCAGCTGTTGCGGAAAATGAGATTATGGTACTTAGCCTATCCCCTGTTGACTTTCTTGAATGTGAAATAGGGGTGATGCCGCTTGAATTACGGGCAGTGGGGCTCGAAAAATCACCGGCACAACGTTGGCTCTACGTGTTGTCACAGAAAGATTCAGGACTTATTTCTGGTTCTTCCGCAGGTATTTACCGTTACGAACCGATGACGAAGCAACTGAAAAACGGTTCTGTTTCTCCTATAGAGTAGATTCCTGATGCCAAATATTTCTTTTTATATCTCTGACGATAAATTCGATGAATTAACCGGACTTCCTGCGCTGACTCATCGGTGCGCAGAGCTCTGCACGGGCATACTGCAAGCTGAACCGGATAAAGTACACATCATATACATTGCCATCCGGCACGGACGTGGGCATCCGGTTTATGCAGAAGTCCGCTACCGCCTTGAACCGCACCGTACACCGGAAGTTATGGCATCTTTCATTAGCGACCTGGAGGCTGTAATTCAGCAGGAGATCGGCCTGATGGCGCGGATCCGCTGCTTTGGATCTGCACCATCGCAGATATATTCGCGCAATTAACACTCAGCATTCAGGAGACCTGACGATGAGCAATTTCCCCTTGGTGACAAAAAGTATTGGTAATTTTTCCGTTATGGCAACCAGTGATGGTGACATGACCATAGACCTGAATATGTTATCCGGCATAGAGTCTGATAAAGCTGAACATATACAGCGATCTGCCAGTATTGCAGTTCCTGGTAATATTCATATTAATTGTTATCTCGTTCGTGGTATGGGGAGAACTATCCTTATAGATTCCGGCACCGGAGGCCTGAACCAGAAGGGCGGTAGACTGGTAAATAATCTGCTTGCCGCAGGCGTTAACCCACAGGATATTGATACTGTCCTTCTGACTCATGGGCATCCTGATCATATTGGCGGCCTGATCGATTCTGATGGCAATAGCGTGTTTACCGGCGCGAAACTCTGCATTCATCCGCGTGAAGCTGCATACTGGCTGGATGATGATAATTTATGTGGGGCTAGCGAAAGGGCAAAGGGTAATTTTTCGCTGGCCCGGCGTGTCCTTGACGTATACCGTCAGAATCTGCACCTCTTGGATGAGGATGACGTGGTTCCCGGCCTCCGGGCCATTCTGTTACCGGGACATACTCCAGGGCATACAGGATACCGCATTGATTCGGGCGGAGAGCGCCTACTGATCTGGGGCGATATCGTTCATTTTCCGTATATTCAGGTTTTACATCCGGATGTCTCCATCGCCTTTGATTACGACCCCGGGCAGGCGGTAAAAACACGTAAAATGATTCTGGAATCAGCCGCCAGAGAGAAACTCCTGGTTGCCGGGATGCACTTTGGAGAAGCCGCATTTGCTCATGTCGGCGCTTTTCAGGGTGGATACTGTATTGAATATGTACCGGCAACGTCCATATAGCTATTTAGCTGGTGATCTAACACAGGCCAGGGAATCAACTCGCTACGAGGATATGCGAAAATCCTTAAGTATCCAACATGGCCTGTAGCAGACATACCAGGTCATCGCGTTGATTGGCAGAAATTCGTGACAGAAACGCAGCGTCAATATCGTTGGCCACCGGACGGGCGCGTTGCAATACCCGTAGCCCTTCGTTGGTCAGAAAGATAAAGCGTCGGCGCTTGTCATCGTCACGTTGATGTCTTACTAACAGACCTTTTTTTTCCATCCTCTTTAGCATTTCAGCCAGCGTGGCCTTGGTGCTGAGCGCCGCATCAATCAAATCCATCTGTTCAATTCCCGGCTGCTCGGCGACGACGCAGAGCACGACATATTGTTGCTTAGTGAGTTCAGGCAGTAATTTTTGCCATAGCGAAGTATGTTCCTGGAAAAGCTGTCGCATCAGGTGAAATGGGATATTTCCGAGAACTTTTGTCATTGTAACGTGATTTCATCAATTCAAACTGTGGCCATACCATCGCAAAAAGTGGTGGCTGCGGCAATACCCGCCTGATTGAGTAAAATATTGCCATAAAGTTCGTGTAAGAACTTTTTTTCACGACTAGCTTGTTTGTCGCGAGATAACAGGCTATCGTGGAATTTTGTTCTTATACGAACAATGTGCGGGAGGAAATGCCATGAGGCTAATTATTGGGATCACCGGCGCGACAGGTGCACCCCTAGGCATTGCCTTGCTAAAGGCGCTTAAATTGATACCTCAGGTTGAAACCCATCTTGTCATATCGAAGTGGGCCAAAACCACTATTGAGCTTGAGACACCTTACACTACCCGCGATGTGGCCGATATGGCGAATGTGGTGCACGGCCCGGCAAACCAGGCTGCGTCGATCTCTTCAGGCTCTTTTCATACCGACGGTATGATCATTATTCCTTGCAGTATGAAAACCTTGGCTGGTATCCGTGCCGGTTATGCCGACGGCCTCGTCGGACGCGCTGCAGATGTGGTATTGAAAGAGGGACGTAAGCTTGTCCTGGTTCCCCGCGAAACGCCTCTTAGCACCCTTCATCTGGAAAACATGTTGGCCTTGTCACGCATGGGGGTGGCGATAGTCCCTCCTATGCCGGCTTTTTATAACCATCCCGAAACTATTGAGGATGTGACAGACCACATTGTTGCACGCGTCCTCGATCAGTTCGGCCTCGATTATCCCAAGGCGCAACGTTGGCAAGGGTTGCGAGATTCAAAACTGAATAATGACCTGAGACATGAGGATTAAAAATGGCATTTGATGATCTGCGTAGTTATTTAAAGGCGCTGGATGAGCAGGGGCAATTGCTCAACATCAGCGAAGAGGTGCAAGCCGAGCCCGATATCGCGGCGGCGGCGAACGCCACCGGACGTATCGGCGAAGGCGCGCCGGCACTTTCATTCACTAACATCAGTGGATTCAGGGATGCACATGTTGTCATGAATACCATTGGTTCGTGGCAAAACCATGCTATCGCACTGGGTTTGCCCCTTAACACACCAGTGAAGCAGCAAATTGATGAATTCATCCGTCGCTGGGATAATTTTCCAGTGGCACCGGAACGTCGCGAAAACCCAGCCTGGGCGGAAAATGTGATGGACGGTGAAGACATTAATCTGTTCGACATTCTGCCGCTATTTAGATTGAACGATGGCGATGGTGGCTTCTATCTCGACAAAGCCTGCGTGGTTAGCCGTGATCCGCTCGATCCGAATCACTTCGGCAAACAGAATGTGGGTATCTACCGCATGGAAGTCAAAGGCAAACGTAAGCTGGGTTTGCAGCCGGTGCCGATGCATGATATCGCTTTGCATCTGCATAAAGCGGAAGAGCGGGGTGAAGATTTGCCCATTGCGATTACCTTGGGCAATGATCCTATTATCACGCTGATGGGCGCCACCCCCCTTAAATATGATCAGTCGGAGTATGAAATGGCTGGCGCGTTACGTGAACGCCCGTATCCTATCGCTACCGCTCCACTGACCGGTTTCGATGTGCCCTGGGGGTCAGAAGTCATTCTTGAAGGCGTGATCGAAGGGCGTAAACGCGAAATTGAAGGGCCTTTTGGCGAATTCACCGGCCACTACTCGGGGGGGCGTAATATGGCGGTGGTGCGTATCGATAAAGTTTCATATCGCACCAAGCCGATTTTTGAATCTCTTTATCTTGGCATGCCCTGGACTGAAATTGATTATCTGATAGGGCCGGCAACCTGTGTGCCTCTCTATCAGCAATTAAAAGCGGAATTCCCCGAAGTACAAGCAGTTAATGCCATGTATACCCACGGTCTATTGGCGATTATCTCCACCAAAAAACGCTATGGTGGTTTTGCCCGGGCGGTAGGACTGCGTGCGATGACCACGCCGCACGGTCTGGGTTATGTGAAAATGGTAATCATGGTGGATGAGGATGTCGATCCGTTTAACCTGCCGCAGGTCATGTGGGCACTCTCGTCAAAAGTGAATCCGGCGGGCGATTTGGTGCAACTACCCAACATGTCGGTGTTGGAACTCGATCCTGGCTCAAGCCCCGCAGGTATCACCGACAAGCTGATCATTGACGCCACCACACCTGTCGCACCCGATATGCGTGGACATTACAGTCAGCCGGTAAAAGACCTGCCTGAAACAGTGCGTTGGGTGGAGAAACTGACCGCTCTTCTGGCCAATCGTAATTAAGGAGAATAAGTATGATATGTCCACGTTGTACAGATGAACAGATTGACGTCATGGCCAAATCGCCAGTAACCGGTATTTGGACGGTATATCAATGCCAGCATTGTTTGTATACCTGGCGCGATACCGAACCTGAACGCCGGACTCAGCGCGAACATTATCCGGAGGCTTTTCGTATGACGCAGAAGGATATTGATAACGCACCTGAAGTGCCGGTCATTCCTCCTCTTTTAGCGAAGTCATAATTATTTCCCAGTGGGCATTATGCTCACTGTTTTTATACAGGAGTAACTGGAATGCTTCACAGAGAAAACGTCGTACTGTTAGACGCATCCTTCAACGTCATTGGAGAAATGGCAAAAACCGAGGTGCATAGCATGTCAACGCCGCTACACCTGGGTTTTTCAAGCTATATATTCAATGATCAGCGCCAATTACTCATCACCCGCAGAGCAATAGATAAACAAACCTGGCCAGGTGTCTGGACGAATTCCGTGTGCGGTCATCCGCTACCAGGGGAAAAACCAGAGGATGCAGTGCGACGTCGCACCGGTGATGAACTGAATATGCACGTCAGCAATGTAACTATCATCGACGATAATTTTCACTACATGTTTCGGGATGCTTCGGGAATTGTTGAAAATGAATATTGCCCTGTGTTCGCTGCTTATGCCGTATCGGATGTTCATCCCAATCCCGACGAGGTAATGGAACATCAGTGGATAGCCTTGCCGGATATCCTGGAGGTAATAAAGCTCACTCCTTTTGTATTCAGTCCTTGGATAGTGAAACAGCTAAATAAGTCGTCTATTCGTGATAACCTTCTGAATTTTATAAAATAAGCAACTGGCAACTTACAGGTAATAATTCCACTTAAGCGAAGGGCAGTAATGCCCAACTGCGTAACGCTGCTGGCGGAATATATACCGGAGTGTCGTAAGGGGTTGATGATAATGCTGATGTTCAGCGTATTTTTCAGCCACTGCTGTGCAAAATGGGCATATAAGGCATTTTCTTAGTGACTTCCTATCGTGGTTGTTACTCTTCCTGACGGATGTGATCCCCATACTCTGAATCAGAAATATATGTCTAGTGAGGAGTTCGAGGTTGATGTGGAAGGCTTTGACATATCCGGGATCATCCGTGTGGAAGAAATCAGTCTTGAAACCACGCTTTTTTGATATTTCGTAAAAAGGGGGTTTTGTTAAATAAATCGAACTTTTGGCTGCAATCAGGATCAGATCACTACATTCCTGATGATATTGCGGTATCACTTAGCAAAATAAAAGGTTAAAACCATTAACAGCATTTTTTTAGTTGCAGAGTATATTCTTTTTGATATCAAATTGCTGTGTCATATAGGCTACGGACTTGCCGCTTTCGAGCAGTAATGTTACGGCTCGGCGCTTAAACTTTGGGGTATATTGTTGTCTTGCTATAGGGACCTCGCTTTCGTTGACTGATTTGAAAACAAGGTGGGTATTAAATCAAGGACAGATCAGTATCTGACAAGAAGGAAGTCCCCTCTGTGACCGGGTGGGCCACTGAATTAGCGAGCTTATTAATTCATAAAAGAAGATGAAATGAAGACCTTTTACCAATAAAGTACAGTGTGAGACTGTACTTTAGTCTATCTATCATTCATTGATAAAAAACTTTATTGTTCCTGCACAAGAATAAAGTGTTTTGAGTATAAAAAAAACTGATCCCGTTTAAAGGATCAGGTGCCATTTTGGCCAACACCAGGGAAAATTTTTACCATTATTACGAATAGCTAATAATCTGTCAATTTTAGTCTCACTTTGTGATAAACGAGTGAGACTCTTCCTACAGCCCTGCCGTTTATAAATAAACTATATTGTTGTTATTTACCAGATAAAAATGCACATGCATTTAAACAACGATGGCCTTCAAAAAGAAAGAAATAACATAACACGCTAACGAATTTATTCAATTCAGTCTTGAGAAAGTAGAATACTGGCATATTCAGGTTGTCCAGCTTTCTTTTCTCTCTGGTATTTATTGGCTGATGTTAGTTAGGCGGAACCGTGTATTATGATACAATCGTAATCAATATATTATGCCCATTTTCACAGAATAGAATATCCGAGTAACTTTCTAATAGGCATTCATTTTTGTCAGACAATTATCCTACAGTAGGATCTTATGGTATACTAGGACGATTGCGATATGTTTTTATCAAGGAGATAATTGGGTGTCTAATTCATTCTTTAATAATACGTCTATTAATATATCCATAAAAAACTATTTGGAAAAAAACTTAAAAGTATTTAACAATATCAAATACGCTTATGCCATAATGAATAAAAAGAATCCGAATGATTTCGCCATCATTTCCAACAGAATGAAATGGTTTGATTTTTATACTAAAAATAACCTTCAATTCATCGATCCCGTTCTGATCACGGCATCATGCTGTTTTACCCCCTTTTTATGGGATGAAAACATCATGATCAGCTCAGGATTAAAAATGCCCAAGATTTTTAATATGGCTAAAAACTATGATGTCATTAATGGGTATACCTTTGTACTTCACGACCATAATAACAACCTGGTTGTTCTGTCTATCATCATGGACAAGTCCTGCGATGATGATATAGAAAAGATAATAGTCGACAAGAAAAATGACCTGCAAATGTTGTTATTAACAACGCATGAAAAACTGATAACACTTTATCAAGAAATCAATGACACCCATCAATTTAATAAAAAAAACCAAAAAGAAATACTTTCCAAGCGTGAAAATGAAATACTTTACTGGGCAAGCATGGGGAAATCTTATCAAGAAATCGCTCTTATCTTGGGGATCAAACTCACCACAGTAAAATATCATGTGGGTAATGCTGTCAAAAAACTAGGTGTTACCAATGCCAAACATGCCATAAGGCTTGGGGTCGAGCTGAAACTGATCAGACCGATTCTCCCTGACACAGAATGATAATGGCCACGCGTTTAATGTGTTATTTAAGAGGGGTGATTTCTTGTTGATGTGTTTTATCAATAGATGCTGGTTATGCTCATCCACAGGCATATGGATCAGATAAATATTCTGATGCTTCTCTGAAAGCCCTTTTTCAACAACAGAAACTTGCCAACCGGAGCATTGGAATATGATCAGCATCGGATGACTGACAATTGCGTAAATACCTTCATAGCCCAGACTTCTTGCGTAATTAATCATTGATAAAAAAAGAAGTAAACTGATCGGGTGTTGTTGCAGGTGAAGCGCCCTAATACGCTCTTTATCAATAAACAAACGGCTGGCTTCAATATTATTACCCTCCGGTAAATGCAATTGAGTAAAATAGGGTTTGAAAGTGTCGATTATCATGTTAGGTAATCTTGTTTCAATAAACAGCAAATTGCAAATTGCAAATAATACTCCCTTCAAAAACGCCAAAGATATACGTGGTGTTTTTATTATCATACACATCAAATTCCATGTTTTGTTCACAACTCCATAATAAAAATATATTTCAATGTTGTCATAGGGCACGGCGAGTAACTGTATCAGAGCCTATGTGACAAGTAAATTTAAAACCCATGACAAGAATGTTTTCATAACGAGACTCATTTTAAATAAATAACTCCCCCTTCTTTATTCTTAGAGCAAATAATTAAAATCAGAGATGAAGTTTGGAAAAAGAAGCAATACTTCATTAACAATTTTCATAGCATTAACGTCACTATTAATGATTAACTTTATTTATCTCCCCTACATCCATGATATTTTTAATTTGCTGTCAGTCAGTACGAAAGGTTGTGTGATCAGTCATTTAGGCTCATGAAAAACGAAGTAGCAATGTGACGATATCTGTCACCGTTCGGTGACGTGGCAGAAATGACATTCGAAACACACAGACGTACTGGAGAAAGGACGTCATTGATTGGCCTGACCCTAGTGCCAGGATATATGCCATTCCCCATCAAAAACTCCAATGGGGTCGGTAAGTATCAGCGCAGTTGACTGCAAGTTCAAAACAACACGACAAACGATTCTCAGGGTAAGGACTAGGAACTATTCTTCAGTTGCAAAATCTCGTAGATACAAGAAGCCCGGATGATAAATCCAGGCTAAATATCAGGCTATCAGAATTTTAAGTAATGTTTAATTAATCAATTAGTTACTATATTTATCAAAAGAAGGTGGTTTGGTTGAAAACCTCGTATTACGGACATCGCGTTCGTAACCCTGATGTTCATTCAGTATCTCGTAAAGTTCAGGCCGTTGACCATGGACCCACCGTCTTTCAGTGGACATTTCCGGTAGACTTAAATCCAGTTCGGCGCTGATCATGGTATCTTCAAATGAATCTGTTTCTTCTACATTTCGTCCGTATGGGTCAAGAATCATGCCATTCCCGGTGCGTACTTCTCCATGATCCAACCCGACGTCATTAGTGAAGAGAATAAACATCCCATTATCATGAGCTCTGGAGGGGAGCCAGCATATAAGCCATTCACGTCCGCTATCTCTCGGCAATGCAGATCTCAATGCTTCAGGATTGTCATACCGCTTCTGCCACAGTTCAGCAGGTATTGGCTTCATTCCATGCGGTGTCTACGGGAGTTTGTCCCTCCAGTTTGATGAGGAGCAATCAGGATATCAGCCTCCATAAGTGCAGTAGCCCTTACGTTTTCAACCAGATTATTGTCCCGGCAGATAAGAATACCTACTTTCACTCCCCAGGGGGTATCAAATACAGTGAATCGATTATCACAGGCAAAGTCCGGGTGCTCAAAAGCATGAAGTTCGCGGTGAACATGCATCTGGCCATCCGGCATGCAAACAGCGTATGAATTATAAAAATTTCCATCTGCTCCCAATTCAATGAACCTCACTCCTGTTGCAATATCATACTGATTCACAAGGCTTCTTATTCGCGCTAAAGATGGACTGTCATCAATACTCTCAACCAGAGCTAAAACGTCTTCACTGCTCAGATCTGGTACATGCCAGTAGCCTTTCTGGAAAGGCGAGAATTTTGATCTCATCTAGTGCTGTTTTGCGAATGGGTGTAAGGCATTTTTTACCATCGGAGGGGAAGCTCGTTCAGATCAGAGGAAAACATGCAAGCTGGCAGGTTGGCGTTGCCTGGTTTCCCGAAAGAGATGATAGTTTGCGCGATAATTTTCTACAGATGTTGATATGCACTCCATACACTCACATTTAAATTATTTGTATCAAAATTACTCATAAATCCTTCAGCATCACGAGTACCCAAACATCGAGAACCCATTTATAAAGATCATCTCACTTCGCTCTTCTTGTAAGCGGGCTTAAAAGCTCACAAGTCGAAGACTTATGCTCAACAATGTGTCCGCCAATATCCGGATATGAGCTCTTGGGCTAACCTTAATAAATTACTGAATACTGGCTGAAATAATCACAGGAACAACCTTGTGTCGCACCACAGAATTATGTACAAGGTCCAATAAGTCTGATTGCCCAGACTCAGTGACCTGAATTTCGGCTGAGGTTCAGATCACGCAGTGGCCTATGTTGTGCTCTGAGTATTGACGCTATTTTTCATTCGGCCAGTGCCATAAAGGGGTATCCAGCATCCCTAGCCCTTTGATCCGGGTTTGCCCCAGCTCTTTTTCCAGCTCAATCGTTTGGCATTCGGGATCCTGTGCGAGTGTATGAACCAGGCGGTTGGCATGCGAAATCACCCAAATTTGCGTATGCTGTGATGCCTGTAGGATTAGTCGCGCAAGCGCTGGCAGCAGATCGGGATGCAAGCTGGTTTCCGGCTCGTTTAGCACCATAAGCTCAGGTGGGCGGGGCGTTAGCAGCGCCGCGACCCAGAGAACAAATCGTAATGTGCCGTCAGATAACTCTGTCGCTGAAAGGGGGCGGAGCAGTCCTTTCTGGTGAAAAGCTAGAGAAAAGCGTCCGTCATTGTGAGTTAGCACTTCCAGCCGACAGCCTGGAAACGCATCATCAATGGCGACGGTAAGCGCCTCTCGGTCACCAATTTCCATAATTGTCTGGAGCGCCGCCGCCAGATCTCGTCCATCCTGATGTAGCACGGGGGTGCGGGTACCTAGCTGCGCCTGGCGAGCCGGCGCATCTTTATCGGTACGAAAGTGGTCGTAGAAGCGCCAGTTACGGATCATCTCGCGCACATGGAAAACCTCAGGGGCAGCGACAGGATCGGCCAGTTGATCGAACATGCTGTCATAGACCGGAACATGCTGCGTAACCACCTGCCATTCCCGTCCTGAACGAATTTTGATCATGTTGCCTTTGCGTTCAACCAGCGATGAGGCGAGACGATAGCTGGGGCCGTTAAAAATGGACTCAATCTTAATTTCAGGATCGCGTGAAAAGGCGGAGCTACTCGGAGTGGGCAGCCCCATCGTAATCGCATAGCCAAAACTTTCGCTGGCAAACCCCAGCTTGAGGCGCAGCGTATGGTTACGACGCCCCCCTTCAATGGGCGTATCACCGCGGCGCATACCGGGAGAGAGCATTTCCGGGCCAGCCCAGTAGGTGGATGTCAGGCCACCTTCTTCCGCCAGAGAGTTAATCACGCCGCCTTTTGCCGTCTCAGCTAACAGGCGCAGTGCCTTATACAGATTGGATTTCCCGCTGCCGTTTTCACCTGTAATAACGTTCAGACGGCCCAGCGGCATAGTAAGATCGCAAATAGAGCGGTAGTTAGCGATGGAAAGGGAAATCAACATGTTTTCGTACTCCCGCTGAGGTGATGTAAGTAAACGCGCCATTCACTGACGCTATACCTGTTTGACGACCAGCCTGGTAAACCCTTGTTCACTGACTTCCCCCCTCTCTTTCTCTCGCAGCCGCATGTCTCAATAATCTGATTTAAAGAAAATACCACTTAACAATCAATAAGTGAACGTGATGTTTACTTTATGCTAAATAGGATGATAATATGTAAAAAATTGTTATGTATATCATTGCGTTCCCCTGATTATTTGTAAGGGTGTTTTTATCTTATTTGTATTTAATCAATAAGTTAAATTGTATTTTCCGGGTTTGTTGCATTACAAACTCGTAACAAGGCAAAATAACTATTAAAGGATTATTACGCTTATGGCTGGAGACGCTTTGGCTAACGCTTTCAATCGGTGTTTTTTTACTCACATTGATAAGCTGGCCTACCGATTTTTAACAAAAAACCTGGACGTGCAGCAGAGCATCACATTTGGGGAGCTTGCCCAACGCGCTCAGGGGTTGGCCGCCCGTCTTCACCAACAAAAGCTGACGCATGAGCGAGTGTTGGTCATCGCCGAGCCAGGCATTGCGTTTATCGTGGCGCTGCTGGCCTGTTTCTTTGCGGGCGCTGTTGCTGTTCCCGTGCCCTTTCCCCACTCGCGGCGGGCAAAAGCGCGTTTTCATGCTGTCTGCTATGACGCCGCCCCCAAAGCTATGCTGGTTGACAGGTTCTCTCTGGAGGAGACACAGCAGCTTGTTACATTGCTAGGCGCCGGTTCCTCTCCTCCAGTGATTGAAATTGACAGCCCCGTCATTGATGCGCCCGATAACGGGCCTCCGCCTGATATCAAACCCATAGACCTGGCTTTTATTCAATACACGTCCGGCTCTACAGGCGATGCGAAAGGCGTGAACATCAGTCGGGAAAATCTTCTCAGTCAGTTTCAGCTTATTGCGCAACGTTTCGAACTTTCCAGCGAGTCAGTGCTTTTCAGTTGGCTTCCCCCTTACCACGATATGGGTTTGGTCGGTTGCTTATTGACTCCTTTGGTGATCGGTTACGAATGCAATTTTACCGCGCCGATTAATTTTATTAGCCAGCCGATGCTCTGGCTGCAAGGGATTAGCCGTTATAAAGCGACTATCAGCGGTGGCCCGAATTTTGCGTATGAGCTCTGCTTGGAAAAAAGTCAGCCGGAGCATATTGAGGCGTTGGATCTTTCCAACTGGAAGGTAGCGTTTAACGGTGCTGAGCCGTTACGCGCCGTAACTATGCGTAACTTTGCCGACGTTTTCGCACCGACAGGCTTTCGTTACTCTGCGTTTCTGACCTGCTATGGGCTGGCTGAAGCAACTCTGATGGTGTCGGCGGCTGAAGTCTCATCCGAGCCGGTAACCCTGCGCGTCAATAAAGCTTTTTTGCTCGCTCGTGGCGAGGTCGAGGCGACGCCTTATGGCGATCTGGAGCTGGTCTCCTCTGGCCTCATCGCGCAGCCGATCAAAATTATCTGCCCGCAAAGCGGACAGCCGAAGGAAGAAGGCCGCGTCGGAGAGGTATGGGTCACGGGATCAAGCGTTGCGCAGGGATACTGGTCGAAGGGGCAGGTGCTACAGCAACGATTTAATGGCAAGGTGCCTGACGATCCGGGGCGCTATTTCAAGACTGGCGATGCTGGATTTGTCCTGAACGAACAGCTGTTTATCACCGGTCGGTTGTCCGATCTAATCATTGTCAACGGTAAAAACTATCCCCCGCAATACATTGAATATACGGTCGAAAAATCCCATCACAGCCTTAAGCCCCAGGCATGTGCCGTAGTCCAGATCGACGTCGATGGGTGTGACGAAGTCATCATCGTGGCAGAAAGCCGTACCAGAGAAAGCGAACAGCTGCGTCAGGCGATATCGGCTATCCGTAAAGCGGTGGCCGCCGAGCATGGTATTCGCGTGTTTGATATTGCACTGGTGCGTTCCGGCACTCTGCTGCGGACGTCCAGTGGAAAAATAAGGCGTAAAGATGTTGGCGCGGCGTGGCGTCAGCAAGCGTTGCACCGCTTGCTTCAGGGCGGTGTTCCGCTTTCAGGCGGATCGGGCAGCGTCCCGCCTAGGGCTGGGCTTGAAACCAGCATCGCGCATATTGCGCAGCAAATACTGAAGCAGGAAAGCATTAACGCCGACGATTCGTTTTTTGAGCTAGGCGGCGATTCCATTGCCTCTATGCAGCTGGCGGCACGGCTGGAACAGGAATTCGGCGTAGAAATCAGGATGGAGTGGGTTTTAGATAACCCAACCGTAACCGGATTGGCGAACATTATCGCCGCTGAGTTGAGTAAGGGCGTTGATGACCATCAGTTAGAGCATTTGCTTGACCAACTGCATGAAATGTCAGAGGCGGAAATCGATCAACTACTGAAAAAAGTATAACTGCTCATGGCACATGACGACGTTCTTAAGGAAAAGATTCAATCGCTGTCAGCAGGACAGTTGAAAGTTTTGCGGCGGCTATTGGCGCAGCGGAAAATCGCGGCGTGCAAACCAGAATCGGCGTCGGGAGTGGAGCGTGCACTGTCCCCTGCCCAGCAGAGAATATGGTTTGTCGAGCAACAGTGCGGCGCGTCGGCGGCGTTTAATGAGGTGGTCAAAGTCACGATTCAGGGACCGCTGGATAAAACGGCGCTGGAGCGGGCTTTCCAGGCGCTGTATCAACGTTATCCCAGCCTGCGGGCGCGTTTTAAGCTTAGCGGCAACCGGGTGGTGTACGTTCCCGGAGAGCCGCTGGCACAGATCGCTCAGTCGACGCTGGCAGAAACGGGGAAGAGTCACGGGGAGGCGACAGACGACGATGTAGCGTGCTGGGTACGTCAGCAAGCCGCCAGGGTTATTGACATCGCTGACGAACCACCGCTGCGCGTTTCCTTGTTGAGTGATGATCATCGTCACTGGCTGGTTATCGCTTTCCACCATATCGTCTTTGATGCCTGGTCCGCGCATTTAATCGCTCGCGATCTCTCTCTCTATTATCGCTGCGCGCTGCGTGATAAATCCTGGTGCCTGTCGGAAACAGAAGTGCCGCCGGATACGCAACCAACTGTCGTTTCAGGCGAAAATGAGCAGCAGGCTTACCTGAACTATTGGCTTGAACAGCTACGCGATTTTGAGCGGCTGGATATCCCCACGGATCGGCAGGCTCGCGCTTCAATGATCCACCCCTCTGCTACCCTTGAAGCCGCTATTCCTGGCCGCACCATCAGGCGCCTGGATCAGATGGCGGAACGCTATCAGACGACAAGATTCACCATTTTGCTAAGCGCTTTTTATCTGCTTCTCAGCCGCTATACTGGCCAGCGCGACCTGATTATCGGTTCGTCGGTCGCTGACAGAAATAAGGCGGCCTTATTGACCGCCGTCGCACCCTTGATTAATACCTTGGTGCTAAGAGCCAGGTTGCCAAAAGAGGGTGATGTTAAGACGCTTATTACGCATGTGAAGCAGGTGCTAAAAGAGGCGCTGGAAAATCGCTCTCTCTCTTTTGAGAAACTAGTTAAACACCTTAACATTCCGCGTGAACAGCATCTTCATCCGCTTTTCCAGCACGCCTTCGTCCTGAACAGTACGCCGGAGCCGAAGCTTAGCTTTGACGGCACCTCAGCCGTGACTGAAATCGTGGAAAGTGGTCACTCTCTTTTTGAGTTGTTCTTCTTTATTCAGCAGACAGAAAGCGCCCTGAGCCTGAGAGCTCAGTACAGCACGGCGCTATTTGACGCGGCCACTATCGACAATATGGTGCAGAGCTGGCTGGTGGTTCTGGAAGCGCTGACTGCGGCGGATGATAGCGCTGTCGTGGCCCGCTTGCCGCTGCTGAATGCGCAGCAGCAGACGAAGCTGCTGGTGGATTTTAACCATACGGATGCTCCGCTCTCTGACGAGACTTTCCCCGACGTTTTGCTGCGCCGCGTGCGCCAGCGACCGCAGCATATTGCGGAACTCACTTACGCGGTGGATCTGGTACTGGAAACCGACGGGGAAAAAGTGGCCTTGACCGACTGGAAAACCTAAGTCGTACTGCTGAGTCACCTCAATATTACTACCGCGCCGGAGATCGACTGGCCGATGGTGCCAACAAAATAAAAATGTAATAAAAGGGGTTTTATCTGTTAGTGCTACTGTGTGCTCTCGTGTTGGTTCTGTCCAGTTTGTTGATCTGGAAACCGGTGTAGCTATCCTATTTGGTGATGGTATTTGGCGGATTTGATCGGGCGCGTTATGTCCATTTTTTCGCCATGTCCGGCATCGGCCTGTTCGTCATCGTGCTTGTGGTGATGGTGATAATGATTCCCTCGACCTTACTGCCAATGATCACTGGATCCAAAAGTTTAAAACCATTAACAGCATTTTTTTAGTTGCAGAGTATATTCTTTTTGATATCAAATTGCTGTGTCATATAGGCTACGGACTTGCCGCTTTCGAGCAGTAATGCTACGGTTCGACGCTTAAACTTCGGGGTATATTGTTGTCTTGCTATAGGGACCTCGCTTTCGTTGACTGATTTGAAAACAAGGTGGGTATTAAATCAAGGACAGATCAGTATCTGACAAGAAGGAAGTCCCCCCTGTGACCGGGTGGGCCACTGAATTAGCGAGCTTATTAATTCATAAAAGAAGACGAAATGAAGACCTTTTACCAATAAAGTACAGTGTGAGACTGTACTTTAGTCTATCTATCAATCATTGATAAAAAACTTTATTGTTCCTGCACAAGAATAAAGTGTTTTGAGTATAAAAAAACTGATCCCGTTTAAAGGATCAGGTGCCATTTTGGCCAACACCAGGGAAAATTTTTACCATTATTACGAATAGTTAATAATCTGTCAATTTTAGTCTCACTTTGTGATAAACGAGTGAGACTCTTCCTACAGCCCTGCCGTTTATAAATAAACTATATTGTTGTTATTTACCAGATAAAAATGCACATGCATTTAAACAACGATGGCCTTCAAAAAGAAAGAAATAACATAACACGCTAACGAATTTATTCAATTCAGTCTTGAGAAAGTAGAATGCTGGCATATTCAGGTTATCCAGTTTTCTTTTCTCTCTGGTATTTATTGGCTGATGTTAGTTAGGCGGAATCGTGTATTATGATACAATCGTAATCAGTATATTACGCTCATTTTCATAGAATAAAATATCCGAGTAACTTTCTAATAGGCATCCATTTTTGTCAGACAATTATCCTACAGTAGGATCTTATGGTATACTAGGACGATTGCGATATGTTTTTATCAAGGAGATAATTGGGTGTCTAATTCATTCTTTAATAATACGTCTATTAATATATCCATAAAAAACTATTTGGAAAAAAACTTAAAAGTATTTAACAATATCAAATACGCTTATGCCATAATGAATAAAAAGAATCCGAATGATTTCGCCATCATTTCCAACAGAATGAAATGGTTTGATTTTTATACTAAAAATAACCTTCAATTCATCGATCCCGTTCTGATCACGGCATCATGCTGTTTTACCCCCTTTTTATGGGATGAAAACATCATGATCAGCTCAGGATTAAAAATGCCCAAGATTTTTAATATGGCTAAAAACTATGATGTCATTAATGGGTATACCTTTGTACTTCACGACCATAATAACAACCTGGTTGTTCTGTCTATCATCATGGACAAGTCCTGCGATGATGATATAGAAAAGATAATAGTCGACAAGAAAAATGACCTGCAAATGTTGTTATTAACAACGCATGAAAAACTGATAACACTTTATCAAGAGATCAATGACACTCATCAATTTAATAAAAAAAACCAAAAAGAAATACTTTCCAAGCGTGAAAATGAAATACTTTACTGGGCAAGCATGGGGAAATCTTATCAAGAAATCGCCCTTATCTTGGGGATCAAACTCACCACAGTAAAATATCATGTGGGTAATGCTGTCAAAAAACTAGGTGTTACCAATGCCAAACATGCCATAAGGCTTGGGGTCGAGCTGAAACTGATCAGACCGATTCTCCCTGACACAGAATGATAATGGCCACGCGTTTAATGTGTTATTTAAGAGGGGTGATTTCTTGTTGATGTGTTTTATCAATAGATGCTGGTTATGCTCATCCACAGGCATATGGATCAGATAAATATTCTGATGCTTCTCTGAAAGCCCCTTTTCAACAACAGAAACTTGCCAACCGGAGCGTTGGAATATAATCAGCATCGGATGACTGACAATTGCGTAAATACCTTCATAGCCCAGACTTCTTGCATAATTAATCATCGATAAAAAAAGAAGTAAACTGATCGGGTGTTGTTGCAGGTGAAGGGCCCTAATACGCTCTTTATCAATAAACAAACGGCTGGCTTCAATATTATTACCTTCCGGTAAATGCAATTGAGTAAAATAGGGTTTGAATGTATCGATTATCATGTTAGGGAATCTTGTTTCTATAAACCGCAAACTGCAAATAATACTCCCTTCAAAAACACCAAAGATATACGTGGTGTTTTTATTATCATACACATCAAATTCCATGTTTTGCTCACAACTCACTCTCCAGTTAAGGCGATCTTTAAACGTTTTTTTTCTAAGCGAAAATAGCTCGGATGATCTCTTTTTGGATAATGAATCATAATCTAAATCAAAAAAGTCTATCATTATAGCGTTCCCATAATAAAAATATATTTCAACGTTGTCATAGGGCACGGCGAGTAATTGTATCAGAGCCTATGTGACAAGTAAATTTAAAACCCATGACAAGAATGTTTTCATAACGAGACTCATTTGAAATAAATAACTCCCATTCTTTATTCTTAGAGTAAATAATTAAAACCAGAGATGAAATTTGGAAAAGGAAGCAATACTTCATTAACAATTTTCATAGCGTTAACGTCATCGTTAATGATTAGATTTGCCCAGGGGCCCCCGTTACTGCGGACATTTCTAAAAAAAGGCACAAGGCAGAGCAGCGGCTTGCCAAACACCAGATGAAAACGAAAACGCTTCTTAAATCACTGGAAAACTGGCAGCGTGAAAGGTGAAAACTCTGTCCCTGGACTTAGCGCTGGCGAAGGCGTTCGTTTATGCGCTGAACCAGTGGGCAGCGCGGATTTACTATGCAGAAGATGGCCGGACAGCAGCAGATAATAACCTTGCGGAAAACGCTCTGCGGACGATCAGACTGGGATGAAAAAACTTCCATCCCCTGTTTCAGCATGGCGTAATTATTTTTGCATCATGCTAAAATTAAAAATTAATCAAAAATATGATTTTCTACGCAAAATCGGATTAATTCTTGATTTGACGTGACATTCAGTTTTCGCATTGCCGAGTTCTTTTGAATGCTGACTGTTTTGGCACTGCGATGCAGTTTTTCGGCAATTTGGGAAAGCGATTCGCCGGCAACATAATAGCGTAACACTTCGTATTCCCTGGGTGACAGGCTATTTACGCGTTCGCGCAGAAAAGTCTCACGCTCAGCACGCAGCATATCTTGTTGAAATGATGGTGGGTAGTATCTGGTGTTAGCGCGCACTGCGAGAAGCGCAGACAAAACTTCGCTCAGTGGGTCTTGTTTGAGTAAGACGCCCGAGACCCCCGTGTCGTAGAGTGCCGAGATGATCATCTGATTAGTAATCATGGTCAGCACCAGTATTTTGACCTCCGGGAACGTGCGTAAAAGATAAGCGATCAATTTTAGACCATCGGTATGGACCTCATCCTTCGGCATGTTGTAATAGGTAATAATGACGTCAGGCTTGTTCTGACGAACATGTTTGATTAACTCGGCGGATGTGGCAAAGGTGGCGTCGACGCACACATTAGGCACTTGATCCAGGAAGTCCTTCATTCCTGCCAGAACAACTTGGTGATCATCCAGCAGAACAACGTGTAGTATTTTTATTTCTTTTCTCATTATAGTGATTCTGTTTCGATACGAACGAGCAGGATATTAATGTCCTCTGCTATCGTAACCACCTCAGCTATACAGGCTTTATCCAGTCCGGATGCTTGCATTTGCAGTTCAAGCTGCTCCATCCGTGACGCCAGCTCCCGCTGCTGCGCCAGGACGAGGGCGCCACGCATACGGTGCAGGATCATTATGACCTCTTCCACATTTTTCTGGGAGACTCCAGATGCTAAAGCGTGCCAGTCATCCCACATATTTTGCAAAAAAAGCCGTCGATGCTTGTCAAGGACATTGGGTTCTTCCGGCTCAATCCCGTAAGCGTCGCTCAGGGGAGCAATTTGTCCGTATGGAAGATACAGGCGTAAAAGTGAAACCAGCTCACGTAATTCAATCGGTTTCACCAGCCAGGCGTTCATGCCTGCTTCAAGGCATCGTTGTTCTTCATCCCTCATGGCATTAGCAGTCACACCAATAATGGGCAGGCTGACGCCTTCTGACCTAAGTTTACGAGCCAGTTCATAACCGTTCATATAAGGCATGTTTACATCGGTTAACACTATGTCATGCGGGCCAATATCCCACAGCGCTAACGCTTCTTCGCCATCTTCTGCAAGCGTGACTTCGCACCCCAGTCTTTCCAGTTGTTCCTGTAGCGTAATCCGGTTCAGCAGATTATCTTCCGCCACCAAAATTCGCAGATGAAAACGCGGTAACTCTGATTCATCGGCGGGAACATGTGTTTGGTCGCGCAACAGGTGGTCAATCCCAAATCCGATACTGCTGATACTGTATGCATCTATACCTGATGTCCCGGTATCACCGGATAAAGAGAGCGGCAGGTAGTGTCCCTGCCAGTCGACAGTCAGGTGATGTGGTCTGCGTATGACATCCAGCATCACTGCAGACGAATCAGCTGTTTCTGGTATCTCATCTACTGCCATCGCTTTCGCGCCCCAGTGGGTTAACCAGGCACAGATATTTTCTGTTAGCTCCGGGTGAGGCGTGCGTACCCAGACTCTTGCCTGATTAAGTTCAGGTTTGACTGAATCCTCTTCAGGCGCAGTTTCGAGCTCTAACTCGAAGAAAAACTTACTGCCCATCATGGATTCGCTTCTGATCTGAATTGTGGTGTTCATCAACTCGGCCAGGCGTGCACAGATAGAGAGCCCCAGGCCGGCCCCTCCTGAAATATTGTGCTCAGTGTCAGCAAGGTAGAACGGTGTAAAGAGTTTTTCCTGACGGGGCTTACTGATGCCCACGCCGCTGTCGCATACTTCCATTAACATACGTGTGCCTGAAGGTGCGCTGTTCACCTGGCTCAGGCGTACAATGACAAACCCTGTCTCAGTAAATTTGATGGCATTGCTGATAAGGTTACTCAGGATCTGGCGCAGCCGTGTCGGGTCACCTTTGACCTTCGCGGGAATATTTGTCGCTATGACTGAAAAAAGCAGCAGCCCTTTACGGGAAGCCATTCCCGCATACGTTCCCGTGCAGCGTTGTACTAACTCGCATGGGTTGAATGCACTCTGTTCCAGCTGGAGCTGCCCGGCCTCAATCTTACTGATGTCCAGAATATCGCTGATAATCTGCAATAGTATCTGCGAGGCATCCTCAATGCGATCCACATACTGACGTTGCTGATGGTTCAGTTGCGTCAGAGAAAGCAGTTCCAGCGTACCGAGCACACCATAAAGCGGTGTGCGGATTTCGTGACTCATGGTGGCCAGAAATGTGGATTTTGCTTCATTAGCTTCATCCGCCGCTTTCCTGGCTCGGGTCAGGTTGCGTTCCATTTCCGCATGCGAACTTACATCCGCAAATGCACAGAGGGTGACATCCTGTTGCATATAGCGTGTGGGGGCATAAGCAACATAAAGTGTTCGTTCACTGGAAATAGCAAGTCGTTCAATCGAACCATCCTGAACCGCGTGCTGAACTTGGCTGAGCAAGGTCGACATCGCTTCCGTATTTTGTAGCGGTTCTCCCTGCGTTGCACTCAGCCAGTCCAGTGCCAGAGTATTCGCAAAGACCAGACGACCATTGTCTCGGGCAATGAGGCACAGAGCCACAGGGGCGGTCTGGATTAGCGTTCGGTTGAAGGCATCGCTTTCCAGTATTTCTCGTTGAGCCTCCTGCGCGGGCAGTATCACGCGGCGGTTATACCAGCGCATATAGAACACATATCCCAGCGTGCTGAGTAATAACATCAACAGCGTACCTAACGGTAACCAGAGGTTATCTCTGAAAAAACTGGAATAGTTCATCCGATAGATACCTGTCCAGCTTTCCGTCTGATCGGTCACCTTTAGCACCAACCCATGAAGGGTATAATGCAACCCCGTGCGTGAAAGCTGTGGTAGTTCACCGTTGCCTATTAACAGGCCGTGCCCTTTATGGGATAGCCAGGTATTGTCCTGGTGTTGTAACCAGAACAAATGCTTAGGTGCTGGATTCACGGTCCGCTCCAGCACGCCGATCCGCGAGCGATTCAGCAGCGTCGCGGCATAGATACAAGCGGGATGATGGGATGAATTGCTCCAGACGCCGGAAGGAAAACCCGCCTGAATAAGACCAATAATTCCCTCGGGAAGCGACGGGGATCTAAACCAGACAATATCATCTGTACTGTCTGTATTCTGACAGCCCTGATGGGGAGTGCTTCGCAGCCTTTGACGTACCGCAACGGTAACGGCGCGATATGTCTGCACGTTAATCGGCTCGTAACCCGCATTGGCATTCACGGCAGGAACACCAATACTGACGCTGTCACTTTCATTAACAAAGAAAACAGCGGCTGCTGGAAAATAGGAAGAGGCCCAGAAAGAGGAGTAGAAATCGGACAGGTAGCTACCTATGGCAAAGAGCGAGCCTGGCACATTAGGACAGTCTCTCTGCCCCTGGCAGGCCAGAGAAAATGGCATGTCTACGGCTGATTCCCGGCCTTCGAACAACCGGCTGTTCCAGTCCGCCGGGGATGATACTTCATGAAAACTGGCAACCCGCAGGAAGGGCAGGGTTGCCAGTTGTTCGTTTTGTTTTTGCAACTGGCGTAAGAACGTTTCCTGCTCGTTGATGTAGCCAAGCAGCGTCGAAAAATCCAACGTAAAACGACGTTGCTCCTGTTCAATGGCACGCTGAGTACCCCAATACATGCCGACAGCCAGCAGTATCACTATAGGAATTAAGGCAAAAAAAACCCAATGTTGCCTACGCGAGCTGTGCGTGATTTTACTGAATGGGGTCACCTGCATAGCCAATATTAACCTATTAAGCGAACGAAGATAACGAATACAAATCACTGCTTTCAGAGATCAGCAGTAGCCCAAAATCCTCCGCGCTAATGGCCGCAGAGATCAAAAATCCCTGAGCACAGTCACACCCGATACCGCGAAGAAACTGCAAATCGCGTGTGGTTTCAACGCCTTCTGCGGTGACGGTCAGGCCCAGTTGTTTGCCCAGTAGTACCGACGTGATCAACGCTGTTTTTCGGATCTCATCATCAGCAACCCCCTTCACAAACGACTTATCGATCTTCAGTTCAGTAAGTGGGGTGGAGATCAGGCTATGCATCGAGCTGTAGTCACGTCCGAAATCATCCTGTGCCAGGCCGAACCCTTTTAAACGCAACCTGCTGGTCCCCATATAATAATTTACAGGCTGAGAAATTGCCTCATCTTCCAGCAGTTCAAAGCATACATTCTTTGGCTCAACCTCACGGGCGGCAACCTGCTGAAACAACTCCTCGGAAAGTTGTGGATCGTTAAGCAACGGAACGGGAAGATTGACAGATACCTGCACAGTGTATCCACTGTGTTGCCACAGCAAATGTGCATCAAGCGCATCATTCAACATTCTGAATAAAAGCGTTTTCTGGAGCGTATAGCGGCGTATCGCGTCGAGAAACGAGCCTGCCATCATGAAGCCATACTCCGGATGATCCCAGCGGGTCAGGGCTTCAGCACCAACAATTTTGCCATTGCCTAAATCAATTTTTGGCTGGAACCAGGCCTTTATCTCCCCCATCTTAAGGCCATTCTCAACCATATGCTGATCGAATATGCGTTGAGTACTTATATCACCACGGTTTTTTGTCGGGATTTCACCTACCGTGGACCTGATCTGCTGCAGGAGGAGTCGCAGTGCTTCATCACTGAAAGGTTTCTGGAAGGTACCAATAACGGCCAGGCCATACTCTTTGGCTACCAGACTGACGCTGTTCATCAAGCTTCGTGAATGCGAGCTGACCAACATCAGCATTGTATTCATTTGCCGTTTACTGATTTCGCTAATAAACTGAAGGCCATCCATTCCAGGCATACTCATATCAATGATTGCCAGATGGAAATGGTGATTTTCCAGCAGGGACAGGGCCCCGGATGCATCGCTGGCAATGTGGACATCAAAGAGGCCAGTTGCATGTAACATCCTATGGATGTGTATTATGTTATGCGGTTGCTCATCCAGAACCAGTACTTTGTAATTCGACAGCATAACGTCAGCTCCTGCTTTTGTTCATTGTGCGCAACAACGCACGCAACTGTGATAGCGACAGAGGCTTACGCAACTGGTAGTCCATCCCTGCCGCGTATCCCCTTTCTTTTTCTTCCTTCTGGCAGGTGTTACCAGTTAGGCCGATTATCTGCCCTGCATATCCCTTTTTCCGGAGCCTGCGGGCGACTTCATATCCGTCCAGATCAGGCATGCGCAAATCTGTTATCACGGCGTTAAATGTTGAAATATCAGAAAAATCAATGGCTTCATGACCATTACTGGCCAGGGCGACAGTGCACCCGAGCAGCTCGAGCTGCTCGCGTAAGATAATGTGACTTATCGGGCTGTCATCAACGATCAGCAAACGTAAACCAAACTTTTCTGCAACGAACGGGGTTGTTACCGGTGCCTCGGGAATCATGCTGTGCTGCATTGACTGCACTATGCGTCCTATTGCGGTCACGCTGTAAGCCCCAGTAATAATGGTGTCATGTTCACTTTTGCGTTCATGGACTAACGTTGGCGGCAGCGCGATAATCCGCTTACCCCGCCAGTTTGATGTATGAACAGGTGGTGGCCAGGCCTGAATCAGTATTCCTCTTGCGCAATCGCTGGCTGTCACGTTGCGAAAAGGTAGTGCCTGAGCCCCCCAGTCGCGTAACCATTCGCAAAGGTTGTAGACGATTTCAGGCACTGCACCATCGACGTAAACAGGCTTTGGCAGTAGATTAGGTAATGGCGGTATGTTGTTGTCATTCGCCAGGGGCAATGTCACCTCAAAGGTAAAACGGCTGCCCAGGTTATGTTCACTGATTGCCCACAGCCTACCCTGCATAAGCTGAGCCAGGCGCGAGCAAATAGACAACCCCAGACCGGAACCAGACTCTTGTCCGGAGAGTTTGTTTGCCGGGCGAAAATAGGGATCAAACAACCGGGGCAAATGCTCGGATGAAATACCTATACCACTATCCACCACCTGAAAGACCATACTGACATTGTCGCCAACGTGCTGTGAGACATAAACCCTCAACACTACATGGCCTGATAGTGTAAATTTGATCGCGTTATTAATAAGGTTATCCAGTACCTGGCGTATCCGGGTAGCATCACCTGTCAGCAGATACGGGACGCTGGTATCAGAGATAGCGTAGATCTGCAGACCTTTGTTCTCGGCTTTTGCCGCATACGTTTCAACTACCAACTCAGCAAGTTCCATGGGCGAGAAGGGCGTACTTTCCAGCGTTAACTGACCGGCCTCAATACTGGACAGATCCAGACTATCGTTAACAATGCGCAGCAAGCTCGATGATGAATGCAACAGCGTTTTCATATACTCGCGCTGTTGCCCGCTTAATCCACTGAGTGTGAACAACTCAAGCGTTCCCAGGATTCCATAGAGCGGTGTACGTATTTCGTGACTCATTGTTGTGAGAAAAAGGGTTTTCGCCTGGTTTGCCGATTCTGCCGCACTTTTGGCTTCGACCAGAGAGCGTTCGGTATCTTTTAACCGTGAAATATCACTGAGCACACACAGAATGGCATCCTCTCCTCCCCAGAATGTCGGCGTACAACTCAGTTGAATTGTGCGTCCATCTTGCAGAATAATTTCGTGAGTGATGGATGGTTCATTATTCTCTGAGATGCGGGTAAACCACGACTGGTCGCTTTCTATCCACACTTGCGTCAACTCGTTGAAAAACAGAAGTTCTGCGTCTCTGTAACGCACCAGAGCTAAACCTACCGGGGCTGTCGCTATCAGTTTTCGATTCAGCGCTTCGCTATCGATTAGTGCGGAATACTGGCTAAGTGCCGGTTGTAAAACTCGCCGTGACAGATACCCGATACTCAACATGACAAATATCATGAGCATTGAAGCCATTAATCCTACGGCCTGGAAAACAGGCAGATTCGTTTTAATTAACTGAGAAACGGGCACGGAGTAGGCCAGGCTCCAACCACCGTGACCTACTGATTTACGTAATATCAGATACTCCGGAAACCATCGTCCACCGGCTACACCGAATGTATCGGCAATGGACCTTCCAACCCAATACACATTCTGACCGGGTATATGGTTTCCATGTAAAGCCAGCAACCCTTGCGGATCAATGAGGTCGTATTTGCCACCCTGTAGCGGTGAAAAGTCGATGCTGGAAGTAATACCGCTAAAAGTGAGCCCCAACCAACCTGACGTTGGGTCTGTGACATCCACCGGTGTATAAAGGTAAAGCCGGTCATCTTCATCCCCGGTGGGATTAAACCAGGCGATAGGTAGCGCACCATTATTCCCCGTCAGCCATTTCTGATCTGACAGAAACGACACTATTTCGCGTTCGCTTTCCGGCGTTATTCTGAGCATGTCACTTTGTGACGATAATACCGTAGTCGTTTTGCCAGTCTTAGCCGACGTGTAAATAAGCTGGGTTTTACTTCGTGCAAATTCAACCTGGTCTTTGTAGGTCAACATTACACCATGGTTTTTTGGACTTCCGCTACCACTTAGCGGGTGAACGGTAACTTCTGGAAATGTAATGGAGTCTTGCACTTTTTCAGCCTGAAATCCTTTCGGTAAAAGTACTACAGCTGTCGCCATTGATTGCAACATGGACTCGCGTTTATTAAAGAAATACTGTGCGCTATAAGCAGCGGAATTCATCTGACGTCGATAGTCTGAGACCGTATTGTTGACGGTGTAATAAAGATAAAAAATAGACGCGACAGCTATGCAAAACAGTAGCGCCATCGCAAATAAATACAGCAGTGTCTTTGGCAGACGTGGGGCCTGATGTGATGAGTATAAGAGAGTATCATATTTAATCTTTGACATTTCACCATAATATAAATGACGGAAAGAGTTTTATATAAGGAAATCCTTATTCTTTTTATTTAAATGTAAAGATTGTTAAGGATGTCTGAATGGAAATATAAAAATAAGTTTTTAAGGTATTCCTTATATATTCCTAAACCAAATTTCGCATAATACACCTCGCGAACGGATAGCAATGAGCACCTGCTATCAATCATATCGGACTCATCAGCCTTAAATCTACACACAGGTAGGACTGACCACGTCATTATATGTAACGCGTCGCAGCCATTTTATATCGGTTAATTTATGTAACCAATCGCTTATTAATTTTTTATCCAAGGAAATGTCATGAAGAAAGTTTTATTAATCGCCACGATCGCGGCATTGTTTTCGACACAATATGCCAGTGCAGCTGACGGAACGATTTATTTTAACGGGAGCATTACAGATACAGCGTGTACCGTAGATGCTTCTTCTGATAATCAGACCGTGGTTATGGGAACAGTGTCAACTACTGCGTTTCATGGCGCTGGGTCAACTTCATCACCAACCCGCTTTACTATTTCACTGACTACTTGTCCGGAATCAGCCAGTACCGCAAAAGTGCGTTTTGATGGCCCAACCGCACCGGGTAACCCCTCGATTCTACGCCTTACGAATGACGCGCAGGCAGCAACGGGTGTTGGGGTGGCTATCTATGAAGATGACAGCAGCACACTGATCCCGGTTAGCACAGCATCAGCCGCGAAAACGCTGTCATCTACTGGCGTAAATGAATTGGCATACGTCGCAAAATACATGGCTACGGGGGATAACATTACCGCTGGCGATGCCGACGCAACAGCATCCTTCACTATCACATATCCGTAATATCGAAATATCACAGGGCTGGTGGTGGCCCTGTTTTGCTAAACACAGGATTTACAAATGTTCCGGTTTTCCCGAAATACGCTTTTATCATTTCTATTTTTATTACCAATGTTTGTTTCTGCCGGTGTGGAGATCGGTGGTACTCGCGTTATTTATGCTGGTGACAGCAAGCAGACGTCCATTAGTGTCAGTAACCCTGACGACAGACCTTTTCTTATTCAATCATGGGTGAATAAGAAAGAGAGCGGAGATGATAATGATGAAACGTTTGTGACAACTCCCCCTCTCTTTCGCCTGGAGCCTCATACACAAAATTCAGTGCGGGTGGTTTTAAGTCATAACCAACTTCCTCAGGATAAAGAGTCGGTTTACTGGCTGAATATTAAAAGTATTCCTGCCAAGAACAGTAATGTCAGCAATGAACTGCTTATTGCAGTGAAAACCAAGATGAAACTCATTTACCGACCGGCTGGTCTGAATGGGGATCCAGCAACGGCATGGAAAAAACTGATATTTTCCCGAAAGAATGGCGTGCTTGTTGTTTCTAATCCAACACCTTACAGCGTTTCATTTTACGATATAAAAGTGAACGGTAAAGAAATAAAAAACACACCTATGGTATTGCCGGGACAGGAAATATCGCTGAGCCAGAACGCTACGCCGGGAAATAAAATTCGGTGGAGTGCAATAAATGACTTTGGCGGTGTAACTGCTGAGCATGAAGTCACATTATAATAATTTAAAAGATATTCCTATGAGACAATTTAATTATAATGAAAAACTTCTGAAACCAGAGCATGTCCTGTCTGTTGCAGCGATTTTACTTAATCTCTATGCAGCCAATGCTAGCGCGGAAGATTATTTTTCCCCGGATGCGATTGAGATCCGTGGTAATACGTCTCAGAGAATCGATCTTTCACAATTCAGCCGCGCAGGGGGGCAGGCTCCGGGTGTTTATGCTGTATCCGTTTACCTTAACGGAAGCTATGTCGCTGAACGTGATATTACGTTTATATTACAGAATGAGAAACTGACGCCAGCGATAACAGCCGGGGATCTGCTGCAGTGGGGGGTTGCTAAGCATGCGACACCCGCATTTATGCAGGCTGATATGAACAGTAATATCACCGGGATTGAGCAGCTATTACCTGAAAGCTACACTGATTTTGATTTTCCTCAGCGACGGCTCAACATTACTGTCCCACAACAATATGTGGCCAGCAACCCACAGGGATATGTTCCTGAAACGGAATGGGATGATGGTTTGAATATGCTGTTTCTCAATTACAGCTATTCAGGCGCTACGACACGCAATACTAACACGTCGGCAACAGCCAACAGTGATTATTTTAACCTGAGATCTGGCGCTAACTTAGGGGCCTGGCGTCTGCGCAATTACAGTGCTTACAGCAGCAGCCATGGCGGTAGTCAGTGGGACAATATCAGTACCTCTTTGCAGCGGGATATCAAAATGCTGAAAAGTCAGTTTGTGATGGGGGAAGGACAAACGCAGTCGAATGTCTTCGACAGCTTTACCTTTCGCGGTCTGCAACTCTATTCCGATGATAATATGCTGCCAGAGAGCCAGCGTGGGTTTGCGCCGATTGTCAGGGGAATAGCACGTAGCAATGCGCAGGTCACCATACGTCAGAGCGGGAGCACTATCTGGCAGTCATATGTACCACCCGGCCCCTTTGCGATTGATGATTTATATCCTACTTCCTCATCCGGGGAACTGGAGATCATCATTCGCGAGTCGGATGGAACAGAACGACGATCGATGCAGCCATTTTCTGCTGTGCCTGTGATGCAGCGTGAAGGGCGCTTTAAATATGCACTGGCGGCCGGAAAATATCATTCAGGCGATAATGCTGGCAAAGAACCATCTTTTATTCAGGGAACGGGCATATATGGCCTGCCGTGGACCACAACGGTTTATGGCGGCGGCATTTTCTCTGATAACTATGCCTCTGTGGCTTTAGGGGTAGGAAAAGGCCTTGGGGACTTAGGATCGGTATCGCTGGATGGAACACTCTCTCGCAGCCAGTTTGCCTATGATACGGACACAGGTGGTTCCTTCCGTTTCCAGTATTCGAAAGATCTGGTCACCAGCGGCACGACGTTTACCATCCTTGGCTATCGCTACTCGACTCCAGGTTACCATGATTTTAACGAGGCCAATGGTGATTTCTATGACAGCATGCCAGCGGATTATCAGACTAAAGACGAACAGCGAGCGTATAAAAACTGGCGTGATACCCATACTAGGCGTAGCCGAACACAGGCTAACATCAATCAGAGTCTGGGAGATTATGGCAACCTGTATCTGTCAGCCTATGAGCAGCATTACTGGGGTGGCGATAAAGACCGGACAATTAATATGGGTTATAGCAGCAATTATAACGGGATCAATTATGCCCTGAACTATGGCTATTCGCAGGCATCACGTTTTAACAGCAGTGACCAGACGTTCTCGCTGTCCGTACAAATTCCGCTGAGCAGGTTCTTGTCTGACAGTTGGTTAAGTATGTCAGGTACCAGTAATAAACGGGGGGATACGACGATGATGACTGGTCTGTCGGGAACGGCTCTCGCCGGTAAGAACCTCTCATGGAGCGCGCAGCAAGGTTACAACAGCCAGCATGCGGATACTATGGGTAACGTTGCCATGAATTACAAGGGGCGAACGGGGGAATATCAGGCAGGTTATAACTATTCGCAGCAGAGCCAGCAGTTCACGTATGGCGCACAGGGGGGCATTGTTCTCCATCCTTATGGACTGACATTAACGCAACCATTAGGCGAGACAACGGCGCTGGTACGGGCTGAAGATGCCGCTGACCTGAAACTACTCAATAACACTGGGGTATACACCAACAACCAGGGTTACGCCGTCGTGCCTTATGTCAGCCCTTATCAGCGAACCCGATTAACGCTGGATACCGCGTCGTTGGGAGAGGACATCGACGTACTGGGCGATACGCGCACCATCGTGCCGACAAATGGCGCGCTGGCGCTGGCGGACTTCCCGACGGCATCCGGGAAAAAGGCGATGTTTACCCTGCAGGGCGCCAGTATCCCCTTTGGTGCCGCGGCCAGCGTACAGAATGAAAAGCGTACGGTGGCAGGTATTGTGGATGAACAGAGGCGAGTCTGGCTGACAGGTGTGCCTGAGCAGGGAACGGTTCAGGTGAAATGGCAAGGCGGGCAATGCAGCGCCCCTTACCGGTTAACAGCAAATTCGGCATCTGTCCCTGGTGTGACGGTTGTCTGTCAATGACAGGAGATATTATGCGTATTATTCTTTTTTTGAGCGTTTCACTACTGATGTTGTTTTCAAAAATGGCGGCGGCGTATGAGTGCTCAACTCAGCCATCGAATAACTACAGAACGAACCCCCAACTGACAGTGCCCCGTGATGCACCTGTAGGGGCGATTGTGGGAGTAGGATTATCAAATATCACACCATTTTCGTGTGTGAACTACGCCCCAGTGCTGACTTATCAGGAATATGGCGTTAAAGCATACGGAAATTATCTGATGATGATCGATGGCCGCCGAGTGTACAGCACGAACGTCCCAGGTATTGGTTATGCGGTCTATGCAGCATCTACTAGCTGTACCGGTAGCTCTTTTGGAAAATCAGTGGATGGTTCAAATACGATAGGGGGTGATAGCAATACGCGGTTGCTGTGTAGCGCAGCTGGAAAGCTAAATGTCGGCTTAGAAACTATGCCGGGGTATGTTCTTTACAAAACCGGTCCGGTCTCATCAGGTACGGTGGAGACGACAAAAGTAGGGGCACTGGTACTGAGAAATAATCAGTCTACCTGGCAATCCCCGGAGTCAGAGTTTGGGTTTTACGGTTTTAATGTGCAGTCGACAGGCTGTTCCATCAGTAACAGCAATATCAGCGTGCCTATGGGTGACGTCAAAAAGAGGGAATTCAGCGGTATTGGCAAGCCGGCTGCCAGCAGTAATACGAAGAACGTGAATATTGAGTTAGCCTGTACACCAAAGACGATGGTCAGTTTACAGGTTGACGGTAATATTCACGATGCAGCAAAAGGGTTGCTTAATCTAAGCAATATAGAAGGAACTGCAACGGGGGTCGCAGTCCAGTTGCTATATAAAGGCGATCCACTGCCATTAGGCTCGCCGCTGTTGATCGGTGAGGCTTCTACGACGATGACCATCCCGCTACAGGCTCGTTATTACCAGACACTAAGCACGATCGAGTCTGGTTTTGCGAATAGTGTCGCGACTTTTACGATGACTTACCAGTAAAAACATATTCTGGTTCATTATTGACAGTTATTCTTGCGGGACGAAAATATGTTCACCATGCTAGGAAGCCCTGGCGGAACTTTTTGGTCTGATTTCGAACTGGAGGATTAAATATTTGCACGATGATTTATAGCGAAAGAATAATTTTTTAGTGCCTGGATGGATAACTATTACCTCCACCATGATGTTTTGTAATCAGGCGAGTTTTATATTTTATCGCTTCCTTAATTGCAAATTATCTATTAGGGCTAGAGTTACTATTTTCATAATTTGTGGCCATGTACTTAATTGATACTGGATAGTGATAATATGTTATTTAAGATGTTTATATAAGTTAATTCTCAATGATTTTTGTTTCGGTCCCTATAGTATTGTTATTTCTAAATGGATAAATAAAACGTAAAGAAAGTTACCGCCTTATTATTAGGAAAAGTTAAGTTAATTATTCAATAACAAGCTAAAACAACAGATTGGTCATATTTGGTGCACCGCAAGAGCAAGACGTTCCCGTCTTAAACCCAGATCGGGACCATTATCTAAATGTCATATGCAACCCTGCCCGTCAGGGTTGCTTTAAAGTGCGGCAGAATATGCTGCAACCGGAGGTTATATGTTGACAGAAAGCCATTGCCGTCCGGGAGAGAATTCCCTGGCTAATGATATACGCAGTTCCGCTGTAGATTATATACTGACTGCTTGCCCATGTGTCGCACGCGGCGTTGAAACCCTGCTGAACGCTGAAAAACGTTGCTGCGTCATCATTATGACGGGTAACAGAGATGGGTTTGCTGACTGGCTTTGCAAAATGACGTCCGACAGCCGTGTGGTGGTCTACCTCCCGAATGAACTGATATCCATGCTGACCACCTTGCAGGAACTGTCATTGCTCTGTCGGTTATACTCCCACCCTTTGTCGGTGCTTATCCTAAGTACGGCACGGCCGGAGTGGTTGTACAGTACCCTGCGCGCACTCACTGGCGGAGGAGCTTCATTGGCAGCCATGCGGATAGTGTCTCCGGAAATTTCCTTACAGTCTTTAGCCCGTATGTTGAAGACATGGAGCCAGATCCCTCTGCTGGCTGAACAGGAGCGGAATAGCATCCGGGGAGAGGGGATAACCTCCCGGGAGCTGGATGTTGTACTGAACCAGCTACTTGGTGAAAACATCATAACACAGGAAAAGCGCCTTGGAGTTAGTTGTAAGACGCTGTATTCTCGACGTATATCTGGTCTACGCAAGCTGACTGACCAGTTTCCATATCTAACCAATCTGTTACCGCGTCAAATAAGCATAAATATAGCCTGATCGAGTATAACAAACTCTCCTGATGAGACGTTTAGGCCCACCACCAGGCCATTGTGCGGAGTCAGATTTTGAGTATTTTTCAGTTCCTTCTGCGTGATAGCGAGTGCAACACGGTGAGCTGTGACCAACGCTTCAGACGCAGCCGTGCTGCTGATCAGAGCATTTGTCGCCACTGACTGTTTCAGCGCTTGCTTCAGGCTGATTTCGGCATTATGTTTTGCGGTAGCGGCATTATCCACCTGCTGTGCCGTGACATAGCCTTTTGCCATTAACGGCTGAAGCCGGGCCAAAGTTTGGGTCGCCAACTTGATGTTCAATCCGTAATTAATATAAATACGGATCAACTTTAAATATCACCTCACCTTGGTGTACAGCCCCCCGTTTTCCTTGATGTTGATCGACACGATTCGGTCCGGCACTGAGCTGCTGACGTTAACGACGTTAGCGTCAATAACCGTATCTTCTGACATCGGACGACGGGCATCCTGATACAGGGTATACCAGCCAAGGCACGCCGCCGCGATAACTATTACACCGCCTGTGATTAGCGCCACCTGGCGCTTGTGTCCGCTCGGTTTGGATGATTAGCGCGCAAATATCAGCGGAGAGGAAATGAACGTCACGGCAAGCGCCAGGCAGGCATAAACCAGTAATCGCGCCGGAAGCGCGTCGTCGATGCCGAGGCGAATGAAAATCACCCATGCGATAACCGCCGCGACGATGCCAAGCAAGGCGCAGACTATCCAGCCAGGAAAGCAGAAGCCGAGCAGGGAGAAGACGGGGGCTTGCTGTGCAACACACCCGCTTAGCATAAACAGGGCGATGGCCATGAGCGGCAGTGTGTTTATAAAAGACGCGCACATTCACCATTGACATCCCTTAACTCGCTACGACGAGTATTAAGCCTGCTTTTCCAGTGTATTTTTATAAATGATGCCGTCTTTCATAATCACCTGAAATGTTCCATCGGGTTGGGCAAGCAGTTGGATATCGCTCAGCGGATCGCCATCGATAAGGATCATATCTGCCAGCGCCCCCGCTTCCACGACACCAAGTTTTCCCGGATACGGGTTACGCGGGCCGGACATGGCGCACAGCTCTGCATTGACGCTGGTGGCCATTTTCAGGATTTCCAGAGGCGTGTACCAGCGGACCAGCTTCGCCAGTTGCGCACCCTGACGGGTTGCCAGATGCGCATCAAACAGTGTATCAGTGCCCCAGGCGGTTTTGATATTGTGCTTTTTCGCCAGACTGTAGGCGGTATCCGTGCCCGCTGACATCAACAGCTGTTTGGCACGGGAGGCGGGCGTTGCCATTGGCACCGCATCTTCATCATCCAGGAACGGTTGTAAGCACCACCAGAGCTGTTTTTCGGCCATCAGTTGCACCGTTGCTTCGTCGACCAACTGCCCGTGCTCAATACACTTCACCCCGCCTTCAATTGCCATGGTCACGGCGCGTGTGGTATAGGCATGAACGGTGACGTAGGTCCCCCAGTTTTCAGCCGCCGTAACCGCCGCTCTGATTTCGGACACTGAGCCTTCGGTAACATCAATACCATCATACATTGATGCCACACCGCCCCCCGCCATAAATTTGACCTGCGACGCCCCTCGCATCAGCTGTTCTCTGGCACGTAATAACACCTGATCCGAACCGTCAGCAATAGCAGTAATGCCTACTCGCTCGATGTAACTTAAATTATCAGCAGGTGCGCGGGGAATATCGCTCAGCATGCGGAAGTCACCATGACCACCGGTTTGAGAGATAAATGCGCCAGATGGGTAAATGCGCGGACCACTGGTGATACACTCATCAATGGCACGTTTAAGCCCGAATACCGGACCGCCCATATCGCGCACTGTAGTGAAGCCGCGCAGTAATGTTGCTTGCGCCTCGGCAATTGCCAGTGCCTGTATATAATTAAAATCAGACGTCATGGCAGTCATCATAGAAGGCCGAGCCATAATTGCGTGCCAGTGTGCGTCAATCAGTCCTGGCATCAGCACTCCTCCCTTGCCGTCGATAATCTCCGCTTCGTCAGGAAAAGTCCGATCTTCCGGTTCAATCGCTTTGATGAGATTTCCCTCGACAATAACCTGGAGGCCATCACGCAGATGATCCGATATGCCATCAAAGATCCGTACATTGATAAATATCTTTATATGCACGGTGTCCGCAGTTGCGGTGCCATGCTGTGAGTGTGCGCCAGGAAGAGCGTAAGATACGGTCGCCGCAGTGATAGGAGGTGCTTTTGCTGCCTCCCTGGTTAACATTGCATTAATGCGGACAAAGGCCGGGCTATGGCAGAGGCAGGTTTCGGAATGCTCAAGATAAGGATCACGGATTTGGATTTTATGCTGCATAGAATAAGGCTCCATACATAATCGAGATGTTAACGATGTTCCGGAAATTTTAAAAAAACTGCGGATATAAAAAATCTGATAGTACCTTGAGGTACTCCAGATTTTCATCAACTCAATGATTTTTATATGTTTTTTTTGCGTATAGGAACGTCCCAAAACAAAAATATGGTCGGACTCGGAATCATTCAGCTTTCTAGTAAATTGAAATGTAGCATGAATTTTAACCGTGGTTATTGTCAAGACCCGTAGATTGACCCATTTTTTCATAGATAGATCAGAATGATGGGTCATATACGATACAGAAATGTCCGGTTCGTTGCTTCGGTTCGATTCCCTGTGATGTCGATAAATCGTAATGACATTAGCGTTACGATTGCTGTATGATTAATATCCAGAGAGTAAGACGGAGGATAACATCATGCCAGCGACGAACAGCGTTTCTGTTAAACGCGAAACATTGAATTTACGCATCAAACCCGCAGAACGGGATCTGATTGATCGTGCAGCTAAGGCCAGAGGAAAAAATCGTACTGATTTTGTCCTTGAGGCTGCGCGTGCCGCCGCAGAGGAAGCGTTGATCGATCAGCGCATCATCATGGCAGATCCCGATGCTTATCAGGAATTCCTTGCCCGTTTAGATCAGGCTCCTGCACCAAATGCCGCGCTGCGCAAAACCATGCAAACACCTGCTCCGTGGGAGCAGAAAAAATGATCTCTGCCCCTGAGCCACTCCACGCCGAACATGTACTTTCCTCATTCTGTTGCGGCGTGGAGTCTATGGACAACTGGCTGAAACAACGGGCGATGAAAAATCAGGTCACTGGCGCATCACGAACTTTCGTCAGTTGCGATGGCTCAAAAGTGTTGGCGTATTACTCATTGGCCTCCAGCGCCGTGGCAACGAATGCTGCCCCCGGACGCTTTCGCCGCAATATGCCCGATCCGATCCCAGTCGTGGTGCTGGGTCGTCTGGCAGTAGATAAATCATTGCATGGTCAGGGGGTAGGGCGGGCGCTGGTACGGGACGCTGGGCTGCGGGTGATTCAGGTGGCGGATACTATCGGCATTCGCGGGATGTTGGTTCATGCGCTGTCTGATGAAGCGCGTGATTTTTACCTACGAGTGGGGTTTGAACCTTCACCGATTGACCCGATGATGTTGATGGTGACACTGGGGGATTTGGTTGGGAGTTTATCAATTTGAAATTGATACCGCGCTCGTACATTCCCTAAAAATGAATAGTCCGTTTTGTTGGGATACTTACAGCCTGTAAGTATCCCAGCAAATCGTACCATTACTGATCATACTCATTTACTAAGATCACTATGAATAAAATGTGATGTAACCAACTAGAAACTCTCTCAAATCCCCCAAAACATAAGATTAATAGCATCCTTAATCTCATCCGCGTAGTCGCCAAGATCCGCGATCTCTTCACCAATAACCTCAACCGGAACGCTCGATAGTTCCGTGGTCATCAGCCGATAATCTTCGCCGTCGATGCGGATCTGAGGGAACAGCGTTTTATTCACTTTCTCAGACAGATGATGTGATTCGATAAGTGGAATGACCATGCGCCGCTTGGGTGTGTCGACAATATCACTCTGCACATCGACAAACATTTTGTAGTGGCTGGCACGTTTGTATTGATAAACAATGAATTGCATGATCACCAGTTCCTGTTTTCATCCGCAAATGAGCCATTCTGTGCGATAAATCGGGCGACTTCTTCCATCCCTTCGCGGTTTTCCTTCTTCCACTCCTCAGCCTTGATGCGGCGGGCTTCTTTGCCAATGGCATCATTCACCAGCCCGGAAATATTGACTCCGGCAGCACTCAGAACCTGATAATTGTCTTTGTCTACGGTAACGCTGACGCGGTGTTTCATGATGGTGCTCCTCTCTTGTACATACTTTGAGTATATACTTCACATGATTGTTCAGCAATTAGCCAAGATTCAAATCTAACCCCTTCAATTCCTCAAACGTATAAATCCGAAAAACATTGCGGTGCTTCGCTTCCAGCGGGATATGCTGATGGTTGATGATGGCGTATTTTACGCTATTGAACATCCGTTCAATAGCTCGCTTTATCTGCGGATCGGGCACGATATAGAAGACGTACATCCAAAGTTTTTGAGTACGAGTTATCAAATGTTGGGTGATAATTGCCTGATAATGGGCCTTGGTTTTCAGACGGCGCTCAGTCTCCACGGCGATGACGGTTCCGTCTGGTAACGTTATCACTCCGTCCGGTCGATGATATACCTGATAGCGGCTGCGGAACGTTGAGCAAGCGCCGCTAACCCACCCATAAGCGCCTTTCTTTTCCAGAATGAGCCGTGCGAGCTGGTTATCAAGATGCTGCTCCAGCATCCAGCCGGTGACTTTCGCAGGCTCGAACCGTACAGGAAAACCATCATCATCTGGCGTGATGACAACGGCTAATCCGTCGTTGGTGATCCCCCACAGTGAGATTTTCTCCACCCTTGTGCAAAACGTCTGTTTTTGAATGAATCCCATGTCGATGGCTTTTGCCAGCAACAGGTAAAGCGGTTTGTGATTTTTATAATCAAAAAGCAGCATCAGCGTTTTAAAGTCGCTGTAGGTTTCTTGTTTCAGGAAATTGAGCAGTATCTGGATCTTTTCGTGACTACGCGCTCGGCGTTTACGGTAATCGGAAATCAGCATGGCTCCTCCTTCGCATTTTACCGGGTTGTTCTTTCTTTTAGCGTTATTGCCTCATGGCATCGACTCAGATTTCTGTGAATGGCATGGGTCCATGTGATGCGCCGATAGCGTGAGGCGAGTACGGTGACTGCATCGCAGCCATGTGCCGGGAAATACATTTCCCGGCACAAAACGGCGTGCGCCAGTTCATGCGGGCTGGACGCCCTTATTCTGTGTCGCATGGGGGTAATGTCGCGGCTGGACGCCACGCCAAAACCCCCAAGGTCAACGGCGGCACACCGTCGCGCGCTACGCGCGACGGTGTGCGGGGCTGTCGCCCCAAATAAACCGACGCGTGGGCGCGTCTTTTTGCTCGCTGGGGCGGCAAAATTTATTCGGCTCCCCGGCCTGCTCGGTTCCCCTTGGGGGAACGCTCGCCGGTGGGTTCGGGCGACGCAAATTAGCAATTTCTGCGAAATTGAATTTACTCGCCTCACACCACGGGTGAATGCCCGCGAGGCGCAGGCATCCACCCGCCTAAACCCGTCGCGTCCTGCGTCGTGGCTGAATGGCCTGCTGGGCGCTGTCAGCGTTGCGAAAATAAAACCTGCGGGCATGTCTTCTCCCTACTGAAATCAGCCGATAGGGAAGGCTATCGGGAAAAGAGGAGGAGGCCTGCAAACAACTCAATATCGCATATCAAGAATTAGGGGGATTCAGTTATGGCAGCAAAAAAGCCCTGACCGTGAATGACTCACGGCAGAGCTTTAATCAGGCTCGGGTTCAGAGGCTTATCGGGCGGGTGGGAGCGTGTGTGCGTCTGTGCATATCGTTAAGCGCCGGGATGAGTAAACTGATTGCAGTTAACCCATGTCCCAACTGGCACAAGCTTTCTGGCGTCGATTCGCACACATCATTATCGGCAAAGGTAATCAGCGCATCGCCAATGAAATTCAGACAATGGCAAAGCCCGGCCTGCGTTTCGGCGCAATACTCTGCCACCTGCGAGAGTTCGTCATCGTCCATGTTTGAAAAGTCCAAATGAGCCAGCGCGGCGTTCATGGCAGAATACAGGCACTCGCAATCCGGCAGTGATTGATAAGACGAGCCCGTGTTACTATCAGTGTCAGCCATAGCATTAGTCCTCATAATGTTGTGGTCAGAAGCCCGGTTAGTGTTCCTAGCACTACCGGGTTTCGCTCTTTACTGTTGCAAAACACCATGTAATTGCGGTGTAATTACAACTATACCATGCTATGGAATTTGTAATTACAATGTCAAGTGAAAAATCAAAAACAGACCAGTATCAAATTCGACTGTCCCACGAGTTTCGTGCGCAATTAGAAGAGCAAGCCCATAAGGATGGCGATAAGACATTGGCTACGTGGATAAAGCGTGTTCTGCGTAAGGAACTCCAGACGCGCGGTATTGAACCAAAAGGTTGAACGGTGGTTTGAGTCAGTCGATGTAGCAAATCCTAACGTGTAAGAAACGTTTGGCAGAATGCTCGAATGATTTTATGACAACGCTCCTGACGGGCTTTCTATCACATAGAAAGCCCGTCAGGAGCCAACAAGCGCAGCGCGTTAGCCAGCCGTATAACTTCGCGCATAAATATACGGCGCGACATATCCTTCACGGTTTACGTCCAGATAATCCGACCACCACTGCATCATTTCGATTCTGGCTTCCAGATGCTCCGCTTTATGCACATAGGCCGCCCGCACGCCGTTGCGCTCTTTGTGGCTCATCTGCCGCTCAATGGCGTCTTTTGACCAGCGCCCGGACTCGTTCAGGGCGCTACAGGCCATTGTTCTGAAGCCGTGACCACAGATTTCGGTTTGGGTGTCGTAGCCAATCACGCGCAGCGCTTTGTTAATGGTGTTCTCACTCATCGGCTTGTTCAGGGTATGTGCACCTGGAAAAACGAAGACTGATTCGCCGGAATGCGCCCGAATCTGTTTCAGCAGAGCGACCGCCTGCCGTGACAGCGGCACCAGATGTTCATCCTTCATCTTTGCGCCACGCGCTGAAAACCTCACGCCGTTTACCGCTTCGCGTTGGGCGGGCACGCTCCAGATATGCGTTTTGAGGTTGAATTCATCCCAGCGGGCAAACCGCAGTTCACTGGGGCGCAGAAACACATGCAGATTCAGCTCCAGCGCCAGACGGGTCAGCATCCGGCCTTTGTAGCTATCTATCTTCTCCAGCAGTTCAGGCAGGCGTTTCAGCGGCAGGGCGGGATGATGTTGGGTCGCCACCGGGGTCACGACGCCGTCCAAATCGTAAGCCGGATTGTATTTGATTACGCCCTGTTGGACGGCGTGGCGCATGATTTTGGTCAGATGCTGGCGCACTCGTCCGGCGACGTCATGCACGCCTTTGTCGTCAATGGCCTTAACCAACTGTGCCAGATGGCGGGTTTCAACCTGAGCGATATCCATCGCGCCGATAGTAGGGAAAACGTAGCGTTTCAGGCAGATGAGAATTTTATCGGCGTGCGCGTCCGACCAGAGCTTAAGGCTGCTGGTGTGCCACGCCTGAGCGACATACTGAAAGGTGCGGGATTCCTCAACGGTGGGATTGTTCGTCTTGCGAAGCTGAGAAGGGCTGATGCCGGACGCCAGCAGTTTACGCGCCGCATCGCGTTTTTCACGGGCTTCCGCCAGCGTGGTTTGCGGGTAGGGGCCAAAGGCCAGACGGCTTTCTTTACCGCCGAGGCGATAGCGGAAATACCATAGCTTAGCGCCGCTGGTGGATACCGTGAGGTACAGGCCTTGCGAGTCGGTGAGCTTGTATGATTTTGCGAGAGGTTTCGCGGATCGGACTTTGCTGTCAGTTAACATATGAGGGTCACTCCCGTTCATCGAACTGAATGACCCGCAATCTGACCCACAAATTCCCCGATACGAAGGGATAAATCAAAACGCATCGGAAAAGATTTTCACGCCAACTTATTGAATCGCAATAACATAGGGATTTATAGGGAGGCATAAAAAAGGAAAGATGGTGCCCGGACTCGGAATCGAACCAAGGACACGAGGATTTTCAATCCTTATGTCTAATTGTTAAATTCATTACTATCTTGTGATTTAAATGCAAGTTCGCATCCTGAGATAAATATCAGGTGCCTAAATGCATGTAATTCCAGTAATTTCTACCAAGGGTGGGGAAGGTAAATCCACTCAAGCAGCCAACCTTGCCGGTTTCCTTGCCGATGCAAATCTAAAAGTCCTTCTCATCGATGGTGATTATGCTCAGCCCACGGCCAGTAGCATTTTCTCTCTCACCTACGAAGCACCCAAAGGTTTGTATGAGTTGCTCATGCAGACTGCGGATCTAAGTCAGCCTTCCAGCATCATATCCAATAGTGTTATTGACGGGTTGGATGTGATTGTTTCCAACGATCCCCACGCTCAGCTTCCTACTGCCATGCTGCACGCTCCGGACGGGCGGTTACGCTTACGCAATGTTCTGCAGCATCCCCTTTTCCAGTCTTATGACGTCATCATCGTTGATTCCCAAGGTGCCCGTTCCATTATGTTGGAATTGATTGTTCTTGCGGCGACACAGACAGCTGTGGGCGTGGTAAAACCCATACTGCCTGATGTCAGGGAGTTCATCCGTGGCACTGTCAATATGATGGAGAACCTGCTGCCTTTTTCCGCACTTGGTCTGAAGCTCCCCGAAATCCGCATTCTGATTAATTGCATGAAGTACACCCGCCTTGCTCGCGCAACGTACCAGCAGCTCGAAGAAATCATTAATGACGGCAGATACAGTGCGCACTGCGAGAAGATTGATGTCTCTCTGCTTAGCACCTTTATCTATGACCTTGAAATTTATGTTGAAGGACATGCGGTTGGTCAGCCGGCCCATCGTCTGGAAAAGAAAACAGGGCGTGTCAGTGATTCTGCATTCTCCACCATGCACCAACTGGCCTGCGAACTTTTCCCTGAATGGCAGAGCCGTTTCGACTCACTGAAAACTGAAGGGCAGGTGAGCCTATGAAACCGGTTGATTTGGATAAAGATAAGCTGAAAGGCCTCGTGTCTTACGGGGCCGAACAAAGCATTTTAGGCGGGTTAATGCTCGATAACGACCGCTGGGATGATGTCGCGCTCATCATTTCAGCAGAGGATTTTTTCAGTAAAGCTCATCAAATCTATTTTCGTGAAATGAAACGTCTGATCGATGCGGGCAAGCCCATTGACCTCATCACGTTGACCGACTCTCTTGAACAACAGAACTTGCTCGAACTGGTGGGCGGATTTAGTTACTCCGCCACACTCAGTAAAGACACGCCCAGTGCCGCCAATATTGTGGCATACAGTGAAATTGTGGCGAGGTATAGCCGCGCACGTCAGCTCGCCGCACTAGGCAACGATCTGACCAGGGAAGTATCAGCCCCGCGGGCTGATATATCCGCCATCATGGAACAGTCTGAAAAACGGATCATTGATATTGCCGAAAAAGCGGAGCCGGAAAAAGGCACGTCTGTGATTGAGGGGCTAGAGCGTCTTATCAGTGATCTGGAGATACGTAATGAATCCGGTAATGGGATAACTGGTACGCCGACAGGTTTTGATGATCTTGATACCCGCACCTGCGGGCTGCAGGCCAGTGATTTAGTGTTGCTGGCCGGTCGTCCATCGATGGGCAAAACGGCACTGGCGATGGGGATAGTCACTGGCGCGCTTGAGCAGCAGAGAGACAGCGTCGTTCAGGTGTACAGCCTTGAACAACCGACTGAACAGTTACTGATGCGTATGATCTCCTCTCTGGGAAATGTGGAACTTCAGCGTCTGAAAAGCGGACTGTTAGAGGATGAAGATTGGGCGCGTATCAGCAACGTAGCAGGCCTCATTGCGAATGAATGGCGCGACCGGTTGATTATTGATGATAGCAGCTACCTGACACCGCCAATGCTTCGCATTCGAGCGCGTCGCAGTGCCCGTAAACACGGTAAACCGTCGCTTATCATGCTGGATTATTTACAACTGATGCGCTGCCCTGATCAGGAGAACAGGACGCAGGAAATCGCTGAAATTTCCCGATCGCTAAAGGCACTGGCCAAGGAGATGAAATGTCCAGTTGTGGCGCTCTCGCAGCTTAACCGCTCTCTTGAATCCCGTGCAGATAAACGACCAAATAATGGTGACCTGCGTGACTCCGGAGCGCTGGAGCAGGATGCCGACGTCATCATGTTCGTTTATCGCGATGAAGTCTATAACCCGGACACGGAAGATAAAGGACTTGCTGAAATTATCATTGGCAAGCAGCGTCAGGGACCCATCGGTATGATCAGACTGCGGTTTGACAGCAGGTTTACGCGTTTTGAGTCTCTTCGGGCTCCTGCCGTTCAGGGAGGGACATACTGATGAGCAAATACAACAAAGTGAATCTTTCAGATGCCATGCTTCAGCGGGGGAAATCACCGTCACTGCTGAACTCCGAAAGCAATGTTTCACCGCTGGTACCTCCTGTCAGTGAAATGGCGATGGTGCTTACTCTGGATCAGCTGCGTCCCAATCCAGATAATCCGCGAACTTCCCGTAATCCCCGGTTTAATGACATTAAGTCCTCAATCCGCGCGCGCGGGTTGGATTCCATTCCTAAAGTGACACGCGATCCGGACGGTGAGGATGTGTATATCTTCAGCGACGGAGGGAATACTCGTTATCAGATCCTCTGTGAATTATGGCAAGAAACCGGAGAAGACCGTTTTTATCGGATCCAGACCATTGTTAAGCCATGGCCGGGACGGCTGAAGTGCTTGATTGGCCATCTGGCTGAAAATGAAGTCCGGGGCGACCTGACCTACCTTGAAAAAGCCTTAGGGATTCATAACGCACGGGCTATCAGCGAGAAACAGCTCGGAAGAAATGTTTCGCTTAGGGAACTCTCAGATTTGCTTAATCAGGAAGGTTATCCGATCCATAACTCTTCGATCAGTCGTATGGAAGATACGTTAAAATATCTCTATCCCTATATGCCTGATGTGCTGAAGTCTGGGTTGAGCCGTGGGCAAGTGATGCCTTTGCTTGCATTGCGGTCCGCCGCCGAAAAAACATGGAGTGAGTATTGCACCAGTGTTGATACCACCCAAACATATGATGATGTTTTCAGAAAGACGAGTGAGTCGTTTAATAACCCAGACTTGTACTCCCTCGAAATGTTCCGTGATGAGCTTATCGGTGAACTGCTCAAGGCATTACCTCACCCCTCTTTAAATTATGACCGTTGGCTGATTGAACTTGATCCGAAAGAGCAGCAGCGTCGGGAAATGTTTGGTGACCCGCCTAAGCCGCCGGTCGTCATATATCAGGAGTCACCACAGCCTGCATCATCAGGCAAAGCGATCACCCAGCTCCCACCACAGTCTGATGGGGAACCTCACCTCACCGGCCTGCGTTCCGGTACCCTGACCGGCGCGGGTACCCGACCTGAACCGTCGCCGGATAACAAGGCTGAATTGCTTGTCCCGACATTACCTTCATCCATGCAGACCCTGATGGACGGAGATCAGAAACGTCCCACTGACAGAACTGAAACCCAGCCAGATCTCTATGGTGGCTCCACCGTTATCAGCGGGCAGACTGAAGCCCGCCCGGCCTTTAATACGGACAACCTATTTTCTGCGTTATCTGAATCTTCTGATGAAACCGACCGTTCTGTCTCCTCCGTGGCGTTTGCGGCGGTTGGGTTGGAGCCGGTCAACGATATCTGGCATATCCCCGCATTACAGGACGATATCGAGCACTTGCAGGATATGGCTTATCGGCTGGCTTTTGAACTCGCCGAGGCGATGGGGTGCACAGACAGTATTTCTGAAGATAAAACCGAACACTCGGCTGGCTATAGCGCCTCTGCTCAAAGCAGCAATGAATTTGTGCTTTTCCTAGCGGGAATGACCGGGAGCTTTTCGAGCGAACCTTTTAATATGTTCATGTTCTGCCTAAATTTTTTCGGTTCGCCTGTGATAAGCGACCAGCCTGTTTTTGATGATCTGCATGTCGTTAAAATGATGCGGCTGATCCGCGTGTTACGCCGCCTGCGTGAGTTGCAGCGCGATGCGGCGAAAGGAGGTTCCCATGAACTTTGATCTCAATGATGAAATGGCGCAGGCCGTGACAGAACAGCAGCTCAGAGCAAGTTTAAGCCAGATCCTTAATGAAGTGCGCTCTGATAAACCATCACATCATTATTGTGAGGACTGCGGGGCCACTATCCCCGAAGCGCGCCGTCGAGCAGTACGCGGTGTCAGGTTCTGTGTCGGCTGTCAGGAAGTCAGGGAACACCATCAACATATTGGAACGGGGAGGAACGATGATCACCGGTGATAATGAAAAGCTGTTGCGCCGTATCCGGAAGCTGATGGCTCTGGGTACCCGTAACAATAACGCGTATGAAGCGGCCCGGGCTGTGCGCCTTGCGCAGGTGCTGATGCAACGACACAACCTTTCGCAGGACGATGTCGCGGTTTGTGCTGTACAGGAAGCGGTGAGTTATCAAGTGTATACCGACGCTATCAGTATTCCCGGATGGTTGAATGCGCTGGCTGCTGTCGTCTGCATGGCAACGGGCTGCCGTTGCTGGTTCAGTTGGTATCGCACGGTCACTCGAGTGGGGCGGCAGCGTGACCGGCGCTCATTGCATTTTTATGGACTGAACGAACGTCCCGACGTGGCGCTGTACGTTTTTACTGTGCTGTCCCGTCAACTTAAAAATGCCACCACATGTCATATGCGTTCGGCATACCAGCTTAAACGACTCAAGTTGCGGACAAAACGTAACCGGGCAGACCAGTTCCGGGAAGGTTGGGTGGTGGGGGTATGGAATGTCCTGGAGCCGTTTGCCCCAACAGAGAAAGAATCAGGTGTCCTGCGAAATTGGCTGGCACAGCGATGCGGCCCGGCACTGTCCGACGTTAACGTTCGTGAGGTAAGGCGCTGCCGCGGGGATTCCAACGCGCGAATATCTGGATGGCTGGCCGGTCGACGTGCAGAGCTGAATAAAGGGATTTACGGTCAAGCATCGACGGCATCCATGTTGTCTCTAACGGTTTCCGGAGGGGAGGGATGATGAGTAATGTGCTGATTTTCATGGCGTGCTCTACCCGTTGGATAACGGGCTTTTGGTTACTTACGGACTTGGGGATTAACGGGGGTTACGGTGAGCCAGAATTTATCTCAGGCAACGAACACCATATTGACACATCTCCTTATGGAGCTGAAATCTGGCAACATCCGCCGGTGCGAGTCGCTGGGCATGACGATTGAGGAAGTGCGTCAACTGAGCCAACTGACGGTGGATGATCTTCATTACCTGATGCAAAGCAGTGTGTCGGTACTGAATTTGAGCATCAATCACGATAACTTCTGGATCATCGTTCAGCAGTCCAGAACGGAGCAGAAGCGGATGCAGCGGATTGATCGAGCGCTAGTGTCAACGCCAAGATTTATGGCCGTTTTGGGGGTGCGGATGTTTTCTTGGACGGTTTTATTGCGCGATGCCGAGTTGTCGACGGTACATTTCCGGGCTGAGTGCTCCCAGCGACAACTTGATGCGATGTTCGTTATACCATCGTATATAGGCATCAACATGCTGCATAAAGTGCTCAGGTGTCACGCCTGACCACTCATGACCATAGTACATTTCCGTTTTCAGGCGACCAAAGAATCCTTCACAGGCCGCATTATCCGGTGAACAGCCTTTACGGGACATCGAACGGATAAGACTGGCAGCATTCACACGCTTAAGCCAGCCTGGCCAGCGGTAATGCCCGCCTCGATCGCTATGGATTATTGGTCGTTCGCCTGCGGTTAATGTGCTGATTGCACCATCCAGCATGGTATTCGCCAGTTCTGCATCCGGGCGTGTACCCAACGACCAGCTCACAACTTTACCATCGAAGCAGTCGATTACAGGTGACAACCATACTTTGCCTGACGGCAGCTGGAACTCCGTGATATCTGTCAGCCATTTTTGATTAGGCTGTTCCGCGTTAAAGTCTCTGGCGAGAAGATTGTCAGGTGCCGGGCCGATTTCTCCGCAGTATGAGCTGTAGCGGCGCCGACGGTTTCGACTGACCACAAGCTGTTCTTCCACCATAAGTCTGCGTACAACCTTCTCAGAGAGTCGCTGGCCTTTGTGCCGTAGCATAGCGTGCAGACGGCGATAGCCATAACAACGATAGTTACCGTTGAAGATCTCTGTTATTGCGATACGTACGGTCGCGTATTTATCTCCCGAGCGCAGAGCTGTCCGGTGGTAAAAAAACTGCTCCGTGCAAGTTCAAGGACTCGCAGCAGCTCTGTCAACGGGTACGAGCCTCTCAGGACATCAGCGATCTGCGTCTTTTCCCTGTTTGTCAGAGTGCTGACGCTGATGCCCGGGTCTTTTTTTATGATTTCCTCCGCTTTTTTCAGGATATCGAGCTCCATCTGCTGTCGACGTATCTCCTGATTAAGTCGGTTAACTTCTTCGCGCAGCGTGTCGCGCTCTTCCGTAAGAGACGGCTTTTCATGTTTGCGCATGGACTGGTAAGCCTCATCGCCGATGATTTCATCTTTCCATTTGTACAATACCGTGCGACTGATGCCAACGTTCATGGCGATTTCTCTGGCAGGTACATGCCGTGTACAAAGCGCCATGACAGCCTGACGTTTCACCTCAGGTTCAAAAGGTGCATTTTGATTGATCGTACTGGTGAAAATAAGCCGTCTGCCGGGATGACGTTCATTAACCCAGCGAGCCAATACATCACAGCAGGGATAACCAAGAGTCCTGCTGGTAAACGCCAGGCAGCAGCCATGGTTAAGATAATGTTCAACAGCAGCCTGCTTTTGCACATCAGAGTAACGAGGCTTACGGAGTATGGATTTTGTAGCACCGTCACTCGCTTCCCATAAACGGATCCAGCGTCGTAGATTTCTTTTAGAGGGGTAACCCAGTTCACGAACTACAGGAGCCAGTTTTCTGCCGTATTTAAAGTAAAGTTCAATTGCGCGGAGCCGTTCTGCTTCGGTAAACATTATTTATCTCCTGAGAGTCCAGGAAATCGTCCGCACCCCCTCTTCCCACGCCATAATGTCACTTATCCTGTTGATCGCCGGATTACTGGTTCGAAAACTGGGAGAACGGTTTGCTCATCGTGAAGTGCTTGGCCTGGGCGATGTCTGGCTGGTTGCTGGGTTAGGTGCCTGGTTTGGTTCGCCACTTTCCCTGTTCTCACTCATGGGGGGAGTGATGGGTTTTATCCTCTGGTATGCCGGTTCGAGTACGGTTTCCCGCGGTGGCCCGATGGGGCCATGGTTGGGTTACAGTGCGCTGCTGTCCATGATCCTCTCTATTTCTGACCCTATTCTGATGTGGTGATATATGTCAATGAAAGGTAAGTCAGCCGACCGTGGCTGGGCCATGATGAGCACCGGTATCGGACTGTTAATTCTCCTGATCGTCGCGGTTTGGTCAATGGGGTATTACAACGATTATATCCAGCAGCGTGGATGGCAGGTGACGGCATCTCAGTTATCCCGTTTCAGGGCGTCGGTGAAAACCTATGTGGGCCGTTACTATGACACATTACTGGCCGCGGCCAGTACCACTGCACCGGTCATCGTCACACCGACCATACTTAAAAATACCGGTCTTTTGGAAGCGGGGTTTAGCAATACCACCGCCGACGGACAACAAATCAGTGCGGTGGTGACGCGCAATGCCACGAATACCGACCAACTGCAGGCACTGGTGATCACGCAGGGTGGAGCAAGTCTACCGTACACGGCGTTGAGAAATATTTCAGTAGATATCGATGGCATGGGCGGTTACGTCTGGAAAAACACCAATGTGACCGGTGCCATGGCGAGCTGGAGTGTGCCACTGGCCAGTTTTGGGGTGAGCACATCCAGCGGGCATGTTGGGGCGCTGATCCCTTCAGACGAACTGGGCGTTGCCCGGGAAGAAAGTGACCGTCTCTACCGTTTCTCGGTAACGGGTAAACCGGACCTGAACCGTATGCATACCAATATTGATATGGGGAGTAATAATCTCAATAACACCAATACGGTGAATGCTCAGACAGGGAATTTCAGTGGCAATGTGACTGCCGGCGGTGATATCCGCAGTAATGGTGGCTGGCTCATATCGAGGGGAAGTAACGGTTGGCTGAATGAAACCCACGGTGGCGGTTTTACAATGACAGATAATGACTGGATTCGGGCTATCAATAACAAAAATATTTACACCGGAGGGCAGGTAAGAGGGGGCAGTGTCCGTTCGGATAGCAACCTTTCCGGAGGGGGTGTGCTGCAATTGGATCAAGTGAATGCTGCTGGCGCTCCGTGTAGCAGAAATGGGGATATAAGCCATGATGCTTCTGGCGGAATACTGTCATGCAAAGACGGTGTATGGGTAGCAAGCGGTGGTGAATCAACAAACATAAACATCTATCAGTGCCCGTATAGCATTTGCGATAACAACTCTGCTAGTACCTGTGGCGGGCAGTTGAGCACACATAGTTATTGTCAATGCAGGACCGGTGGCGGTGCAATGACCTGCGGATATCTGGGCAAACTGCTCGTCGGTTATTAACTGCTAATTTTTAAACGGCGATGTTGAGTTAAGCATCGCCTTATTCTTCCTGTTTTTGCACCTTACACCTTTCTGAACAACTGAAAGGATGACGTGCAATGACCACCGAAGCATTGCCAGAACAAGAGCCGACCTTAGACCCCGAGAAAACGGGGCGCGGTGGTACTGAAAACTTTCCCCCCCGCCCGGCGTCCAATGTTCCTCTTAAGTCGGCGTGCGCTGCTAAAGCGTTTTGCATATGGTCTGGCCGCATTATTTACAACGGTTCCCGGTGTGTTGAGTGTGATCCTCTATCTACAAGTCAACAACATGGACATTCGAATTCACTCTCTCGAAGCAGCACTTCGTAGCGGTCAGTTGAGTCAGCTCTCGTCGTCAGTCGCCTCTCTGGAAAAACACGTTGCTGAACGAGACGAGCGTTTCGCGTTGAAAGAAGGCGTGGTGTCAGGCATGAGGACGCTCGGTAAAACGTTGGACGGGCAAATCTCTGACCAAAACCAAAAAATCGAACAGTTGGAAACTAAAATCGATGAGCAGAAAAGAGCGCTGCAGTATGAACTTGATGGTCGTCAGGCGCGCGCCCTGGATTTTTCATCGCTAAAAGCCAGTTTCGAAACACTCAAAGCCAGTCTGGTAGAAAAAACCCCAGCCGCCTCATCGGGTCATGCGGTGTCTTCAGAAAAAAAAACATAAGACGACTCCCGCAAAAAAGTCTCATCGGTCAGCCAGAACGGTGCCACTGGTTGCGCCGTTTATCCTGACCGGCATTGAACAGCGCGGTGGTCAGACGTTCGCTGTCGTTGCTCCCCGGGGCGCGACGACCTTATCTCAGATGCGGCTTCTGTCACCGGGTGACTCTGCCTGGGGATGGAAGCTTCGACGCCTGGAGGGCAATGAGGCTTTGTTCTCCGTTAACGGCATACCACAGCGCATCAGTGCGCAGTAAAAGGGAGTCATGATGAAAATCAGCAATGTAGTGGTTTTTTGCGCGTTTTGGGGAATGGGGATCGCCAGCGCGCAAACAGTCAACAGTGTGACCGGCACCACTTCAACGGCGAATAGCCTGCGGGATAAATCGACCCAACTTCAGTCCCAACAATCGGCCCAGCAATGGGGGCTCAGTGATACCGAGTGGCAAAAGTACCAGCAGTTGAAACAAGGTAAGCGGGGGATCCAGTCTCCGGGACTTGACCCCCTGACGACACTGGGTGTGGAAAGCGAAAGTTCTTCAGAACGTCGTCGTCTGGCGGAGTTGTGGGTTAAAGAGGCGTACCGACGCACGGAAAAAGAACTGGCATTTCAGCGCGAAGTGAACGCCGCCTGGAACCGGCTCTATCCGAATGCGCTGTCGGTCAATATGGGCAATGCTTCAGGGCTTGCCCATGACACCAACGGGCGCCTGGCGTTGTTCGTGCGTGAAAACTGTGAACGTTGTGATGCGCGTCTGGCCGCTGTGCTGGCCGACAATCGCCCGGTTGATATCTATCTGGTGGGCAGTGACGGCAAAGACGACACGGTGCGCAAATGGGCATTGAGCCACAACATTCCGGTCGACCGGGTGAGAAGCCGTCAAATCACCTTAAATCACGATCGCGGATTGTGGCTGACCTACGGGCAGGGGCAAATGCCGGTGATCCTGCAACAAGGGGAACACGGATGGCAACTCGCCGCATTCTGATGTCAGCACTTCTGCTGCTACCGCTGTGCGTTTTTGCAAAGCGTGGTCAGCCGTTGCAACAAATCCCGCCGGTTTATCATGCCATCGCGGCAGCGGCCCGCGTGCCGGCCGAGTCGTTGTACTCCCTGGCTTTGACGGAAAGTTCACGGCGTCTTCCCTATGGTGAACGCCCGTGGCCCTGGACCATCAATGTGGCGGGCAAAGGATATCGTTTTGAGACCCGAGACGCCGCCTGGCAGGCACTGCTTCAGTTTATCCGGAAATACCCGCTCAAGCGGATTGATGTGGGTATTGCTCAGGTCAATCTGGGCTGGAACGGACATCTGTTTGCCTCGTTTTACGATGCCTTCGACCCTTATGCCAACTTACGCGTCGCGGCGAATATCCTGCGCACTTGCTATGACGCCAGTCCGGGAAGCTGGATAAAAGCGGCGGGTTGTTATCACCATCCTGCCGGCGGCAAAGCGGCAGCGACCTATATTGCCATTGTCCGTCGCAAGCTCGACACCCTCGCACCCGTTCAGTTGGCCACATCAGGACCGCAGGCCCTGATGCCAACACCATTCAATGGTGTTGCACTGGTCAGTAATCAACTCACCTGGATAGAGCCAAAATGAAAATCCTGAAAATGATTGTAATGCTGTTTGCTATTGGAGGGGCTACCGCGGGTTATGCAGCACTGACTGTGGTGGGAGACCTGGGCGGGGAACCGACAGACCCTTATTTTGACGCCGTGAATGCCCAGCCCGGTGAATTGACCCCTCCTGAACCGCTGGCGCCTCCCTCTGTACCCGCGCAGGTGTCGGCGGCTTCTATGTTACCCGTCCATACACCGGAGCTTACGCCAGGGACGGTGACCGCCAGAAAGCTCACGCTTCCCGGGATGCCGCCCATTTTTATTATTGGCGACGATGATTTGTCCCGGCGATGGCTGGCTCAGCGTGGGGCCGATCTTAAGCGGCTTAATGCAGCCGGGTTTGTGGTGAATGTTGCCGACCAGGCTCACCTGAAGGAATTGCAGTCACTGCTACCGGACAACAACATGGTGCCCGTTTCCGGCAGTGACCTGGCCCGCCGCCTGCAACTGACCCATTACCCCCTGATTATCACTGAAAAGGGGCTAGCACAATGATCCCTGCTTCTCCTGGTGCTGAGATTATCAGTGCCATCCGGCAAGGAACGCCGGGCTTGTGGTTGAGTTTGTTGCTCCTGCTCCTGGTGTTACTGGCGCTGTCTTTTATCTGCTTCCCCGTGAGCCAGCGACGCCACCGTCGCTATCAGCGTCAGGCGAGCCGCGTTCTCGTCAGACTTCCACAACTGCGCGATGACGCAGCCAGGCTTGTCTATCTGCGAAAAATCAATCCCTACGTGTTTGAAGAGATGCTTTTGACTGCCTTTGCCCGTCAGGGTTACCGGATTAAGCGCAATGTCCGCTATAGCGGCGACGGCGGGATAGATGGACAGGTGTGGATCAACGGCCAGCGTTGGTTGATACAAGCCAAGCGATTTTCATCCTGTATTCAGTCAGGCGATGTCCGGGATTTCGGTGAATTAGTTCGTCAGGAAAGGTGTCGCGGCTTCTTTGTGCATACGGGACGAACGGGGGAGGTCAGCCGCGAAGCATTGAGCGCTGTTCCCGACATTACGCTGATAAGCGGCGGCCGGTTGTTAACACTTCTTGCCGGTGGCGCCGGCTGGCAAACGAGGGACCGATGAGCGATCGCTATGTGATGGAATCCCTACTGCGTCCAGCGGTGGAGCTGTATACGGCGGGGACGGCCTGGAGTGCGACCTATATTTGTCTGACGGCCCCCTGGGCGGTTGCGCTGGCCCCTTCTGTCAGTTGGGTCACCGCTGCCGGCTTTGGCGTGTTGGCTCTTCAACGTACCCGGCAAGGACTGCGTATCCTGCGTTACCGTCGCAATATCCGGCAGTTGCCCCGCTATGAATTGAGTAGCCGGCAAATCCCCGTCAGCCAGCGGTATTTGTTCCTGGGGCGCGGATTTCAGTGGACGCAAAAACACACGCAACGCCTGCTCGAAGCGCGGCGTCCTGAAGCAGAATATTATGTTCAGCCTTCGGTTATCTATCGTATGGCCCGGGATCTGGAAAAACGGCTGGAGTACAGCCTGCCGTGGCTGTGCCGATTGACCCAGGCGGATACGTTGCTCAATCCGGTACGCCCTTTACCGCCGGTGGGCGGTAGTCCTGTCTATCATGGCGTGGAGCCAAACGAAGGCGACGTGTTATATGATCTGAGCGAACGGGTGGGACACACACTGGTTATCGGTACCACCCGAGTGGGTAAGACTCGCCTGGCGGAGGTGCTGGTCACGCAGGATATTCGTCGTGGCGATGTCACGGTGATGTTCGATCCCAAAGGCGATGCCGATTTGCTCAAACGCATGTGGGCAGAGGCCCGACGGTCGGGCAGGGAACACGAGTTTTACGTCTTTCATCTGGGCTGGCCTGACATCAGTGCGCGCTATAACGCCATTGGCCGCTTCAGCCGCATCTCTGAGGTGGCCTCCCGCGTCGCGGGACAACTGTCTGGTGAAGGTAATTCGGCAGCGTTTCGTGAATTCGCCTGGCGTTTTGTGAACATCATTACCCGGGCGCTGGTCGCGCTCGGACAACGTCCTGATTACAGTCTGATCTTGCGCTATGTGACCAACATTGGCGAGCTCTATGAAACCTACGTTGAGAACATGCTGGCGTCCCGGGCGCCTCATCTTCTGGAGCAGGTGGAAAACCTGTTGTCATCCGGCATGCTCAAAGAAAAGGACTTGCCGCGCAATATGCAGGGTCAGGCCAATGCGCTGAGAGTGTGGGCCATTGAAATGACGCTGAGTTCTGATGAAGGGAAAAAGCTGTGGGATCCGGTGCTGGACGGCCTGCGTAGTGCCGTCCGCTATGACCGCACCTATTTTGACAAAATCGTGGCTTCCCTGTTGCCTCTGCTGGAGAAGCTGACTACCGGCAAAACCGCCGCGCTTCTGGCCCCGGATTACAATGATATGGACGACAAACGCCCCATCTTTGACTGGCAGGAGGTGATCCGCAAGAAAGGCATTGTCTATGTTGGCCTCGATGCGCTGTCCGACTCCGAGGTGGCCTCTGCCGTTGGCAACAGCATGTTTGCCGATCTGGTCTCTGTCGCCGGCCATATCTATAAATTTGGCCTTGCTGATGAAACCGACGCGGCGACGCCAAAGAAAGTGCCGATTAACCTGCACTGTGACGAGTTCAATGAGCTGATGGGGGATGAGTTCATCCCGCTTATTAACAAGGGGGGCGGCGCCGGTATCCAGGTGACGGCGTATACGCAGACCCTGTCTGATATCGAGGCACGGGTGGGCAGCCGGGCGAAAGCCAATCAGGTGGTGGGTAATTTCAACTCGCTGATTATGCTGAGGGTGCGTGAAAACAGCACAGCAGAATTGCTGACCAAACAGTTACCCGAAGTGGACGTCTACAACAAAACCCTGACGTCTGGCGTGACCGACGTTTCTCGGCCGGGAGAAGGAACGGATTTTAACAGTAACGTGCAGGATCAGGTGACGCTGGCCAGAATGCCGATGATAACGCCGGCAGATATTATCAACCTGCCCAAAGGCCAGGCATTTGCTTTGCTTGAGGGCGGACGCCTGTGGAAAATCCGGATGCCGCTGCCGGGAAGCGGTAACGACCTACTTATGCCGGAAAGTATCAGCCGCATCGCAGAGTACATGCAGCAGAATTATCGCACCGGTGAGACCTGGTGGACGGGCAGCACATTGCCTTCTGATGCCCTGGCGGCATTATCCACGGAGGGATAATGGCCGAGGAGAAAGTTCAACCCCGACAACAGACGGTCCCGCCCAAACAGCCCGGGCTGTTCATTACCTTGTTCTGGCTACTGCCCTGGAAGATTATTGGGATCCTGCTGGCATCGCTATTGGTCAGTCTGCTTATCGAATATGCCGGCATGACATTTATCTGGGCCAGCGAAGGCGCAGAACACAGCCGGCAGGTGATGCTGACGGAAAGTGGCTACTTGTCTGAAGGTTTCACCCGCAGCCTGATGCTATCACAGCCGGTGACGGTCATGAGTGTGTGGATAAAACAGGCATATCAGTGGGTGTTCGTGGACAGCGGCTTTATCAGTTGGCTTAATCACGCCCGCCACATACAGGGGCAGGGCGGTGCTATTGAGGCACTGAACCGGGTAGGCAGTTGGCTGGCGATGGCACTCTGGGATTATTTACAGGCCACGGTGTATGTAACGGTGATCTTCGCCATTCGCGTGGCTATTTTGGTGCTGTCGATACCGCTGTTCATTATGGTGAGCGTTACTGGCATCGTTGACGGACTCGTTCGTCGTGATTTACGCCGTTACGGCGCCGGTTATGAATCCAGTTTTGTTTATCATCATGCCAAGCGTTATGTGAAACCGGCGATGTATGGACCCTGTATGCTGTATCTGGCCTGGCCGACGGCGGTGTGGCCTAATCTGCTGCTGTTACCCTCGGCGATAATGTTGGGTTTTGTGCTGTCAGTGGTGACCGGGGCATTCAAAAAATATCTCTGAATGTGAAGAATATGGTAAAAGCATCCTACAAAATATACTGTCTCATATTATACGTGTAATCTTCTTATTTCTGGGAATATTTTCATATTTCGTCTATCTGTAAGGAGGTTCAAATGTCACGAGTTTATTCCCATCCGAAACGAAGTGAGGTAAGTCTGGAGCGTGTGCTTTTCGCGCTCAGCGATCCTATACGACTGAATATGGTAAGGATGCTTGCCTCTACCAAGAGAGTAAACAGCTTGTCACTTGGGCCTGGAATGCCAAGATCGACGATTACCCACCATACCCGCATATTGCGTGAGGCAGGGCTAACTCGGACAATACCAGAAGGCCGTAACTGTTGGATCAGCCTGCGCAGAAATCTTCTTAGCGACAAATTTCCAGGGCTTCTTGAAATTATCCTCAAAGATTAAAATCTGGCATCAGATGCTAATAGCAATTGATGCCAGAATGAATATTATCCAAGCAATTCCAGTGATGACTCTTTAAGCAATAACTTTCTTTCACCAAGGTGAGTATAGCGGGCTGGTTCAGGAGTAACTGCGTGTTCTTGGATGTAATCCAGAGTTTCCTGTAATCGAACTGCTGCTTCGAGACCTGGGAACGATTGTGACGGCGGGGTGCCTTCTTTTACATAGCCGTATACATCACTGCATAGTTTGGAGAGCTTATAGATAGTCGCCAAATTCTCAACATTATTCTCTTGTTGTTTATCAATAATAATATTCTCACTTCCGTCTGAGTTCACTGACCATATGCGGAGATGATCGCAGTCCCAGGAAGGTGTATCGTATGTAATTCTGGAATGTATAACTTCTCCAAATTCATCCGTAAATGAGAAGTCAACATTTCTCTGACGCTGAATATTCACAAAACTGCTAAATCCAGTAACTGGGACACCATTAAGTTCAGCAGTAAGCAAAACCGTATCGAGAATATGATCACCAGAAATGGAAAAGTCAGATCTCACCCCAGATACACTTTTAATACTGAGTGAGTGATTGTCATTACATATCCAGGTTATTAGGTCCAAGGGATGTATAACCTCACTCATCACACCGCATGTCGGTCTATAATCGTTGATGCGATTTTTCCCCCAGAAGAAACTTGCACGTATCAGTTTCCATTTTCTCTCAACAATCAGAGATTTCAGCAGAACAGTTGCAAAGGAATAACGTTCAACAAGGTCCAGTGCAAATCCGCTAAGGTTCTGGAGGCTGTTGCAAGCCGCTTTCCATCCATCTCCAGGCGTCGCTAAAGGCTTCTCGCAGATAATAAATCCATCGTAATTAGAAAGGGACTCAATGATGTTAATATGCTGACTATCCGTTGCACTAATAACGATGATTTCCGGTTTGAATTTTTCCAACGCATCCTTGATACTTTCATAACATGGCAATGTGTGCGAAATTTCCGTTCGATTTATATATGCGAAATTAACTTCCTCTGTATGAGTAATGCTTTTGAACGCAGAATAAAATCGATTTCCTGCATACCCTAACCCAATAATAAGGATATTCATCATTAAATTTCCCGCATGAATAGAGTTTCAACTTCAGGAGTGAATCCCTGCGCTAAGTAAAACGTTTCAGATCCTGACGTTGACTCTAGAAGAATTTTTGAAACATTCCTTTCAGAAAACCATTCTGTTAGCGACTTCAATAATGAGGCTGCCACTCCCTGCCTTCGAAAAGAGGGGTCAACGACTACTGACTGAACCCAGCCACAGTATCCTGATATACAATCTCGGGCAGGTGCCCTGCGATCAATGATACCTGTCGAGCAACCAATAACTTTTTGGCCAATTAAAGCGACAAAAATTCTTATGCCTGTGTCGTACTCCAACACATCATAAAGCCATTGCCGATACTGCTCTCTCCAGATATACCGTTCCTCTTGTGTCCGGCATGCGTAAGACGTAGAGGATGGTTTTTCAAGAAGACAGGACCGAAACCGTATTAGATCGTCAATCTGGCATCTTTCAGCTTGTTGTATGAGGAAAGACGTTGTCTCCATTTATACAGCCTCTGCCTTAATGATATTTTGGGCGACAAGAGGGATCCCGAAGTATTCAAAAGTTTCTCTGAGTGAGGATGCCAAGTGCATGATTTGTTGGCGGGTGTGATTCGGTGTTGCGTTAACGCGAAAACGTTCTGTCCCGACGGGAACGGAGGGAAAGTTAATTGGTTGCAGATAGACATGGTGCTCTTTCAGCAAGCGCTCAGCGGCCGCGCGGCATTTACCGGCGTCTCCGACAAGGATAGGGATAACGTGAGTGCTGGAACACGACATTACAGGGATCTTCATTTCATCCAGTGCAAATCTTAGTAATGTCGAATTATTATGCAGACTCTCTCTTAATTCCTGATGGTCTTTTAAGTAATTCAGGCTGGCAAGACATCCAGCAACGATCGCGGGCGGTAGTGAAGTTGTGAAGATGAAACCGGTGGCAAAGGAACGTATGGTATCAATAACGATTGCTGAGCTCGCAATGTATCCACCGATAAGGCCAATAGCTTTCCCCATCGTTCCCTGAATAATATCAATTTGATCTGCCACATGCATTTCATCCGCTTTGCCTGCACCTCTATTGCCATACATACCGATGGCGTGTACTTCATCCAGAAATGTCATGGCATTATATTTTTTTGCCAGCCTGATGATTTCCGGAATAGGTGAAATATCACCATCCATTGAATAAATAGATTCAAATACAATCAATTTCTTACGTTCTAATGGATAAGCAGAAAGAATTTCCTCAAGATGTTTAACATCATTATGGCGAAATATTTCCTTCTGAACCTTTACTGCCCGTATTCCGTTAATTATCGAGGCATGATTAAGTTCATCACTGATAATTACTACATCATCCATTAGGTGCAATAGGCATTGTAATGTCGCATCGTTGGAACTAAATCCGGTAGGAAAAACTAATGCAGCCTCCTTATTATGCCATTCAGCCAAGCTGGATTCCAGTTTCTCAAAGAGTTCGTGGTTTCCACCAATATTTCTGGAGCCTCCTGCACCAGCTCCATACAGATCAACAGCAGTATGCATAGCCGTTCTTACCACTGGGTGTTGGGACATCCCCAAGTAATCATTGCTGCACCATACTACAGCAGAAGAATGGTCTGCTGTAATATCTGCAAGAGGGTACTTGCCGCAAATTCTATTCAGCGTAACAAAATTTCTGTATTGGCCAGATTTTTTTAAAGCCTCAACCTTTTCACTAAAGAAAATTTCGTACATATTAATCTCCCAAATTATTGTGCGTCGTTGCTTATGAACTTTTTCATCAGATGAATAATAAGTGCTAAAAGAGCCACGAATATTGAGAATAACGGTAATGAGCTTGAATGGAGATGATTATTCAAAATAGTGGCACCCATCACTACCCCTATTGACCCACCTGCATAATTTGCAGATGAATTCCAACCAATTAGTGACGTGGTATGTTCTGGTGCGTAATTGATCAGGGAATGCTGCTGCGGAGCGATACTTGACCATCCTGCGAGCCCCCAGAAAAACGTGCCAGCCAAACACAAGTAAAATGAACCATACCCAAAGGCGATAAAACTACTCATTAACAAAGCAATCAGGATAAGAGTGGTTAACCAGGGTGAAATTAATTTATCTATGACTTGCCCTACAAACATAGCGCCGATCAATCCGCCAATACCCCAGAACCAGATCAGCATTGGAATTTCCCGCCCCATACCTTTATCTGCGCTTATTTCTGCAATAAAAGTATAAAGTCCCAGGGAAGCGATACCAGTTAGCAACGTGACCATTAGTGTCATCAGGGGTAATCTGGAAGTCAGTGCGGACAATCGTTCCTTCAGAGGAATGGCCTTTGGTGCTGAAAACGTTAGTCTATTGAGAAGCATTCCTGCCAGAGAAATTATACCTAACAGGGCGATCAGCCCAATAGTTGCCCGCCATCCAAATCTATTTTCTACCATCAGGCCGGCAGGAACCCCTAGGGCTGTGCCCACGCTAAGTCCTGCAAGTACTAATGCTAATGCTCTTCCTTTATGCGACTCATCAACCATACCGGCCGCACAGGCAGAGGTCAGTGGTGAGAAGATACCTGCGCCACACCCTGCAAATAACCTAGAGAACAAAAGCCAACTGAGGGAATGAGACAGCAGCGTGATCAGATTCCCTACAATAAAAATGACGATACCTGAAATCAACGCAAAACGGGCAGATGTTCGGGAAGCAAAGACAGGGGCAAGTAAAGGGGCTGAAACAGCATAGGCTGCAGTGAATAATGCTACACCTAAGCCAATGCTGCCTTGTGTCGTTTGCAAGTCTTTCGCCATGGAAGGTAACAGTCCTGCCAACACGTAGGCATCCAGCCCAAGAGCAAACGTCCCTATGACCAGCGGCCAGAGTCGCCAGAGGTTTCCATTAGTCATGTTTATCCTATGTTAAAATTTAACATTTCTGCTAAGAACAATATTTCAAATGTTCCACATTTATCGAACATTTAGAATGTTGTTCCTGAGCACCTTCATCGTCAATAAGGAAATGATGCTATTTTTTGATATAAATCAAATTTTTTCCCTAATAAAGGGCCGAGTCAACTTTAAGAATTGCTACCTCCTCCATAGTTTTTCGATGGTTGTAACTGAGTTTTGCTCGGAAAATGTAACTGAGAGAAATCACGCTTTTTAAACGCTCAAATTGAGTTTATAAGCTCTTAGAGATGAAGGACTCCTGGATGCTTAGTACAAAACATCCCTTGCTTTGCTGTTTGACTACTCCCCGCCAATTACTTTTTTAATTATCACCGCGCCATAAATAGTTTCCTGCTGCTCTCCCTGTTTGGTTGCGTCAGTCTTTCCCCGCAACCTTAAACACACAGGAGAGCGTCATGCGCCCAACCCCCGGAATCTACGTGCTGCTGCTGGCTATGTGCAGCTTCAGCACGTTCCAGACGCAGGCTTCCGAAAAAGATGAACTGGCTTTGGTGATGCGTCAGCTTGACCAGGTTCAGGCCGGTCTCGACAGAGCTCGAGTCGTGGCCAATCAGAATGACCAGAATGCCCGCTTTTACTTCGACTATCTCAGTGCAACACGCGATATCACCACGATGAAACAAGGTATTGCGCATTATCTGGAACCGTCCCGGGCTCAGCCTTCGGTGCCAATGTCAGTCACCGGTCAGTACCGTGAGGAGGGACGCTAATGGCCATGACCAGTGCTCAGCAGTCAGGCTGGAGTGCCGGCACCGGCGGTGGCATGGAGCCGGCATCTCTCAATCTTCTCATTCTGGGACTCCTCGGGGCGGTACTTTTTCTGTTTGTTGCCTGGGTGCTGGTGACCGCCTACCGCGGCGTCTCTGATAAATCCATTCCCATGAGCAAGCTGCCGGAGACGGCTATTCGTCTGGTTGTGCTGCTGCTCCTGACACTCTTCTTCTTTTTTCACTGAAGTAAGGATAATTCAATGAAGTTAATGACTTTCTTTCGAAACAGGTTTGCGCTGCTGGCAGGCAGTACCCTGTTTTATGTCGGCAATGCGCTGGCTGACTTGCCGTCAATCGAGCAGCCGACTTCCGGCGGCGGGAGCGGCACATACGCCACTATCAAAGGTTATCTGCGTGATGGCCTGACCCTGGGTGGTCTGGTGATAGCGGCGGTTGCCTTCATCGTGGTCGCCAATGCGGCCATCAGCTGTTTCCATCACGTCCGTCAGGGTAAGGCGACCTGGACGGAGTTTGGCACCTTCGTGATCATCGGTGTCATTTTGCTAGTGGTGGTTATTTGGCTTGTCACCAAAGCCAGCGACATTCTTTAAGGGGGCAGTATGGCCGTGATCGAGTTTTTACCCGACCGTCTGAATACCCCGCCCGTTGTCTGGAAAGGCTTCACTGCCGGTGAGTTCCTGCTGGCGGCTGCGGTGGGGTTTCTGCTCGGTATTCCCGTTTCCCTCCCCCTGGTCTTCATCCCCGCAGTGGGCTGGATTGCGATCCCGACCTGCATGCTGATCATGCCCATCATGGTTGTGTTTATTGGTGGCCGCTGGGTCAGCAATTACAAACGCGGCAAACCGGATAACTATCTCTGGAGGCGGTTGGAGGAGTTGCGTGCTCGCGCTGGGCTTTTCCGGGGGCTGGTCATTCACAGTCAGGCGTGGGCGCTGCGGCGTACGCGTCCCTTTAAACGGGGAGCCATCCAATGAGCCGTTTTCGCAATGCGGTCAGCGCCCGGGACAACCATATTTTCACCCTGCGTATGGTGTGCGCCATGTTGTTTGTCGCGATGGTGACAACCAGCACCGGCTGGATGCTGGCTCCCCGAAACCTGACTATCCACAATCCGCCCGATCTCCGTTCGGGCAGCACCAAAAAATGGTGGGAAGTGCCACCTTCCACGGTATACAGCTTTGCGTTTTATATCTTTCAGCAATTGAATGCCTGGCCTAAAAATGGGGAAGTGGATTATCCAGCCAAAATTGCTCAGATGAGCCCTTATCTGACACCGGCCTGTCAGGATTTTTTGAATAAGGATGCCGAGTTTCGCACCAACAGCGGCGAGCTGAAAGACCGCGTGCGCGTGGTCTATGAGATCCCCAAACGCGGTTACAGCAGCAAGAGTGTAGAGATCAAATCCGAGGATGAATGGGTGGCCCGCCTTGATCTGGTGGCGGACGAGTATTACCACACCGAACCGGTGAAACGGGCGATGGTGCGTTATCCGATAAAAGTGATCCGCTGGGAGGGCGACCCTGAACGTAATCCGTTCGGGCTGGCGATGGATTGTTATGGCGGTGTGCCGCAGCGCCTGGAAGCCATACCTGTTCAGGCACCTGAGAAAAAAACAGGGGTGTTCCAGTGAAACTAAAAATCCTGGCCGCGATGGGACTGATAATGACAACGGTTGGTGTGGCTCATGCCGTGGAGCTGATGAAGTGGGAGCGGATCCCTCTGCAAATTCCTCTCAACGTGGGGCAAGAGCGGATCGTGTTTGTGGATAAAAACGTGCGGGTCGGGTTCCCACCCTCCCTTAACGGCAAGTTGAGAGTACAAAGCAGCGGGGGCGCGGTCTATCTGGATGCCAGTGATGCCTTTCCTGTGACGCGTCTGCAGTTGCAGAACAAGGAAAACGGCGAAATCATTTTGCTCGATGTCAGCGCCGCGGTGGGAAAAACGACCCGCGAACCGGTTCAGGTGGTGTATGACGGCGACGTGTCATCGGCGTCGGCCAGCGACAAAACTCAGGTCAGCGGTACCGGAAGTCGCCATGGTCAATCGGTATCGACTCAGAATGAAGCGATGACAGAACGGCGCAAGCCAGCAAAGTTGAATGCTCCGTTACCGGTGGCGTTGACTCGCTATGCCGCACAAAGCCTCTACGGCCCACTGCGCACCGTGGAGGCGGTGCCGGGTATCAGTACCGTCGCGCTTAAAGTGCCTTCCCGGATCACTACTCTCTATCCCTCAGCGCCAGTGACCGTCAGTCCGCTGGCGGCCTGGGGCCTTAACGGTTACAGCGTCGTTGCCCTGCAGGTGCGTAACACGGCAGCGACAAAAGTCATTCTTGATCCCCGGGAACTGGAGGGGCAGTTTGTCTCGGCGACTTTTCAGCACCGGTGGTTAGGGAATGCAGGGACGCCCGAGGATACCACGGTGTTGTATTTGGTGACGAAAGGCCGTCCGGAAAGCGCATTCTTGTCCGAACCCGTCGTGCCGTTGGTCAACGGTAAAAAGACGCGGAGTACCCGTAAATGAAAATAAAATCCAATGGTCTGGTCAAACTCATGGTGCCGCTGGCTATCCTCGGCACGGTGTTCATTGGTGTCAAATCCTGCTCAACAGATGGTGGGGAGAAAAACGCGCAGGCCAATGCAGGAACGGCAGTGCCTGACCTGACGCCGGAGGACATGAAGGCGATGGGCATTGAAGGGGACACGCCTCAGGACACCCTGCGCACGCTGGTCGGCAGCCTGAAGACGGTGACGAAGCGGCAAAACCAGCTTGACGCCGACAACAAGGCTCTGGCGGAAGAAAATAAAAACCTGCAGCAGAGCAATCAGAACGTTGATGAGCGTATCAATCAGGCGGTGATCAATGCGCAGTCAACGGCAGATAAAGAACAAAGCCATCTGAAAGGCCAGGTACAAGCACTGACTGCACAGATTGGCGACCTCATGCAGAAATTGAAGGATAAAGGCAACGGCGGTCAGGGAACGATGACAGGAAATCCTTCTACCATCGGCAGTGATATCCCGGTGGGGTTGGGGCTCGATGGCGGAGGCGTCGGGAGTGCCGTGCCCTCAACAGGGAGCGATGGTCTCCTGTGGGTTGAACCTAAAGACGGCGTAGCGATAGATGCCAGCGGCAAACCGGTTGGAGAGGGGAATACCAACATTGCCAACGGTTTTTCCTTTGCGACCTCCTTCCTGGATGATAATGCCATCACCCGTCAGAAAGCCGAACTGGCCAATAAAACCAATGCCGGCAAAACCCTCAGTGGCAATAATGCCGCCGAGGGCCCCGTTGATCCGGTATATACCCTGCCTGAAAATTCAACATTAATTGGCAGCCGGGCGATGACCGCGTTGCTCGGACGCGTCCCTATCGATGGAAAAGTCACCGACCCTTATCCCTTCAAAGTGCTTATTGGCAAAGACAACCTGACCGCGAACGGTATCGACCTGCCGGATGTGCAGGGCGCAATTGTCTCCGGCACGGCGACCGGTGACTGGACGCTGTCGTGCGTGCGCGGCTCGGTGACCAGCATCACGTTTGTTTTTTCTGATGGCACAGTACGTACCCTGCCACGGCCTGCCGGGCAGACCGACAGCCAGGGCGGAAACAACGGCAACAATGCTGGCAGTATTGGCTGGCTGTCAGATGAAAACGGTATTCCCTGTCTCTCTGGCGAGCGGAAATCGAACGCATCGACCTATTTGCCCACACTCTTTGCGCTCTCTGCCAGCAGCGCCGCTGGCGATGCGCTGGCCCAGAACCAAAATACTGCGCAGACGAACGCTTATGGTGGTGTGACATCAACGCTGACGGGCGATGCCGGACAGTCTGTCCTCGGTAAAGCCGTCTCCGGGGGGATGCGGGATATGGCGGACTGGGTGAAAGCCCGCTATGGCCAGACCTTTGATGCCATCTATGTGCCCCCGGGCATGAAGGTGGCGGTCCATATCACCCGGCAGCTGGCGATTGATTATGAAGAGAAAGGTCGCAAAGTGAAGTATGACTTCAGCCTGAGCCAGGCTGGCACGGGACTGGACTAAATAGGGGACTTTGTCTCAGCGGATGAACTCTACAAGAAAGGTGGACAGGTGCATGAAAAAGAATAGAACACCGCTGCTGTATGCAGTGTTACTGATGCTGCTGAGCGGTTGCAGTACCAGTAAAGATGCCATGCTGCCACCCGGTGACAGCACCATGCTGGAGTTGTGGAATGACGGGGCTTCGACGACTCATGCCACCGGCGAGGGTCGGGCGACCTTGCGTCGGGCGCTAAATGATCGTGAACGCACTGCGTCAACGCCGATGGCGGAAAGCTACAGCCGTACTCAGGAAAATGAAATTCAGCAGACGTTTCCGCGTCTGCCTAATCCCGACATGGTGATGTATGTCTACCCCCACATCGCCGAGGGCAATGCGCCGGTGCCGGGGTATAGCACCGTATTTCCATTCTACAGGCAGATCCAATACGCCCTGCCGGGCGAACGCACAGGAGATCTGTAATGTTTTCATTGTTTCGCCGTCAAACGGACGCCTCTGAAGTGCACCTTACCGGCAGCGGCCCTTTTGCTGTCGAAGGGCATGAGCCATTCAGCCGTGAAGGGACGTTTACTCACCGTGATGAGGCCAGGGCCTACAGCCAACAGCCTTCTATTATCGATTATATGCCCTGGGGGGAATATCTCCCTGAAGGACGATGCCTGTTACTTGATGACGGTGTTTCCGTCGGTGCCGTGTTTGAAGTGATCCCTGTCGGCACAGAAGGCCGCCCGGCCGAACGTCTGGAGGAGATCCGCGACGTGGTGGAAGATGCGCTGCAGGACAGCTTGCCGGAACTCGATGGCAACCAGTGGGTGGCGCAGTTTTACTGCCAGGATGAAACCGATGTCACGGCGTATATGGATAAGCTGCGGGGTTATGTGAAACCCTGGGCGCAGGGAACGCCGTTTACTCAGGCCTGGCTGGCCGAAACCGAACGGCATATGAAAAGCATCTCAGTAGAAAAGGGGCTCTTTGACGACAAGATTGTCACCGGTGCCCCCTGGCGTGGCCAGACCCGGCGTACACGGATGGTGATTTATCGTTACGTCGAAAAGAATGCGCGTGATCCGTTGCCGCCGGCCATCATGTTAAATCAGGTATGTGACCGCCTGACGTCGGCCATGGTTGGAGCCGGTATTCGCTGTGAGCGACAAAACGGTGAACAGATCCACAGCTGGTTGCTGCGCTGGTTTAACCCCAGCCCGCAATGGGTCGCCCCGGACGTGCTCTACCGTGCCGCCCGGCACGACGACGGCGAGCCAGATAGCTTGCCTATCCTCAATGATTTCAGTGAAACGCTGTGGTTTACGCGCCCGCGCAGCGATGCCGAGCGTGGTGTATGGTGGTTTGATAACGTCGCTCACAAGGCGGTACCGGTTGAACGTTTACGTCGCGCGCCCCAGACCGGCCATCTGACCGGTGAAGTCCGGCGGGGGGAGAACATCAATACCCTGATGGATCTGATGCCGGAAGGCACCATGATTGCCATGACGCTGATAGTTCAACCGCAGGATGTGCTGGAAGAGGAGTTCAATCGTCTTGGTCGCAATGCCATGGGCGAAAATATCGAGTCCACTCGTGCCCGCGAGGATGCGTACAAAGCCCGTGAATACCTGGGGGAACGGCATAAGTTGTACCGTGCGGCGCTGACTTTTCTCATCCGGGCACCCAATCTCGATACCCTCGACAAGCGTTATCTCGATATCAGCGCCAAACTGCTCAATGCAGGACTACAGCCGGTGAATCCGGAACATGATGTGGCCCCACTGAACGGTTACCTGCGGGCGATGCCGATGTGCTTTAACCCGACGGTGGATAAAAATCACTGGTACAGTCGGCTGACGTTTGTGCAGCATTTTGCCTGCCTGCTGCCGGTCTTTGGCCGGGACACCGGCACTGGCAATCCTGGATTCTCCTTCTTCAATCGCGGTGGTGCGCCGCTGACCTTCGACCCGATGAACAAAACCGACCGTACGCAGAATGCACATTTACTGCTGTTCGGACCGACAGGCTCCGGGAAGTCGGCCACGCTGTGCAGTGCGTTGTCTCAGTTGATGGCGGTTCACCGATCACGGTTGTTCCTGCTGGAAGCGGGTAACTCCTTCGGGCTGTTTGCCGATTACTGTGAGTCGCTGGGGCTGACCGTCAATAAAATCAGCGTGAAGCCGGGGAAAGGGGTCTCTCTGGCACCCTTTGCGGATGCCCATCTGCTGCTGCAGGCATCACCGGATGAGCTGGTAACGGATGAGTCGGCACTACCAGAACTCGATGCCGGCACTGACGATGATGAAGAGGATGAAAAACGTGACATCCTGGGCGAGATGGAAATTGCGGCGCGTTTGATGGTCACCGGCGGGGAAGCCGCAGAGGAAGCACGTATGACCCGTGCTGACCGTGGGATGTTGCGTGAAGCAATTTTAGCCGCGGCACGCACGTCATTCGGTGAAAGTCGTCAAATGTTGCCAGAGGATTTGATGCATGCGCTGGAAAATATTGCGCGTGATAACGCGAAAGACGCAGACGGCCGCGAGCGCAGAACGGCCAGCCGGCGTGCGCGTGCGGAAGAAATGTCCGAAGCATTACGTATGTTTACCGAAGGCTTTGAGGGTGAGTTGTTTAACCGTCCTGGTACGCCGTGGCCAGAGGCGGACGTCACGCTGATTGACCTGGGTACGCTGGCCCGTGAAGGTTATGAAGCGCAGATGGCGGTGGCCGTCATTGCCCTGGTCAATACCGTGAACAATATTGCCGAGCGCGATCAGTACCTCGATCGGGAAATCAATATGGTTATCGATGAAGCCCATATTGTGACCACCAACCCGCTGCTCTCACCTTACATGACCAAGGTGGTGAAAATGTGGCGTAAGCTTGGCGCCTGGCTGTGGCTGGCCACACAGAACCTCGCGGACTACCCCGATACGGCGGAAAAAATGCTTAACATGGCCGAGTGGTGGCTGTGCCTGACCATGCCGCCGGATGAGGTCGAGCAAATCTCTCGCTTTAAGAAACTCACCGTGGAGCAAAAAGCCATGCTGCTGTCGGCGACCAAACTGCCGCGGTGCTATACCGAAGGCGTGGTGCTGGCCAAACGGGTAGAGGCGTTGTTCAGGGCCGTTCCTCCCAGCCTGTACCTGGCGCTTGGGATGACGGAAAAAGAAGAGAAAGCGGAGCGGCGGGCACTGATGAATGAACATCACTGCAGTGAACTGGATGCGGCGTTCCATGTGGCACGTAAGCTCGACAAAGCTCGGGGAATACTCACTGAAATGAGGGCAGCATGAGACGACGTGGAATGTCACCACCGACGGTGGTCAACGATAACGAAATGAGTCTTACCGTCATGTTTGATGTGCCACCGCAAGGGGATGCATATATTGGTGAAAGTGATCACCGTCAGCTGATGAAGCTGAAAGATAATATCCGTCGGCGCCTGCATTCACCGGTGACTCTCTCCATACGGCCGCACCGAGTGGGTATGCTCAATTGCCTTTCCATCCATCTGGGGGATAAGGCCGGTACCACGCTGGATCTGTTGATCACCCTCGCTGGTAACTCGGTCTGGCCAGATGATAATGAATATGCCCGGGGGGCCCGGTGGTATATCAATGTGCCGGATGCCACTGACATGATGTGGCTGCTGAAATCGCTGGACGTTGTCACGCTCAACGAGGGGTGATCGGAAACTGGCGGCGACTGCTCAAATCTTTTGGGCAGACGACGCCAGTTGAACAAGCCGCAGGCGCGTTAGCTTGTTTTTAAAGGGAGGAGAGGAAGCCTTCGGCAGGATTAAGGATCCGGTTTACTTCTGGCAGAAACATTACCTCATCCGTTCGCTAGCCAGATTATAAACATCGTTTCGTTCCCGTTTACCCACAGCGACAACAGCGATAATTAATTTATCGTCAATCACTTGGTAAGCCAGGCGAAAACCAGACATTCGACGTTTTATTTTGTAGCAGTCTTTTATTCCACGAAGTTTAGCTGAAGGAATATGTGGATTTTCACAGCATTTTTTCAGTTTTTTTGCAAACTGTTGCTGAATGGCTTTATCCAGTTTCTGCCATTCTTTCAGCGCATCTTCCCTGAATTTGACTGTGTAGCTCATAGATAGCTATCCAGATCCACATCAAGCAGGGGTTGGTGGCTGCGTTCGGCTACCAGCTTCACCAGTTCCTGATCGTCGAGTGCATTAAGTATCTTCTCGTACAGTTCGGCAGGGACGCAATAAAAAGCAGGTTGGTTGCGATTAAGTATGGCAACTGGAAAGCCCTCCCCGGCGTTGACTGTCGCCATAGGGTTTTTCTTGAGTTCGCTGACACTAGCACTCGTATCACTTAGGATGATATTTGGCATATAACACCTGTAAAGACCGTTTAACAGGTCTTTACAATGTAACCAAAAGGACCTGTTAACAAGTCTTTTTGATGTTTGAGTATGGATAGAATTATCTGAATATCCAGGTACGGCGGAAATTAAACGGGAGGCAAAAAGGCCGCTGTGAGGTTTTAGTTCAGTAACTGGGGTTCCGGCTTACCCTCCAGGAAGCGGTCGAGTAACCCGAATAAATTTTCACTGTCAGATATTGAGTTGTTTACTGACGTGAATACCGTATCGACGCACCTTAGGCGGGTTATCCGCTTAAGGAGTGTTCTCTATGAAAAAACTCACCAGCTGTTTGCCGGCACTGTGCCTGTCTGCCAGTGCCTGTGCCGGCACGGTCATTTATACTGATAGCACCCATCCCGTTACCTCTTCTTCTCCTGATATTCCTGTGGTGTACCTCGATGCGCCTGAGCGTGTGCAGACGGGTATCTTTGGCACCTTACCGGCAAATCCCGCCCTTGCCGAAAAGCAGGCCCGCGATGTTCTGAGCTCGTCAGCGTTCAAATCGCAACAACAACAACTGGCCAGCGCGTATCAGGGGCTGATGAAAGCCTGGTCACTGGGGCTGACCAAATACCCTGCGGTTGTTTTTGACGATAAATGGGTGGTCTACGGGACCACTGACGTCAATGTGGCCATGCGGCACATGACGGACTGGCGGGGGGCAAACCAATGACACGTTCCGTGTGGCGTTCGCGTCGGCTGTTATTGGCCACACTGCTGACTGGCAGCGGACTGTGTATGGCCAGCGTCAATACCGCCAGCCTGATTTCCAGCGCGGCCAGCGTATCCTGCATCAGCTGGAAGGTGAAGGGGATCTGCTATTGGTTGCTGTGTACTCCCTTTGGTTGTTCTGTCAAAACGTCGGTAAAAGTTGAGCATTTTATCCCGGAAGCCGTGGTATCTGCGTATTCCGGCCTGGGGGATAATCCCTGGACAGAAATGGCCACCGTCAGTGATGCGGCCGGCAGCGGGGAAAGTGGCATTATTGGCGCGCTTAGCGGCATCAGCGCCGGTGGCGGCCAGCAGGAAATGAAAGCGCCCGGGCTGCGCAAACAAAATCTGCATTTTCATTATGCCGATGCCTATGGTCATCCGGCTACCACGCTTATCGGGGGACAGATTGCCGGGTATTCCTGCAAATCTGCCGCCACGCCTTTTGTTCCTTACTTTGTCAGTTCGCTGGATGCTCTGGTATGGCGCAGTGGTCTGCCTGAAGCCCTGTACCCGGAAGCACTCATCCCTGGTCAACGTGAACTCGGCAGTCAGGCAAGCGCCAACATGTGGGGCAATATTTACCCGCGCAGCGGCTTTGTCACGCAGGAAGACAGCTATAAATCTGCAGCCGTTGTCGCTCAGCGCGTGGCCGATGTGATCACCCGCACCGGCCAGCTTCACGTTTATCAGCCGCTCGTTGGTCAGCGGTCACCAGGTTACTGGCCCCCGGAGCCGGTAGAAGAGAATACCGGTACTCAGAACCATAAATGGCAACGCCTTTCTCCGGCGTTGTCGACCACCTGTGCTGTTTTCCCTGATACCGGCGCAATTGTGGCCGAGGACGGTAATTACGCCTGGGCGCTTTGGCAACCCTATAGCTGCTGCAAACGTCGCGGGCAGACTTTCCTCTTCAGCACCGACTTTTCGTGAGACTTCCGCTATGAAAAAGAAAAAACAAACCCATCCGCTTCTGCCACTGACGTTGTTGGTTATCTTGACCGGCGGCGTTTCGTCTGCATATGCCGAGGTCACCGCCTCTGCAAGTGGCGTCTCCGCCAACGGGGCTATCAGTGATGGCCTGTTTTATTCGATTGGCGGGGGTTCGGTGATATCTCCGCCCGCCTCCCGCAACAGCATGACGCGCCTGGGGATGAGCGGTGGCCTGAGCAGTGACCTGATGTGCGGCAACTTCGACATTAAAACGACGGTGGGTAACCAGCTTAATGGCGTGACCAGCGGGTTTAAAGACCTGATGGGTACAGTTATTCAGGGCGCCACTGGCGCGGTGGCCAGCATGCCGGCGATGGTGATACAGCGTGCTAATCCGGGTCTGTATGAAATGCTGACCAACGGTGTGCTTCAGGCTGGCCTGAGTTTTGATAAAGCCAAACTGAACTGTCAGAACCTGGCCAATAAAATGGCCGACTACACGATGGGAAACAAGTGGACGCAGGCGGCCGTGACCGAAGAGTACAAGAACATCGTCGCCTCAAGTGACGGTGATGCGGTCAGCAGTGACCAGAAACTGCAGAAAGCGACCGGTGAGGACGGGGCTACCTGGATTGGGGGACAGAAACGCGGTGGCAAAGGGCAACCGTCGATTAAGCCGACGCATGACCTCGCCAAAGCCGGCTACAACATGATGAACAACCTGCCGGTCACCAGTAACAGCACCGTGGGAGCATCCAGTTGCAACGGTTCGGTATGCCAGCGCTACTCAAACTCGGAGAATGCGGCGGCAGCCGTGGTGAAAGTGCTGGGCGACCGGTCTATCCGGACGTGCCGTGAGGCCAGTGAATGCGGCAGCGGAGGAGATGAAAACGCCGCCGGCAGCACTGTCGCCGGCACAGGTTTCTCCCCCATGCTTGAAGATGCCACCAAAGAGAACCTCAAGCAGTTAGACAAACTGGTCGGCGGCTCAGAAGCGCCCACCGCCGATAACCTGGCCAAACTGAAAACGGGCAGCCTGGTGGTGACCCGCGGGGTCATCCAGTCCCTGAAAGATGACCCGGACAGCGCCGCACTGGTACAGCGCCTCGCAGGAGAACTGGCCATGTCTGACACCGTGGAGCAGGCGTTGACCATGCGCCGCATGTTGACCACCGGTCAGTCTGAACCGAATGCGGCTGACCAGCCAGAAGCACTGGCGGAAGGTGACCGTCGTATCGATGCGTTGGACCGGGAGCTTGCTGCTCTGAGTAACGAAATGGCGCTGAGGAAATCCATCAGCAATAACAGCTTGCTCACTACCCTGGAACGCCAGGGAGCACGCAATCAGGACAGTCGTCTGCAGCAGCACAGCGGAAGCCAGGACCAGGGTTTTAGCAGCATGAGTCAAAAATCAGGAGAGCAACAATGAAGACACCGACGTCACAAAAACAGCAGCGTCGTTTGGGGCGGACGGGCCAGTTCGTGCTGATTTTTCTGGTGATGGTGGCACTGACCACCGGTCTGTTTCTGTTCGCCTCAGTGCTGTTTGAATTTGACCCGGATGGGCAAAAAGTACGGCACTGGCTGAGTGCCAGCCGCTACGGTCTGTTTGTGTGGCGGCTGACGCTGTATGTCGTGCTGGGTTGGGTCTGGTTTTGTCTCGTGCGCCCAGCGGTCGTTAAAAAGTCTCTGAGGGGATCACTTCGACGTCTGGAGTGGACGGCAGTGGGGTTTATCGTGGTTCTCGAACTCGCCGCCTGGCGCTCCATACTGGCATAAGGGGGGGATGTCATGACGGCTAATAGTTTTCTGGAGTATTTTCTGGTGTTGTTCGGTTGGATGCTGAACAACGCATTGTGGAACATTCTTCTCAGTACGGGATTGTTCGCCCTTCCTCTGGTTTTCAAAGTGCTGGGTATCTGGCTGAAGGTGCGGGAAGAGGGGGCCGATGAGGGTAACAAAGGTGTTCTGGCATTGCCGCGGGTTGAGCATGCACTCTACGTGTCATTTTGCGTGATGTTGTTCTGCTGCATTCCGCTGCTGCCCGTCGATATCAACACCATTAAATTTGACAGTTCGCGGGCGAAACAGTGTGGGGTTAGCGTACCCACACCACAGAACTCCGGTTATAAAGGGCTGGTCAACGATTTCGCCGGAAAGACGGCCGAGGTGCCAGTGTGGTGGTACCTTCTGCATTTGATTTCCAAAGGCATCACGCAGGCGATGATTGCGTCAATCCCCTGTGGCGACCAGCTCCGTCAGTTGCGCTTTGACGTGCAGAATACCAAAATTCGGGACCCCATCGTGCTGCAGGAAGTGCAGGATTTTGCTGACCAGTGCTACTCCCGTTCGTACTTTAAGCTTAAGAACAGCAACAGCCAGCTGAGTGATGCCACCATCAACGCCGTGGGGTGGATTGGCAGCAGCTATTTTCTTAATACAGCCGGTTATTATGACTACTACACGTCTATTGAACCACGCAGTCAGTGGCCTTATGACAACGTCCGGGACAGCGGCTATCCCAATGTGGGAAAAGGCGGCTATCCGACCTGTAAACAGTGGTGGTCTGACAGTACCAACGGCCTCAAAACAAGGGTATTGGCCAATATCGATGATTCAACAAGGACAGGGCTGCAACGGCAATTCAGTAAAGCGCAGTGGGAAGAGATGGCGCTGCGTTGGCTGGTGAGTCCCCGTAATGTCGGTTTATCGGGTAGCGGAGAAACTTACGCTGTTGGTAGTAGTGATACGGCCTCCGGGTTGACCGGCAACGTCACCCGACTTGTCTCTTCAATAGGTTTGGGGCTAAAGCAGGCGGAAGCCTTACCCGGCTTTGACGCGCTAAAACAGGCATTGCCGATGATCCAGGCACTCCTGGAAATGATGATCATCATTGTGATCCCGGTACTGATGATGTTCAGCGCCTATGAGCCGAAGACGGTGGTGACCATTTCGTTTGCGCTGTTTGCTCTGATGTTCATCACGTTCTGGTGGGAACTGGCGGGATGGCTCGATGACAGACTCATTACCATCCTCTACCAAACCATGGCAGAACAGGGGATGTTAAATCTTAGTGCCCCTCTTGTGGAATTTATGAGTTCACCGCGTGATGGCTGGATCATGAATATGGTGTTGGGGATGATGTATGTTGTTTTCCCGATGTTCTGGCTCACTACTTTAAGCTGGGTGGGAATAAAAGTAGGCGATATGGCTAGGGCTATGAGTGATGGGGGAAAAATGCCACAAGCAGCTGGAGAAGCAGGAGGGCGGGTTGCTGTTGATGCAGCTAAGACGGCGATAAGCAAAGGTACCAAATAATCAAATAAAGGCCAGGACAAGCTTGGCCTTTATAATTCTCGGTTCTCAGACTCATAGGGGCGATCTTCCCAAGAATATCGCAGGTGTTCAGAATAGGCTTTGTCAGTAAGGGTAGAACTGTCACTTTTTTTATTCGGTAAAAAAGAAAGCACAGTACTTGCTACTTTGAAAGTAGCACTTACAGCTTCTTTCAAATCAGCGGAGTAAGAATTTTGCTCAAGTAAACCCAGCTCAATGTCCCAGTCGGATTTTTCATCTTTCAGAAAATTTTGCTTACTTTTCAAAATAATATCCTTTTTAAAAAAGTAACTATTTTTACAGGTTAATATAATTATGCTTGAAAAGCGACCGTTTTCAATCCTTGTTCTGAGATAACGATATGAAGTTTCTTTACTCATACTCAGCTTTTTAGCAATGCCAGTTTTATTAACCTAATAAGAGACAATGCTCTGTACGCATTGTGCCAAAACTGCTGTAGTTTGTTCTACTTCGGGACATAGAGAGAATAGAGGTGAAATGGATAAGAAATTTATGGCAAAGGCGCTCTGTATTTCACAACAAGCTCTGCCAAATTGTCTGCCTAACCCACCTGTAGGGTGTGTGATAGTTCGTCATGGCGAAATTGTGGCGGAGGGATATACGCGTGAGCCCGGAGGATATCATGCAGAAGCTGATGCGTTATCGCTTTTCACAGGCGATCTCAGCGAGTGTGACGTGTATGTCACCCTTGAACCCTGCTCATTTGCCGGGAGGACCCCCTCATGTGCAATAGCGTTATCGAATCAGAGACCCAAGAGAGTTGTAGTCGGTATCCTCGATACCGATCCTCGTAATCAGGGTGCTGGTATACAAATTTTAAAAAGTGCTGGTATAGATGTCGAAACGGGCATACTAGCCGAAGATGTAAAAGCGTGGCTTTCTCCCTACCTTATCAGCTCCGAAACGCTATGTTAGCGGCCTGTTCGGTAAAACGCCCATAAAGCCGAAGGGCATACGCTGCTTGTTAGCCAGCAGCGAACGGAAAATGCGCCTGAGTTGACGATATTGTTAGCTGATTGATTTTCTGCTCTGGTAATGCTCCACGCTACTCAATCCGTGAATATGTTTTGCCTTCAAGTATACGATTAACCTGAGCAATGTCCTTTGCACCAACACGAACGAAAATTTCCTCGGTTGAATATTCTTTGGCAAGTTCGCGTATCGCTCGTACTTGCTCAATCGATAACCTGCCATCGCGGCCACAAATTTGATCAATAGCTCAATCACTATCTCGCTATTTTTCTGCTGCCCAAGGTACAGGGAGTCCCTTCCTCGGATGCTCTTTGAGCCATTCACTAACGATTCTATCCCGCTCATCTGACATGGTAAAGGATGTTCGCCAGATAATTCTGCATGTGAAGGGTTCTTCGGCAGGTTAAAAAATGAAATGTATTATGGTCGCGAATGGTTGGGCATAACACCTGAAATCTTCATGCAGCATGTAGATGCTTACATCAGGTGGTATAACGAACGGCGTATTAAATTATCGTTGGGCGCAGTCAGCCCGGAAATGTACCGTCGGCAACTCGGGATCGCACAATAAAGCAATCCAGGAAAACATCCACACCCCCTAACGGTCAAAGATCGTGGCGTTGACAAAGGCGGCGTTTAGAGCGGTCTAGTCGGTTGACTTCAACAATATAAAGACCATTTTTAATGAGAAAACGTGTTAATGCAGCACCATAACGTTCCGGTTCCTTCGATGCCGGCTCGTTTGAGAATTCCAAGAGATCGCGTCCAGTCAAGCAGTTCCAGATAGCCAGTTTGATTTGTCTGAATAATGCGAGTGCCAAGCAGCTTTCCAGCCTGACTGATAACAGCACCGACATGAATATCAAGATGTGTATCTAGGCTGTTTTGATCAGCATCTGTTTTATCACTGATAAGATACCAGGGAGCAGAACTCAGTCATCTAAACCGGTGAAGGTAAGCAGGCTCTTCTATATATAGCAATCAGAGGCAGTAGATACTTTTCGCATCAATTTCTATCAATTCGCATTTAAATCTATGCATCACAGGACTATTTAAACTCAAATTAATCACCAGTTCCTCCTGACTCACCACCCTTTGCAGGTTGTGTGAAAACTGTTCGCGTTGATATTTCTTTAGTCGGAGCGTTGATTGTTTTTTGATCTATTCTTAGGTTGCAGCTAATCTTGCTCCTTTAAGGCCTTGCTTTCTAAATAGCTATTTTTTGGACTTGCCGCATACCTGATCAGGCTTTATTTAAAAAATAAACAAATACTATATATGAGTTTTTTCGGGGTTTAAATTTATTTTTTTAAATTACATCAAACTATTCCACCTTAAATGTCAGTTAGTTTGGAGTTAAAAACTAGTCCGAAATGAGAAAGTAACCGTATTTATAATGCACTGAAACTTAACTGTAATCATTTTGAAATAAAACCTTGCAATATTTGACACCTCTTGAAAGAAGAGTCCTTTCTTGGCTATCTACATGAAAGTAATGATTAATTTATTTCTCGCCAGGCAAGGATGTCATCAGCGTTATGCTCGGAATGAAATGTAACACACTTGATGGGCTATTCATATATTGAATTCCAGCCCCTTAAACCGTGCATAACATGAACAAATATTATGATGAAGCATGACGCTAATTTCTGGTTGGGCATAAAAAATGAAACTCGAATTCAAAACAAAATCCGACACACTTGAACAACTACACGGAAAATTAAAAACAGGGATTGTATTGCCTGTTTTTTCATTCACGGTTACAGAGTGGGTTGATAATCATGAAGGTATTGTGCGGGAAATCATGACTTCTGACATGCTGACTGCGGATATTATCATTCGATCCAGTTGTGGGCTTGAAGATTCCAGTAATGGTAGTGGCGCAGGGGCATTCCATTCTGAAAAATGTGTTCGTTCCGAGAAGGTTGTCATATCAACGGTCAGTGCCGTCATTAAATCATATGGGCGGATAGATCCATCCGATAAGGTTCTGGTACAGCCTTTTCTGAAAAAAACTCAAATGAGTGGTGTTGCTTTTAACCGCGATCCACGAACAGGATCGCACTACGATGTAATTAATTACACCCTGAGTGATGATACTTCTTTAGTTACCTCCGGGCGTGGTTCGAATCTACATACGTATATTTCGGCTGGCAATGCAGATATAAATCATGGCCTCCTGACGCGTGTAATATCCCTCCTTCGTGAGCTGGAATCATTCTGCGATAAACAGGCAATTGATATTGAATTTGCAATCAGCTCCAGTGGTGAACTCGTACTGTTGCAGGTCAGACCCTTTATCGCATCACCGGTTACAGAGCTTGATGCAGACAGTCATCAAAAGCTTGTCAGCCAAATCCGCAATGCTACATCAGAGTTTTTGGCCCCGGATTCCAGACTGTCCGGGCAGCAGGGGATGCTGGGCATTATGCCGGATTGGAACCCGGCAGAAATCGTTGGAGTAAGACCGCGGAAACTTGCGCTGTCTTTATACAGGTTTTTGATTACGGACTCGGTCTGGGCGACAGAGAGGCGTAAATACGGATATCGGGATACCCGTTACATTCCTCTGATTGTCAGTCTTCACGGCATTCCTTACGTAGACGTGCGGGCGAGTTTCAATTCACTTGTCCCAGCAGATCTATCACAGGAAGTATGTGAGCGGTTCGTTTCATCATGCCTCAAAAGGCTGGAAGCGAATCCTCATTTACATGACAAGGTTGAATTTGAAGTGATCCCAACATGCTTCACTTTTGACATAGATAAAAAGCTGGAGAAGCTTGAAGGACTTTCCGATAACGACAGAACTTCTGTAAAAAGCGCATTACTCAGCCTCACCCAAAGCTATCTGTATGGAAGCGGCAGGAAAAGAATAGCGGCCGACCAGACAAAGCTTAATAAGCTTATCAATTTACAGAAAGAAAGTGAGCTCTCATCGGTATCTGACATCGCCAGGATTTATCAAATGCTCGCTGAATGCAAAAAGTACGGCACAGCACCTTTTGCCGCACTTGCTCGTTCAGCGTTTATAGGTATGGATATCCTTCGCTCAGCTGTCAGCGAAGGAATTATTTCAGAAGGAACATACATCAACTTTATGGCGTCACTACGCGCCCCTGCTTCCCGGCTTCTTGAAGATCTGCCTCGGCTTGAGCGCGATGAATTTCTGAAAATATACGGCCACCTCCGTCCAGGAACGTATGACATCCGTGTGCCTTCTTATGCTCAGGATCCCGAACGTTACCTGTCTTCTGAGTGGCCATTTGCAAAACGTCGCACCGGGTGGCATCTGGATCCTGATGAAGAAAGAGTCTTGGAAACGGCGCTTGAGAAAGTAGGACTGAACCTCAGTGCTTATGCACTTATGGAGTTTATTCAGCAATCCATTGTTGCACGTGAAGAAGCTAAGTTCATATTTAGCCGCTCCGTATCAAAGGTGCTGGATATCATTAAAGAAATGGGTTCAAAACTGGGCTTCGATGCTGATGCTCTTTCTCATGCCGATATCATCGATATTATTGAATCCAGAACAAATAGTAGCGGACTGAAAAAAACGCTTGAACATTCAGTGTCCAGAGGCCGGGAAAGTTACCGTGAAACTCATGCGCTTACGCTTCCACCACTGATTGCTGATAAAGAAGAAGTCACTGCATTTCACATACCCGCAGCCCGACCAAATTTCATCACCCGGAAAATAGCAGAGGGAAATGTTAAGCAGTCCGACCAGGCAAATCTCAAAGGAGCAATAGTGGTGATCCCTAACGCTGACCCTGGCTTTGACTGGTTATTTAGCCAGGATATTGGCGCTCTAATCACAGCATACGGGGGGTCTAATTCTCACATGGCGATCAGAGCCGCAGAACTTGAGGTTCCGGCAATCATCGGTGCGGGGGAAGCGCTATTCAATACATGGTCATCAGCCCGAAAGCTTCGGCTTGATTGTTCTGTTGAGCGGGTTGAAGTGATCGAATGAAGCGCGTTGCACTGACTATGCGTTCTGACAGAATTGCTGACAGAAACGAATGCCGGGATGGCCTCGATAATAGCTGGTTGTTATTGCTTGATCATCTAAATGCATCTCCCCTGCTGCTGCCAAATGTCGCTAAGCATGCGGAATTTATTCTCGCTTCACACAAGATTGATTTGATCATTCTGACTGGGGGAGGAGACGTCTCGGCAATTTCTGGTGACGTCACTGAAAGGGACAAGGTAGAAAAAATCTGCATGGAACATTCTCTGCAAGCACAGATTCCCGTTATGGGGGTCTGCCGCGGTATGCAGGCATTAGTTGCATTTTGCGGAGGAGAGCTGAACAAAGTCTGTGGGCACGTTGCTAGCAGGCATCCAGTGTCATGGCCGCAACATGCCGAAGTTAACTCTTTTCATAAATATGGTGTAAGTAGCCTGCCTGCTCCATTGACGTCGTTTGCGGCTTCGCCTGATGGACTTATTGAGGGTTTTTTTTGCACTGAACGTAAATGGATGGGATTGATGTGGCATCCGGAACGTGAGGTTCCTTTTTCGCAAAGCGATTTGTCATTAATACGCACCTTATTGAATGGAGATACACCTTGCATGGATTAATACTGGCGGCAGGACGCGGATCACGTCTGGGGGTGCTCACCGAAGCTGCGCCTAAGTGCACTGTAATTGTTAATGGGCGCAGCCTGCTGGACCGTCAATTGCAGTCAATGCGACTGGCTGGTTTAAATGAAATTGGTGCAGTTACAGGATATATGTCCCACGAGATAAATCATCGATTTGACTGGACGGTTAGTAATCCGCACTGGGATACCACAAATATTGCCGGGTCGCTTTATTGCGCAGACCCAATACTGTCAACGTCTACAACCATTATAAGCTATGGCGATATCTTTTACCCCGCCAGTGCGGTTGAGTCGTTGATGCAAAGCAGTGAGGATATTGCACTGATTTATGATCCAAACTGGCTAGCATTATGGAAAGCCAGATTCAGCGATCCCTATTCTGATGCTGAGAACTTTCAGCTCAGTGATAGCCAGTCACTAAGCAAGGCTAATGACTCAGATATTCAGACCGTCCAGCATCGTATACTGGATAGAATTGGTGGACGAGCAAGCTCTTCTGACCGTATTGACGGGCAGTATATGGGGCTTTTCAGGATCACTGCTAAGGGATGGATGGCAATCAAATCGTGCATCGCCGATGCTGCGGGTATGGAAGCCATCAACAACCTGGATATGACCTCCTTATTTAGCATGCTAATCCAATATGATCTGCCAGTTTCAGCCATACCTCTGGAAGGAATATGGGGGGAAGTTGATCATCCGGAGGACATCAAGCTTTATGAAGAAATATATAAAGATATTCCTGGTTTTTAGGGGTTTTAAAAATTTCAGCCCGGCTTAACTATTTACTAACCGGCCTGTTCTCAACGAGAAAAGTCTTCTTATTACAGTGAGTTTAAGGAAAAATGTTATGAAAATCCCATCAGTTGAACAATGCTATAAAGTTTTTGAAGATTATTCTGTACCAGCCCCTATCCGAAATCATTGCGAAAAGGTCACTGAGGTAGGTTTATTAATTGGTCGTCAGTTGCATGATTCTGGGGTTGAAATAAATATCCCACTACTTGAGGCTGGTTGCTTATTGCACGATGCATTTAAAGCAGCATCTCTTAAGTCTCTGGACCCTAAGCCGGAGTGGGGGTATTACCCAACAAATAAGGAGTTGAAAATCTGGGAAGAGTTAAGAGAGCAATATAAAAATACTCACGAAACATTAATTGTATCAGACATGTTTAAAGAAACGCATCCGGAGTTTGCTGCTTTCCTTGGAATGATAGGTTCAACGGGTAACCCCTGCTATCTTGAGGGAGGTATTGAGCTCAAGGTACTTCATTATGCAGACTGGCGTGTGCAGTTTGTTGAAATTGTCTCGTTTGATGCCCGACTGGATTATTTACGTGAAACCTATCGCGAAAGCTGGGAAAAACATGGAGTTTCATGGGATAAAAGATATGAGCAGGAAAAGGAACTCGAACGTCATATTTTCAAAAACCTTGAGTTTTCCCCAGATGACCTGAATAAAGAACTCCGAAATTCCCTTTAATATCCAGGATCAAAAGCCAATGTTTGAAATAGAGCGCAAGTTTCTGATCACGTCAGATAAATGGCGTGATTATATTGTTAATACACAGAAAATCATTCAGGGTTATCTGACTGTCGATAATAAAATAAACTCAATAAGAGTGCGGGTTATTGATAAAGAAGCATGGATAACTGTCAAGAGTGCGGGTGAGTTAAAACGTCAGGAATATGACTACCGTATCCCTTACCCAGATGCGTGCAAGATGCTATCGGACTTAGCGCGGGGAAATATAATAGAAAAGACGCGCTACAGGGTTTTGGTTAACGAGTTAATACTTGAAGTGGATATTTTTGGAGGTGTAAATGAAGGGTTGTGCTTTGCTGAGGTTGAAATGACCCGGGAAGATGAAACTATCCCCTTGCCAGACTGGATAGGGGAAGACGTCACTCATGACCATAGATATTACGGTTCTTACATCGGGCAGCACCCTTATAGTCATTGGGAGTAAGATTAAAATGGATAGTATCTTAGCGCCAAATTCTCATATTAAGGGAATTATTATTGAAGGCGTAGAATGCAGCGGAAAAACGACACTTATTAATGAGATCCGTTCAAACCTGGTACCTTTTGATTGCATAATGCTTGGGCACCAGGATGGAGAACAGTTTGACCGTTATATGCGGGAATACATGTTTAACAGTGGGGTGATATTTAACCGATCACACTACAGTGAAGCGGTATACAGCCAGTTATGGAAGAGACCAAATCCGTTTACGTCCCAAGAGAAAGATGTATTAGACAGCTATCTCTCAAAAAATTATATCACGTTATTTTGCACTGCTGACAAAAGCATATTAGCTGAACGCTACCTTAAGCGGAAATTCAAGCAAAAAGCAGATGTTAATGAACTTGATTTCATTCGAACTCTCTTTGATAACTTATTGAGATCAAGGGCTGACTATATCTACGAAAGCAACGGTGAAGATGCACTACACGATGCTGTAGAATATATAAGATCGCGCCTGTCTGCTTCAGGGTTGCTGAAGAATAAAGTAATTTCTGACACGAAAACAGTCAGTCTGGTTTCAGGCGAGGGGCATTAAATGTTGATATCGTGGGAGCTGGCTGGGGCGTTAGCCTTACTGTCTGCCGGTACATCAGCAATTGCGGCAACTACCGGTGTTGGAGGAGTTTTATTATTAAGCGCCCTTTATACCATTTTACCCGACCCGCGCCTTGTTCTGCCTATGCATGCTTGCGTAAGCCTGGTCAGCAATGCTACCCGTCTTATAGCCTACTGGCGAAACATTGATGTAATTGTGTGGCTAAAGTATATGTCAGGCGCACTTCCTGCGATCGCACTATCGACATTCATTCTTTATCACTTGTTCAGTGATTATGATGATGTTTCTCCTTATTTCATGATGGTGGTTGGTGCCGTGATTTTCTGGAGCACTTATTCGGGGAGTAGGAGAAATGTTTCAGGAATGTCCCGGCCGGTTAATTTTTATCTTGTAGGGACTTTCTCTGCTCCCGTAAGCATGCTTTTTGGAGCAAATGGAGCAGTTCTTGCACCTTATTTCCTTAAAACTAACCTGACCAGACAACAAATAGTTGCTACTTCAACAGCCTGCCAGTTCAGCCTACATCTGATCAAAATCCCAGCTGTCATAGCGATAATTTATGGCTTCCTTTCCGATACAGGGAGTAAAACAGGAAGTGAGTCCATTCTATGGGCTGTTAGCGCGATGGTCTTCGCGTCGATGATTGGAACTCTGCTGGGAGGCAGATTACTTGATAACATGAATGAACGTAAGTTTAATATAATTTACGCCGTGGCTATGTATGTTATTTCATCAAAAATATTCTTCATTGATGGGTTAATGAAGACAAACTTATTCCATTGAATATGGATATGTTCATATTAAAAACTAGGAGATAAAAATGCTATTTGAAAAGAACATTGAGCGTTGGAAACCAATGCAGGAAGTTAATTCCCGTGAATTTAAAGCATTGTTGAAAAATGACCATTTTAAAATATCGCGGCTTGAGGGATATAAAAAAGTTTGGGATAAAATTAAACAGGCAAGCCACTTCTACGGTTTTGAGGTTGAAGACAGTGATAACCCGTTCGAAGAAGTTTATAAAGTTAAAGAGTACTTCGATACACCTAACCTTACACTGAGGAAGCGTGGTTTTCTTATCCGTCAAAACAGTCGCGTAGTCAATGGTAAAATCAGTTACCCGGTATCACTGACTGCTAAAGAATTAGGTCGCAATACTTATCGCGTGCTGGGCTCCCGCCTTGATTTTGCCGAAGGTATTACCGGGAAAACTGAAGTAGAAGAAAAAATCGCGTTAAATGATCAAGGCATATTGGATGGCTACGTTGAGGTTAAGCGAAAAATATATCTCAACGAAGAGCGCCCATCCACATCATTAAAATATTTTGCAAACATTTTCCCTGAACTCAGCAATATTGGCCTTGCTCCTGATACTGAGCTTGAAACTTACCGTATGCACAGCCATCGTGTTTATCCTGGAACAATCATCCTGTCGGATAAGCGCCGGATCACATTCGATTTTGAATGCTGCTTATATGACAACGAAGAAATCCCATTTATCGTTGGCTGCTCTTACACGCTGGACACTCCGAAGTACCATGACATGAAGAAATCACATAAAAAGGCTGAGGAATTTCTGTTTACAGTGATTGAAGGTGCGTGCAAAGAGCTGGTTTATCCAGGTGCTGGACGGTGGCTTGGTTCCAAACTTTCCATGATGCTTGAGCAAAATACCCAAGAGATTTTGGAACTCGAAACCATTTGAGCTCAACTTCTGCCAGCATGAGAACAGGTAGTCTCCTTAAGTAGCATGATGCCCCCTCCTGTCTGGGGTTCTACGCCGGAACCCCAGAAATTTCCGTCATCAGAATATTAATCGACGAACTGGTTTACATAGATTCATTACCCACATGAATTGCTCAAAAAATGTACTTAACGTACGTTCTCGTATGGTTGAGCTTCAGACCCCTACTATAGACAGGTCTTCGGAAGTGTACCAGTCAAACACAGGCCGCTCTGCCCCTGTTTTTGCCCCCCTCCGTCCGGGCATTACCCGGGCGGCGATACTACATCTAGTGGCTAAATTCAGTTTATAAACCACTGCATGTAGTAATTGGTGCCAAACTCAGTAAACCACTTCAATCTCCGATGTTAGCGCCAGTGATATAAGACGGTAATGGGGATGCGGATGTTTTCTTGGACGGTTTTATTGCGCGATGCCGAGTTGTCGACGGTACATTTCCGGGCTGAGTGCTCCCAGCGACAACTTGATGTGATGTTCGTTATACCATCGTATATAGGCATCAACATGCTGCATAAAGTGCTCAGGTGTCACGCCTGACCACTCATGACCATAGTACATTTCCGTTTTCAGGCGACCAAAGAACCTTTCACAGGCCGCATTATCCGGTGAACAGCCTTTACCATGTCAGATGAGCGGGATAGAATCGTTAATGAATGGCTCAAAGAGCATCCGAGGAAGGGACTCCCTGTACCTTGGGCAGCAGAAAAATGGCGAGATAGTGATTGGGCTATTGCTCAAATTTGTGGCCGCGATGACAGATTATCGATTGAGCAGGTACGATCGATATGCGAACTTGCCAAAGAATATTCAGCCGAGGAAATTTTCGTTCGTGTTGGTGCAAAGGACATTGCTCAGGTTAATCGTATACTTGAAGGCAAGACATATTCACGGAAGAGGATGGTAATGAGTCTGTCATCGAGCAAAAATACTTAGCGTACGTTTTCGTACGATTGGGCTTCAGACCCCACTACCTATCGGCTGAAGCAGTAGCGCGAGTCCGACATGGTGATGAATCAGTTCATTCGTCGGAAGACGTGAGGAAGTCACTTGGTCTGGACGATTAATTATTCCAACCGGGCGCTCAAAGCGTTACGTAAGATGGACAAGCAGAATGCGCGAAGTATTGTGGATTTCATGGACCTGAGGACTGTTGCTTTAGTTGATCCACGTCAGTCCGGGAAGTCGCTCAAAGGGGATCTGTGTGAGTTCTGGCGCTATCGGGTGGGAGATTATCGGATTTTGTGTGAAATTAGGAATGATGAGCTGGTTATTCTCGCAGCCACTATTGGCCACTGGCGAGAAGTATACGACTGAAGCCCGCAGTATGCGGGCTTTTTCATTGGGAGATGTCATGGAATGGGTCATCGGTGGGATTGTTTTACTTGTTATTCTTGGCGCGATTTTTAAACCAAGCCGTTGTGATGTTTGTGGCACAGGTTTTAAAAGAAAATACTACACTTGGACGATCGAAGGTAAAAAGCAACATTTGTGCCCTAACTGCAACAGCAAAATGAGTCGTAGAGTCAGTAATCAACGGTTTAATGATAGGTTTGGTCGATGAAAAGTATTGTTTTTATATTATATTTTTCTCCATTGTAACTGACCTTTATGTCAAAGCTCAATAAATTGTCTAATCAGTGGCTCGTTAGAAATGTCCATATATTGATAAGGCCGTTGCGAAAATTCCTCCCGCAGTGGCCTCTTTAGCATAACGTCATTGTGCGAACCATATTTTATAACGCAGCTGGAGCTATCCAATACACAACTGCAAATATTGCAAGGGCACCACCGGCTCTTAACCAAGTTGAAAATTTAACTTCAATAAAACCAGGGACAAAAGTTGTGAATCCTGCGGCTGCTAGTGATAGCACAATCCTAAAAAGGGTATATTGAAATTGTGAAGGGTTAGGTATAAATATTGCTACGGTCAGCAAAAATATAATGAAAAATATCCCAAAACCAAAAGCGGCCCATCTTTCGTGTGTTTTTGTCATATGGCTTTTCCCTTTTTTATCAAAGCCGTAGACTGGCAAGTTCATTTTTTTAAATTGCCAGAGAATAAGTTTTGCTTTATCACGGTCATAACTCTTGACTAGTCGCTGCATCGCCGCAAAAGCCGTTGAGCTTGGTGATAATGTATTGTCATTCTTTTGCATTCTATAGACCTGGTAATGCTGAGATATTAACTCAAGAATATCAATACATGTTTCTGCAAGCCATTGATTCCAAGTAGACTCTTTGAGGTTTTCTGATGAGTTATTTTGTGCTGTGCATTGTTCAAGATAACTAAACAATGACTCACCGGTAGAATGTACCTCATCAAAATCACATTCCTCATTTAAGAAGGACATGAGCATAGTAGTGTAGTTACTATACAGCTCATTGATTTCCTTTTTCTGAACTTCAATGATCTTATGCATTCATGTGGTTCTCTTTTATTTTCCGTTCGGAAGAGCATTGATTTTTGCAAGAAGCGAACTGGCTTTTGATGTGTCCAACCCATTGAAAATCATCCGTTTTATAGGCTTTCCGTATATACTTGAAATAATTTTATCAACTTCAAAAATATATTCACTTCCATTTAACTCTAAAAGTTCACTTCTCATCCTCTCAAGTTGTTCTGTTGTTGGGTGCCATTCAACTATATTAAGTTCTTCTTCAATAGCCTTTTTGAATAGGGAGATATTGAATGATAAGTGCATTATTTACTATCCTTCTTTTTATTATCTGTAACTGTCGGTTTTATCTGTGCTTCTTCTAATAATCGTTTGGTTTTTGAAGTGTCTAAGCCATCATTCGAAGATATTTCTTGATACCAACGTGGATTCATTTCATTTTTAGACTGGCTATTTTTTCATGATGTCGTTTTTCTTTTTTTTAACTCACTTTCGAGCTCTTGTATTTTTAGAAGTGCAGTCATAGCAAAGGCTGTATTTAAGCCTTTAAGCCTTTAAGCCTTTAAGCCTTTAAGCCTTTAAGCCTTTAAGCCTTTAAGCCTTTAAGAATAAGTAATTCTATTGGTTTGTCATAAATGCTGTGTACGATTTTTGATATTTTTCTTGCATCTAATGTTTTGGATGATGCTATGAGTGCGACGTGTATTTTTTCAAGCTGTATGTCAGCAGGTTGCCAACTACTTATTCCTATTATTATTTTGAGGCTATTTTTTAGGTGACTAAGTTTTTCTTCATTCATTTACTATCACCTTTATTCCTATTTTTTTGTTGGCTGTTTTGTTCATTCGATGACTTTTGTACTGTTTCTAATAATCTTTTGGCTTTAGATGTATCCAGCCCATCCTGAGCAAAACCTTCATGTTTCTTATTTTGGTTCAGTTGTCCGTTTTTGTCTGTGTTCATAATTTGTCCTTTAGGAAGATCTAAAATTTATGCATGACACCGTGAAGCGATGCGGGGTTCTGTGACACCCGCACTTTACCCCAGCTTCCCGAGGTATTCCTTTGTGTATCATATCATTGAAGCTATTTTCTTTTACCGAAAATTTCGTCAGAGCGTGACTGTAATGGCTTCAACGCATCAAGCATATCGTCACCGTTCAGTGAACGCTGAGATTTCTTCCCTGTTGGTTTTGTTAGCGCCAGTGATATAAGACGGTAACGCTCAAAGATCGTGGCGTTGACAGGGGTTGTCTCCGGAAAAATGGCCAACGGCAGGACAGACAGAAATTAACTGGGATTTGTCTGTTTCGGGGCGCAAACATACGATTGGCCTACCTGATCCAGGGGTATTACAGCCTGCCGACTGTGTACAAGTAGATATCGCGTCTATGGTCCTGGGGAAAGCCTCTTTTGCTGATTTTGACCCTCTTCTTCATCCCTACTTTCGACTGACGGATTCCAGTCTCTGGGTGGAACTTACCAACCCGAAACTAGGGAAGGCAATACTTCATATCGCAAAAGGATGGCCTATTTCATCTGTCTGGTTATGTGTGCACGAATATGGTGGATTTCATTTCGGAGATGGAACCCATCGTTATCAAGTACTAAAGCGGTCTGGATCACCTCATTTCTACTTTCTGGCTATGTTGGATGATGTACCGGCAATTAATAAGCAACTTACGGTTCATTGGATGCGCGACTATCAACTACTACGATAAACAGGAGCCTCAATAATGGGTGCAATTTACAAAGGGCTACAGTTCAAAACTGCGCTGGAAGCACGCTGGGCAGCATTTTTTGACCTTGCTGGCTGGGATTGGCATGTGAATCCTGCATGCGTTGGTGACTGGTCTCCCGATTTCTGGGTCAGTTTTCCGTGTAGCCACTCGGAATGTAGTCACTACACGTTACTTGTTGCAGTATTACCGATTGATAATATTGAATATTTTAATAATCACCCAAGCTTAAGACATGCTTTCACTATCGGAGAAGATCCTCAGGGGATTCATAAACTCGTTGAGGCAGGCGCCGCTTTTGGTAGTAGGCCAGAAGCAACTACTTGGGTATCAGCCCACGGCTCTGGCGGCGGAACGCACAATGTCCCATTCTTCGTGCCAGATGCCCGTGATCTGTGGAGAAAGGCTGAAAACTTTGTGCTTCGCCAATCGGTTTAGTGAGACTTAATCTTCAGGGAGTAACGTACTCGACGCGTGTGAATGATGGCGAAACGATAATAACGCTTTGCGTCAGCGTTGCATGTCAGGCTATGCGGAAAGAAAGTGGGACTGTCTCACGTCTTGCTGAAGATGGTACGTGAACCCGGAGGCCGTTCAGTCTTCACAGTTTTGTGAAGAGTCCCCTTCCGCAAGGGAGGGGACTGGTCAGATGGTCCGGATAAAATCGGGGCCGATGATGGCAATGATCCGGGTACCGCTGGTCAGGCGGATGATTTTTTGCTGACCGATCCCCCTCAATAATTTTCTGACCTCTTTACTGCGATACACGTTCAGGTCGAACATCAACTGCGCGCGTCCGATAAAACTCAGCAAACCGTCGTGCGTGGCCAGTGCCTCGAAACGTAGGTGATGACCTTCAGCCAGAAACGCAGCATGCCTTGCAGGACTGAGCCAGTTCAGAGCCTCCAGCATATCTTTCCATGCCCGACGCAACAGCTGCAGCGACGCCTGAAGACCATATACCGGGCGGTTGTAATCCGGCGCACCGGAGATCGGATCTTCCTCCTGGAATTTCCAGACCGCTTCATGGTGAGCCAGGCGGTTACGCAAATCACGTACACGGGTAAATTTCTTTTCCAGCACATGGCGGCGTGTACCGGCCGGTGCACCGGGGAACACCAACGGTAGCAGCTGGGGCCAGAGTAGCGAACGATTCCTCGGTTCATCGTAGTTTTTCGTCAGAAAGTTTGTCCAGAAACCAAAATCCAGCCCGGAAATCACTCGCTCTGCCGTTGGATCCTTGCCCGCAGCACGGATACGTTTTGACACCTTACGGATACAATCTTCCTCCCAGGCCGTCCGGTCATAAACCGGTTTGTCGTTACGGATGAGCTTGCGGCCGTGATCATCCATTTTGTAACGCTTGTTCTGGCGTATCCAGGTCTTGTCACCGATGTAGCGGGGTAAATCAAATATCCAGTTGGCATCGGTACGCCAGAGTCCGGTTGCTCCGAGCATTGGGTCATGACGAATGCTGTAATCGATGGCATTACGGAGCGTCACCTCAAGGCAGTGCATCAGCGGTTGCATGGCTGCGGAAACGGCTTTGTTCCAGTTATACCCGCCCAGTTCTTCACCAGGTTTCAGCTTCAGCACGTCAGTGTAAATGTTCAGCCGCCCGGCCGAGATATAGTCTTCCAGCTGCATACAGCCCTCCCGGGCTAAACTGAGGGTCAGGTTGACGGGCGTACCAGTTACTGGTAGATTTACCCCATCAAGGCGCGGATTTCTTCGGACCCGTGCGTTAAAGTTAGTACTGGAAAAGCCATCCCTCGGGGTGGCTTTTCTCGTTTCAGATCAGTGGATCGTTTTCAGCCTGCAGAGGCTCAAACCGCATAGCCTTTCTCATCGTGTTAATTTCATCAAAGAACTGCTTTTCACTGATCCACCAGAAAAGGGTCCGGTGAAATTCCCTCAGCAGCGGTGGCGTTCCACGCCTCGCGGCTTCGGTGAACAGGGCGAAATACAGGGAAATTCCATGTGGGATCACATCTGCATTCCGGTATACCTCCGCCCGCAGCGTGAGCAGCTCTCTGGCCATTCCGTCCATTAATATCTGCTGCAGTTGTTCCTCTGAGCTGATCCCTAAAATCCGGCAGTACTGCTGGTTTTCAACCGGCAGCTGCCATTGAAACCAGTGTTCATTAAGTCTGGCACCGGTCAGCTTTTCCACTTCTTTATCCATGAGTTTTACCAGTTCACTGGTCCGGACAAAGTTGCCAATCAGATCGCCAAACGTGGCAGTCAGCAGCTCCTGCACAAAATCACTCTTTGATTTGCCGGCGGCTTTAGCCTGCCGCGTGATAGCTTCATCCACATCAGTACGAACATTACGCACTGTAATGGTGTTAAACAACTCAGAGAGGTCTTTTGATTTGGCATCTTTCATTACCTGCACCCTTTTAATAAAAAATTGACTGCAAACAGACATAATAATTACACAAGAACACATTTGATGCAATAGTTTATAAGTGCATTTTTAAAGAGAAATTTGATGCACGCAATAAGTTATGATTACTTGCGTAACTCTCTTCATTTTGCGGAGATCCGAAAACCCCAACTCCCGGATCTGGAGAATAAATAGATTAAAAATGAAACGATTTTTAAAAATATGCTATAATATACATATGGTTATAATGTCGGCATCGGTAATTGCGGCGGGTAACTGTATGCTGACTACCTGTAACGGACAAAACAATGGATTGTTCTTTGCATGACTTTAACTAAAGGTGATTAATATTGAAAATATGATAAGGAAATCAATTATGTCTAATGTAAGTATCAATATCCGCGATTTGAACTCCATTTTTAATTTACTTCGCCGACTCGGGCATCTGCGTCTGTGGATCTTCGCGGTGGATTGTCAGGCGTATGGCGAGGGGATGTATTACGGCGTGATCGATCAGAATGAGCGGGTTCTAGCCGAATGGGATAGTTCTCCTTTCTTCGCATGTAGATCCGAAAACTGGTGTTACCGGGTCTGGAGAATAAATAGATTAAAAATGAAACGATTTTTAAAAATATGCTATAATATACATATGGTTATAATGTCGGCATCGGTAATTTCGGTGGGTAACTGTATGCTGACTACCTGTCACGGACAAAACAATGGATTGTTCTTTGCGTGACTTTAACTAAAGGTGATTAATATTGAAAACATGATAAGGAAATCAATTATGTCTAATGTAAGTATCAATATCCGCGATTTGAACTCCATTTTTAATTTACTTCGCCGACTCGGGCATCTGCGTCTGTGGATCTTCGCGGTGGATTGTCAGGCGTATGGCGAGGGGATGTATTACGGCGTGACCGATCAGAATGAGCGGGTTCTAGCCGAATGGGATGAGCAGTTGAATTGCTGGCAGCTACGCGAGGAGGCCTGGCAGGTCGTTGTCGATCCGCAGGCTGACTATCCGAGAGAAATTTTGGCGGAACTTGTCGACGCATCGCAAATTTTTAATCTCAGTCTCATCTGTTTGTTTTGTTAACATCTGCCAGCTTTAGGCCCGTGATGCTTCTGGTCTGCCCCGGCAGCAGTCCATTTTTAATAAGGGAGTGCCGTAAGAGGGGTCTGTGCCCAACCGTACGGAAACGTACGCTAAGTATTTTTGCTTGATGACAGACTCATTACCATCCTCTTCCGTGAATATGTTTTGCCTTCAAGTATACGATTAACCTGAGCAATGTCCTTTGCACCAATACGAACGAAAATTTCCTCGGCTGAATATTCTTTGGCAAGTTCGCGTATCGCTCGTACTTGCTCAATCGATAACCTGCCATCGCGGCCACAAATTTGATCAATAGCTCAATCACTATCTCGCGATTTTTCTGCTGCCCAAGGTGCAGTGAGTCCCTTTCTAGGATGTTCTTTGAGCCATTCACTAACGATTCTATCCCGCTCATCTGACATGGGGACTGCGGATTGTTTCAGCAATCCATTGCTCTCGGAGATTGAAGTGGTTTACTGAGTTTGGCACCAATTACTACATGCAGTGGTTTATAAACTGAATTTAGCCACTAGATGTAGTATCACCGCCTACGTAATGCCCGGACGGAGGGGGGGGCGGGGGCAAAACGGCCCGTTTTTGACTGGTACACTTCCGAAGATCTGCCTATAGTAAAAGTCGGAAGCGAGGCGGTGGTCCGTCGGTAATTGCATGTGGAGATAACGTGGCGCTGAACCTTCGTGCGCGTGTGATGAAAAAATAACTATCCGGCGGGGAAATAATGAGGCCAGGCTGAGCGTCGTTGTTTCCGTGGCCAGGCAGAGCATTGCGCCTAGACCTGGCTGACAAAGAAAGCACGGAGGCGGACTTGGTTCTCTTCGAGGGTCCCATGTGAAGCAGCAAACACGGCATCGTGCCTAGTAAAACACGATAGGAAAACAATTGATGGTCAAGACGTTCTTGCATGATTTCTTAACCCTGCTGGGGTATACGGTATTAAACACCCCGCTGGCAGACCCGACTTACACTTAAGCCGTTCTAAGAAAACAAGGCCGTGCAACGTAGGGTGTTATGGTAAATAATGAGGGCTATCCTGGCCTATGGAGCCCTCTGAACATAGCTGCCCATTACTTCTTCAATGTCATTAAATAATTCTTCCCTTAACACTAGATAATCAAATAATTCCTTTTCCAGTGACTCTATTGTTAAGCTAAATCTCGATGGATCTTTTATTGAGTTTACTAAATTTGATAACACTCTAAAAACTTTAAGAGAGGGTTTCATTATGGAGGGGAAGGAAGTGAAGACTTCTTTATCCATACTGAAATTCAGTAGGAATTTATAATCATCATTTATAAATATTAGAGAGGCTGAGTAAAGTTTATCGCCTTTCTTTATAACGATCTCTTTGTAGGATAGGTATTTTTCAGAAGATAAATCCCACATCAAGCTCAAGTCGCGCTTTGCGAATGAGTTATCATTATCTTTGAAGAGTGATGCTGTAATAGCTATCGATAGGTCTTTGTTGTTTATTGCGTAGTTTTTTGGGCAAAGTATTTTATTTATTGCCTTTATTCTCTCAAATGCTGAATATAAATCATTGTGCCATCGTTGGGATATTACACCCTTGGTGATGTTTTCTTTGTTAAAGTTAAGTCCAGTGTCAAAAATGAACGCAGCCATCAATGAGTAGGATAGGTTCTTTATTAACTCAGATTTAAACGGCTCTGCTATTGAATAGTACAGAGATAAAATAAATAAGAGCAAGAGGTATTGTCTTATTTTTCCAGATGAGTATATGTAAAGCCGGTACTTATTAATTGATAATTTCATTTTGTAGGGGATTATCTCATTTCTATCGTATCCCCTTCTTGGTGGATCAAAGCAAAAAACACATGCAGAAATTAATAATATCAAAAAGATGATCAGTGTAAGCATGCTCAGCTCCTCTGTATGCCCACGATGCATGATTGTCTTGAGATTTAACGATCCTCAAGGTAGTCTTTGTACGTGAACGAAAAAACCGCCCAGCAATGAAGTGAACCCCATATATTGGACACTTTCTTAACGGGCGGCATGAACATGCAAACAGAGCTATCAGCTATTATTTGGGTGCGAATCCCGCCACTGTTTAACCATTTCTTTCGTGACTTCTTTTTTGTAACAGATCGGTGAGTATCCACCCGCTCTACTCCATGCACTGCGACCGCCACAGGAGCTGCCATTTCTGGCACTGTTAAAGGGGCATGCACACGTTCCAGGGTATGCCAATATTGATTCATCAATAATGGCCTGTTTTACCTGTGCGTCGGATACCGTACCCTTTGCTGTGGACATATTGCTAAAAAGGAAAGGTATAAGTAAAGCTGATAACAGGAATAAGCGTGTAGTCTGAAGCATTCAAGTTAACCCCTTAAGAATAATCCTAAGAAGATTGCATTTCTGTACGAGAAATCAACTGAAATAAGTTCTTATTGCGGAGGCTATAGCCTATATAGGACGGAAATTTCTGGCAGTTCCCGCGCACAATCCCTATTAACTCTATGACATTAATGTATGCCGAAATGCCGGGCTCAGGCCAGAATTGAGGAGCAACTGCGGCTATCAATCCGGTGCTGGTAAACCCGGAAGAGTTCAGAGCCAGCCTGAAACGTTAGCCAGCCCCTTTATATCAGAAGTGACTCTGGCAAGCGTGGCAATACTGATGGCCAAAATGAGAGTGTATTCCTGTCGCGACCATGACAGAAGACAATTTCTTAGGAGTACCCTCATAACATTTAGGGCAAAATGGGTCATTTGGTTTCCCGTATACTGGCGTTACCCGGTAGTAAAATCCGTCCCTGAATACTAATTCATCCACGGTGTTCAGTTGAGTCTTGAGAGACGTAATCTCTGCCTGGAGAGTGTTTATTTCTTGCTGTGCTTCAGCCAGGTTGATCCTGGCATCACTCAGATTCAAATATAATTCACTAAGTTTTAAGCGAAACTCTGCTTCATTAAATGCTGCGGTAGCTTCTTTCAGGTCTTTTGCGATATTAAAGGCCAGCTTGACAGCGTTTAAGCCTGCTGTAATAGATGCAATATCAGCCATTTATCTTCCCTTGGTAAACCGATAAGCCCTTCATAATACAGAATTGAGCTACTGAAGAACATTGATTAAATACACAAAAGTGACATTTCAATATTGCACAGACAGGTGACATTTTAAACTTGCAACAACAGTTTAGATTCTCCGAGAGAATGCTTTCGAAAAAAGCCACTCTCCCGGAAAATGGGCAATTATGAACTTCATGTTTAATCTATTGAAGATAACGTAAAGCTGATCTACCATCACGTTTGTTGTAACGTTGCCTCGCGCAACACGCCAATGTCCCAGCGGTCTGAGAGGGACGCCTTCGGGTGATCACATGCCAATGCCACCTTAACCTGAGAGGTGGCGCCTTCGGGCGGTACCCTCGTTTAACCTTTGAAAACGAGGATCGCAACAGCGATGAAGGTTCACTTCACTACGATCTGCTTTATGCAGAATCTTCTATCGCAGATACATTCTGCGAATGTTTTACTCGTTTCGATTTGATGCTTTGACGTCAGCTTCCGGTTGCAAACTTTGCAGACCGTGGATATGCCAATTTGAAAATTTGGCATCTTCCACGTACGCATTGAGAGCAGAGGAGCGCGGCGTCACTTGCGTTCGAGTGAAACGAGTACCAAGTGACGCCGCAAGGCGGACAACGTCAACATCACGTAATACGCGGCTTTGAAAGAGATTTTAAGTGTTTTTCACGAGAATCACCAAATCGCTCCGTAATTACGTATCCGTTTTGCGTCCGTTTTCACGGACGTCCGCAAAACTTGAAACTTCAACTAATGACTTTTTTAAGTCCTGACTACATGAAAAAGGAGGACATCGTCCAGGTACTGAGGCGTTCACCGAAACCGGGTGAACGGGGAGCATAAAAACCGTCGCACAGAGTGCTTAACGGGCTCCTGCAACAACTCAACACAGCCTCGCCATGCTACACAGTATCTGACGGCCAGGATGGCAAACTAACCGACACGCATGGACGTCTGACCAACGTATTGGTCATCGTTGTGAGTCTTTCTGCCAGGTGCCACTTATGCGTGGTTCACGGCAGAAAGGCTTTGTCTGAATGTTGCGCAGGGGAGAAGAATGAAGCAGAAAAGTACCCGTTCCAAGATTGAGTGTTTCAGGAAAGCGTTCATTTCGCTTGCCAGAGCCGGGGCAGGGGGATACGCGACTATTGCAGATCGTCAGCGTATTGGGCGTTACTTTCTTGAACACCTTAACAATACAGGTATCAAGTTACGCAGCGTTGACGCGTTAAAAGTGCGTTACGTAGAGAGTTATATTGAATACCGAAAGAGTTTAAATCTGAGCAATCGCACTCTGCAGAATGAAATGTCAGTATTAAGGGGGATCTTCAGTGCTGCGGGGAAACACCGGTTGGCAGACCCTAAAAATGAACGACTGAATAATAAATCGCTCGGTATTTCAGGTGTAAATCGTGATGGAACGAAAACGGCGTTAACACAAGATGAGTTTTTAAAAGCCTTTAATGAAATTGAAAAACAGGATCGCGGTGTGGCTGCCACGATGAGACTGGCCTATGTTTTTGGATTAAGAACGAAAGAGTCGGTTGAGGCCTGCAAATCATTATCAACCTGGAAACAGGCCGTTGAACGTGGTGATAAATCCATTCGTGTTGTGTTTGGTACGAAAGGTGGCCGTCCCCGTGATACAACAATCATTGATCGCAATGAAGCCCGAAGGGCAATTTTGTATGCAGAAAAAGAAGCCCGAGAGCGCAATGGTAAATTTATTGACAAGCCAGGCATTCATCAGGCAATTAACCGGTATCGATATTTTCTTCGTAAAGCTGGTTTGAATGGTGAGAAAGCACCACATAGCATGCGCTATAATTTTGCCCGCGAACTTTCAAAATATCACAAAGATAATGGTTTTAACGATAGCGAAGTCCTGGCACTGGTTTCAATGGATTTAGGTCACGGTGATGGCCGTGGGCGCTATATTAAACAGGTTTATTATCGAAATGATGTTGCTGAGGGGGACTGATGTTAATTCTATTAATCTCGACATTAATCTTATTCGGCGTATTACCAGAAAAGATGCTGGGTGTTGGGTGGGTATTCTGGCGTTATATTTACGATGGTGATGTTAATATGCCCGACTATTCTGGACTGACGACACGGATATCCTCGGCCATTGTTTTAGATGCAAACTGGCGGGAGCATCAATTCAGTATTGCTGATAGTTTTATTTACCATGTTGATGTCGATGAGGGTTCATTTAAAAGAAATGTGATTGGGAGTAGAGGTCTATCTTCAGATGAATTTATGTGTAACAAATTTATGTGTATTAATTTATGTGTATTAGTGTGATTACCAAGGGATACTGACGGTATAAGTACCAGGCGATTTTGACGTAATCACACTATCAATGTTGCCGCGCTTCGGCAAGCTTTGCCAGCCGTAACGCAGTAGTATTCATGTTTTCCCTCAGCCAGATATTTCGAACGCCGCTAGCGTGTATATCGACGTTTCTTTCGGATTTGAGCAGCCGTGATACCTTTGATTGACCCAGGTGTGGGTTAGCCAGGGAGAATTCGATGACGACTTCCTCAATAGCTCTGTCAGTACGGTTTTTGTGATGAAGATCCGGCGTTTCCTGACGTTTTAACGATTCAATTCCACCTTGTTTAATCAGCTTACGATGGCGGTAAATCGTATCGCGGGAAACGCCACTAAGTCGGGAAGCTTCTGCCACATTTCCAAGCCTGTCAGCCAGTGCTAATACTTCTAGCTTCTTCTGGATCTCATTGTCTTCCGAGGACACTTTTTCAGGCTCAGTGACTTCTGTTACCTGTAGCTGTCGTCCAGCGAAGTAAGCTTCAAACCGCTTATTTTTACCTGTGCGAATTTCAATTTTCTGGTTTGCGATTGAGTGCTTAAGCGGTGAGTCGATGAAGTAGAATTTTCCGCCGTAGCTAAACGTATGGTCGTTGCGTATTTTCCGGTAGACCTTGGTGATGCAGATATCATCAAGATTGGTGTAGCGTGGTACAGGTGTATATTCGGTGTCTGATGCTCTTGATTTTACAACCAGGTTTTTACGCCAGAACTGGGGGATGAAGACGTGTTGGAGGTAGCTATTTGCGCCCGTCATGTCAGTAATTTTGTTGAGTCGTAACTCCGGTATCAACCTGTCTTGCAGGGTATCGAAGGCGCGTTCAATCCTACCTTTACCCTGAGGAGAACTAGCGAAGATGATCTCAATCCCTAATTCCTCACAGGCCCGCTGCATCTGGGAGAAATTGCAGCGTTTAGGGCCACCGAATATTCCGGCACGATCAACATACAGGGTTTTAAATACACCGTATTTCTCAACGACTGAGCGCATTACTTTCATACATCCTTCAGTCGTTTCTGACGGAAAGAACTCAGCATGAATATCGCTGTTAGCATCATCAATCATGGCGATTAAACACGACTTCCTATCACCGAACCAGCGATGTGTGCTGCCGTCCATTTGCAGCATTAACCCTGGCGCTTCCATTCGCTCTCTGCGTTTGTGAACACGGCTACGCCTGCGCTTCGCCCGTTTTACATGATGGATATCATGTGCCCATTTACGCAGTGTCTCGCGCTTAACAACAATATGTTCATGAGTCTCAAGCATCTCGGCAAGGTGCAACAGGTTCAGATCATAGTATTTCTCGCGGATTAGCGACTGAACTTGCTGCTTAAGCCTATCTGGCGTTTTATTAACAGGCTCGCTGCCGGAATTACCATGAACAACAAACTGTAGTCCTTGGCTTCGGTAACGCTGTAAATAACGTTCAATAGTACGTCTGGATTTATTGAGGAGCTTAGCGGCATTGGCTATCGTAATTTTACGCTCAGCCACTTTCGCGATGACATCAACTGTCAATTGAGCTTTGGAATTCAACACAATCATCCTTAGCGTTCCTCAAATGCACAAACAAAACATTCAAAGAACACGGTTAAAGATAACCGTCAATTTCCCTTGGTAATTAGCGACTACGACAGAATCGCGTGGTAATTAAAGTACGACAAAATCGCTTGGTGTTCACAAATTTATGTGTATTAGCGCAGATTTGAGCTGACACTTTTGTGGCTTAGATCCCTACCCAATCTGACAGACAGCTTTTAGCTCATCGCAGACCTTACGGTCCTTCAACCTGACCGCTTCGTGCCAGGAGCGGAAGTTAACAGTTTTAGAAGTCAAGCTAATTAGCATAAAATCTATCAACTGATGGGATATGGAGCCGCAGAAATAAATGAAGACACGGCAGTATGCGCAAAAATCAATCTTCGATCTGGAAGCAATCTTCGAACAGTCTCGCAACAATGTTAGTGAACTTGAACAGCTGTTGAGCGAGCTGACCTTTCGCAACACTGCCAGGGCGCGGACGCTGACGACTAAAATCGAGCAAGCCCTAACCGAACTTAGCAGTCGCAGAGTGGCCTCCATGTCGGGTTCCAGTCCATCAGCAAGTAATCTTGGTTCGGCGCCCACACAATCTCCCCAAGTTGTGCCCCGCGATAAGCCTGCAACGGTTGTGCAACTGCGACCGAAGGCTACTCCAGATCCTGTAATGCAACAGCAATTCGGCAAGGACCAGATCGACCTCGGTCCGCTTACGTATTTCTCTCCGCCAGTTAAGGCAAATGATGCGCGCGCGATACTGGCAGCATGGACAGCCATCGAAGCACTGTCGCCTCAAGGTTATAAGCGCCCAGAGGATATGGCAACTGGCGACCGCTCCAGGGTTGCTCTATTGGAGCGAGGCGTCCCATGGGGACCAAATGCCCGCAGCAAGCCCAACCATAGGCTTTATTTCGAGGTCGTCCTCGGCGCCATCGCTCTCGACAAGGCGACGGACGAACTAGTCAAAGTTTTTGGCGAGGATGAGGAATGTTCACGCCCGGACGGCAAGAAAGCGGCCATCGGCTCGATCCTGATCGACAAGGAAGGCTATGTGCTTGAGGACAAAGGCGTCGCCGTTTCCAGTTTTGCCTGGGCGCTCAAGCCTGCTCTCGATCTGAAGCTTGGGAGCTTAGGGAATTGGCCGAATGTTGAGCCGCGCATTATCGAGCATCTGGACCGAATGGTTCGTCGCCACAACGAGGATGGAGAACCCATACCGATCGATTTGGATATCGTTCTTGACGCTTATAAATGGCTTGTGTCGCGGTTCGGTGTGCCCGTGCATTTGGTTGAACCACCCACATTCGCGATTAAGGTGTTTCATCATTTCAAGGCCAAGGCGCCGCCTGAGCTTTCTTTACTAAATTCCTTCTACCTTGAAGATCTCGGTGAAGCAGCCAAATTGATCGAAACGGGCAAGGCCGGAACCGGTTTGCGGCGCTACATGGGAATTGGCAGGCCTGACCAGAAAATCGACGTGCTGTCGCCCATTTCCGCAGTCGAACCGTTCGTCGCACCGTCGCTCATGCCGCAGGCTCGTTGGCCTTCGCAAGGCGGTCATCCATTAGTGTTGCTTCAACAGGCCGCCGTGAATGCAGCGCGTGCTGAGCTGATTGATGCTCCGGGAATCATCGGCGTCAATGGGCCGCCGGGAACCGGAAAAACCACTCTTCTCCGGGATATCGTCGTTGGTTGCATTCTCGATCGGGCCACGGCGATGTCCGGCTTCAACAAACCGCAGGATGCCTTTTCCACAACAGGCGAGAAGCTGGCATTCGGATCCAATGCCTTCCTGCACTTCTACAGGTTACATGCATCCTTGAAGGGCCATGAGATCGTCGTAGCGTCCTCCAATAACAAAGCGGTCGAAAACGTCAGCAAAGAACTTCCCCTCAAGGAAGCCAATGGTCGCCATGAACAGATCGCCTACTTCCGGTCCATCAGCGACCTGATCGCGAACCCTAAACGAGCTGGCTATTTCGAAGCCGAGGGCGACACTCTCTCCGATCCTGTCGAAACCTGGGGATTGATCGCCGCTGCACTCGGCAAGAGCAGCAACAGAGGCGCGTTCCAGCAAGGTTTCTGGTGGAATGAGGACGGCGGTTTCCTTACCTACCTGAAAGCAGCTCGCGGCATAAACGTCATGCGTGAGATCAAGGACGTACGAACTGGCGTAATCATCGATCGCGTGATGCCCAGCGTGGTCGTCAATGAGCGGCCCAGTACCAACGAAGCGGACGCTGCTGCGGCTTGGCGGAAAGCGCGAACCGCATTCCTTAAACTCAAGGAGACGGTAGACGCCGAAATTGCCAGCATCGAAGGGATGCGCCGGGATATCCAGGCGCTCAAGGGAGCTACCACCGAACTTCAAAGACTGAAACAGTGTCGTCCGAGCCTGAATGAAGCCGTCGAACAGGCACACCAGATTGCTGAATCCTGCCATCAGGAGCAGGAGAAGGCAAAGTCGCAGAGCGAGCAGGACAAGACCTTGCTCGATAGCCATCTTGCTGGCCGTCCAGGTTTCTTCTCCCGCTTGTTCGGGACTGCGACCTGGAAATCGTGGAGATCGACACTGCAGAAGCTCTCGGCGACCTTGCAGCAATCAGTTTTACGGGCGCGGGGTACGGACGACGCACTGAAACTTGCAAGGACTGAGTGGAACAATGCTCAGTCCCAGTTACAGCAACTCGACCATGAAATCTCCAGCAGATGTCAGGCTGTCTCGGAATTGAAGGCAACCGAGGCACAGGCACGAAACCGCATGGGCGACAGAGTCGTTGACGAAATTTTCTTCGAACGCAAGCACGATGCTATCCACCTGACTGCGCCATGGCTTCCCGATGAGGTTCATCGCCTGCGTGAGGATCTCTTCGCCGCCGCCCTGTCGGTGCATAAAACGTTCATCGATGCTTCGGCCAGCCGCTTGCAACACAACCTTGGGCTATTGATGTCGGGCATGGTGGCTGGTGCATTCCAGTCCCCCGCTCACCGTGAACTTCTCCCCGATCTTTGGTCGAGCCTTTTTATGGTGGTGCCGACTGTGTCCACGACGTTTGCCTCAGTACGGACGATGTTCGGGGATCTGCCACCAGAGAGTATTGGCTGGCTTCTGGTCGATGAAGCGGGCCAGGCCGTTCCCCAGGCGGCAGTTGGAGCGATCATGCGGGCAAAACGCACCATCGTGGTGGGTGACCCGTTGCAGATTCCACCTGTGGTTTCACTTCCCGAGAAGCTGAATGCCGAAATCTGCAAGTTCTTCGACATTGAACAGAGCGAATGGTCTGCCCCCGCTGCATCTACGCAGACCCTTGCGGATCAGGCATCGCGCTTCAAATCCACCTTTGTAACGGACATAGGTGATCGAGAGGTCGGGCTGCCACTCCTCGTTCATAGGCGCTGCCAGAACCCAATGTTCGATGTCTCTAACGCCATCGCCTATGCCGGGCAGATGGTCCATGCTGTCGGGCCTAAAAGACCAGGATCAATCGGCTCAGCGTTGGGGCGATCTCGCTGGATCGACGTCAATGGCAATGCTGAGACGAAGTGGTGCCCCGACGAGGGTGACACGGTTGTACGAATGCTCAAAGAGCTGGCCGCATCGGGCATTACAAATCCGGACGTCTTTATCATCACACCATTCAAGATCGTAGAGCAGAACATGCATCGGCGTCTCGACAGTGAGACTGATCTGCTGCGGGCGCTGGGAGTAAAGTGGGATGAGTGGAGTCGTGACCGTGTAGGCACGATCCACACGTTCCAGGGCCGAGAGGCGGACACAGTCATCCTGTTGCTAGGTGCGCCGAAAGCTAGCCAGCAAAGGGCGCGCCAGTGGGCGGCAAGCCCGCCAAACATTATCAATGTAGCCATCTCACGCGCCAAGCAAAACCTATATGTGGTCGGCTCGGCTGCTGCATGGGCGGGGGCAGGAACTAGCCTGCAGGTTCTGCAGCGGCAATTGGCGCAATCAGCCTGACAATCCGAGGCGGCCCTCATTCTTGAGGGCGCACGCGGCTAGTCTTAAACTTACCTTAGTAAAAGACCGGCCGTTATGTGCCAGCGGACAGAAATAACCTACCCAAAGCTATCTCGTGCTTACAGCCAGTTTAGCCGCGAAGCATAAAAACAAGCCCCCTGTTGCTCTGTCCATGACTTTGACAACGCTACTTTTCTTCAATATAGCTGACGCAAAATGCGTGGATAAAATGAGTGTGACTGACCACATAGTCCCAATTGTTACGTGTATGCTAACAAGGACAAAAGTCCATATTAAAGGAGAGTGGGCGGTAGGTATAAACTGAGGCAAAAAAGAGACATAGAAAATACCCATTTTGGGATTGAGCACATTCCCAAGCATTCCTCTGATAAACCAGTTCCCCTGAGAACCGTTGCTCCCATCGCTGTTACTGAAAGACGATCGGGGGCGTATCAGCAGTTGTAAGCCCAGCCAGCTCAGGTAGGCAGCTCCACAAACTTTTAGCACAGTGTAAGCCATCTCTGAAACCGCCAGCAGAGCACCAAGACCTAACGCGACCAGCGCGCCCCATATAAAGCAGCCAGCATCAATGCCAAGGGCAGCCTGAAAAGCTTTTTTGCCGCCCTCAGCACAAGCGGTGCGAAGAATAAGTGCCGTATCGAGGCCGGGAGTAAGAGTAAGTAACAGTGCTGCGAGAGAGAATGCCAAGAGGGAATCGTTAACAGTCATTTTCTTTGTCCGAAAGAGCAGATGCTAATCATTTAGTTCCATACAATCAATCCATCAAATATCACTTTTTTAAAACGTCCTCGCTCGTAACAGTCATTGAGCACATCTTGCCGACCGCTCTGTGCCAAGATCGGACTTAGCTAAAATGGTGTTTCGACTTGGACGGATAAAAATTGTGCTGAGAGGCTATTAGGCAATGTCTATGAAGGGCTTTATGATAAATACGAATAGATAGCTGACTCTAACCATTTAAAAAACTGATAGTAAGGAGGTTAAAGTGAAGGAGTTTATGATACGGCGAATAATCGAAAGTGATCTTAGCAATTTTAGAAGAGTAAGGTTGGAAGCTTTGCGACTTCATCCTGATGCCTTTGGTGCATCTTATGAAGATTGGAGCCAGAAGCCAGATCATTTCTTTGCTGATAGGTTACGAACCAATCATGTTTTTGGTGGATTCGATACTGATAACCTGCTGCAGGGCATGATTGGGGTTAGCAGCACATCTTCAGCAAAGTTAAGCCATGTCGCCACTATCTGGGGAATGTATGTACGTGAAGAAGCGAGAGGTTTAAGGCTTTCATCCGGTTTAATGGCAGCGGCATTGGAAGCTGCTGGTTCAGTTAAAACTATAAAACTATCAGTTGTTACGACGAACAAAGTCGCATTATCACTTTACCGCTCTTATGGGTTCGTTGAATGGGCAATCGATAAAGAAGCACTATGTGTTGATGGTGTATTTCATGACGAATTCCTTATGAGAAGGGAGGTAGATTCTGGTTTGTAACAACCTGCTCATCTAAATATTCTCAAGTCATATTTGCTGCAAACTGGACGCCTGCCTCGCTCAAAGCAGAAAGCAGCCCGTCAACTCATGCCTGCTCAAAAACACAGGCTTAGCGTAGGATAATTTCCGTTTTCCAATCGCCCCCCGGATGCGCGAAACTTGCCTCGATGTTCGCGAGCCTAACGCGACAGAGCCTGATAAAATCAGGTTTCGCAATTTTAAGACCTGCTGAGGATAACAAATGACAATGGAATCACCTGAAATCCAGCTCAAGGCGCTGAATAATGCTTTGCGTCGTTTACGTGGGGCCTGTTCCGCACTTGACGGCGAGGCGCTTGATGAAAAATTACTTGAGGTCATGCGACGACTGCTGCTTGCTGAAGTGCTCGCCGATACCTGGATTGTGGCGATAGGCGGCTCGCAAGGGGCGGGTAAAACGACGCTGATGGCGAGCCTGTATGACCTGCATCATGACAGTAGCGGCTGGTTACGCAGTAATGAAGGACGCGGCGAGAAAATGCCGGTACTGATCCTCGAGAGTCGTGAGACTAAAGTGACGCAGGGTTATGTCCGCCGCCTGGTCGAAACTGGAAATGATTTGACGCTGGAGGATGTCAGCGTCGACGTCAACGAGTTTCAGCGCACGGTCTGCGATCCTGATGCCGGGGATTTACTGCCGGTATTGAAAGTACCGCAGCGTTATTTTACCCGCAATAACCAGGCCTGGTTACTGCTGCCTGGCTATGAAAAACAAGAGCGTGAGAATCGTGAATGGCAGGAACTGATGCGTCAGGCGATGATCGCGGCAGGCGGTTGTATCATCGTGACCGACGAGACGCGACTGGCAAACCAGCAGCAGCTCGAAATCGTCAAAGATATGCTGGAAAAAGAGCTTAAGAATTGTAAACCTTATATTGTCATCTCCAAGACAGAAGCGTATCGCCATAATCCGCAACGGCAAGCTGAATTAAGAAAAAGCGCGGCTGAAACCTTCAATCTCGCTACCGAATATACGGATAACAACATTATTTTAACCGGCACCGACGATCCGGAATACATAACAGAATGGATGCCGCACCTACGCCGGGCCATTGACGACCTTAACTTTTCCGGACAAACCAACCGTTATCTCCAGTTAACCCACCTTACTGGGATTGTCAGTAAGGATCTGCCGCGCGTCATGAATATGATCCGCACCCAGTCACGTCTGTATTACCATAGTGATAAAGGAGGCCAGGACGATGGCAGCCAGGTGCTGGCCGAAGCTCTGGAAGTGTTTGACGGCGCAGTGCAGGAACTGCGGGAAGAGCACACCAAAAAGGTGAAAACGTGCATCGCTAAAACCTTTGAAGCGGCGAAGGCGAATATGGACCGCAGGCTGGTCAAGGAGCATGAGGGATTTGCCAACTGGGTATCGAATGCATTTGATACCACCAGTGAGACAAAAGGCAAATTGCAGAAACTGGTTCAGGATTCATGGCAGGACGCATCAGCTGATTTCTTCGACGACTATGTGAACAGCCTGAAACAATTGACGGCGGCGAAACTCAAGCCCATACCAAACGGCAACGATCGCCCAAACTTGCCTACATCACCGAAGCTGGACAAGCTGGTAGCACTTGGCTATATGAATAGCGCCGGGCAGCCCGTGCAACACGAACAGCTGGATGCAGAAAAAATAAGTAATATCAAAATGTTGCTAAATCATGGCGACACGTCGAATGCGCAAAACACCATAGTGGTGAATAAACAGTTCAGGAAAAGCGTGGAATTGATCCCGGTGCTCTCGCTGGAGTACACCCGCCTTGTGTACGCCATGCCTGAGATTTGCAAAGAGCTGCGGCCCTACGTCACGCTTGAGCAGGACGATGGCGAGATATCCGCAGGTAACGTCGCGGCAGAAGGGGTTCAAACCCTCAACGCAGGGGTTGATCTTGGCAAGACCGCAATAAAATCACTGGCGGCGGTGCTGGCGATTGACGTTGTCAGCGACGGCGATTCCGATATCCTCGGCGCGCTCTTTGGCCAGGATCAGCCTTCCATTGACCCGACGGGTTCACCCCTTCCCCCCGCACCGGTGATGATGCATCCTGCTGCCGTTGCGGTAACCGCCGTTGTGGCGGCGGCCTACGTGACCGTGGCTGCGGTAACGCGAATGCGCACCTTCGAGAAAAAAGCGAGCACCCAGGCACACGTCATGCTTGCCAGCGTTCATGACCACCATATTGAGCATTTACGCAATCAGTTCGATGATACGATGAACGCGGCGCGTAAGCGGATTAGCGAAACGTTACGTGCTCGTTATCACATGGACGAAATGCTGATGCGCAAGGATCGGCTCGCGAAAGCGATTGCCGATGTGAATGCCCTTATCGACGACCTGCGCACTGAGCTGGGTTCATCGGCTTCGGGTCTGCAAGTGTTAATCACCAGCCGTGGTGAGTGAGATGACGTCCGGGAAGGTTATCGATTATTGGCAGCGGTTAGAGTCACGGCAGTCGGAGTGGGCTTTTCGCGCCTACGATCGGCTGATTAAGACATTAAGTCATGACGTTCAGGAAAGGATACAGCTCAGGGAAAGCGATGCCGAACCGTACGTGGTCATCTTTGGTAAGACGCAGGTCGGAAAAACCACCTTACTGCTCGACCTGATGGGCATCGATCTGCAGCAGATGGCAACGCTATCGCACGTGCTGCGCGGCGGGCGGGAAGCCGGGAAATCGGCCACCGCCACCGCCATGGAATATCGTCGTTCAACGGACCAGCGCTGGGGATTGTTTGTGCAATCGAAAACGAGCTGGTTTGTCTCTGACGACGATATGACAGAGGCTTTAGCGCAGCTCAGAAAGCAGATGGAACGAGGTGAACTGGTTGTTGATTCTTCCTGTATTGTGCATATTCCGGGGCGTTTTTTCAGGATACAAACCTCGGGTGCGCCCGGCGTGCGTATTCTGGATCTGCCTGGTGATAATCCCGCCAATATGGAAGAGCAAAAGCATGTAAATCAAATGGCGAAGACCTATCTTCCCTTCGCTGATTTGGTCCTGCTGATTGGTCGTGGCGACGATTTGAGCTTCCTGCAGCCGGAGGTTATCACCCTGCCGGGTATTGAGGACTGGCAGGCGATGCCGCATCGGTTTCGCATCGTGACGACCTATTCTTACTCAGCCCAGTCGGTGAAGACGCTGATTCGCAACGATCCGGCTTTCGATATCACGCAGCTACGTCAGCGCCTTATTGAACAGATTGAACGCTTTAACAGCCTGAGCGATGCGGTGAAAGACCAGAACCTCTACTTTCCACTTGAGTTTGGCAGCAGTTGGTTGAGTATGGCGGAAAACGATAGCTCCCTGTATGCCCGGGTTGCCCCTATGGTCAGCCGCTTGCGTAGCGAACTGCTGGAACAGATTGCGGCATCGACTAGCCCGCTCGGACGGCTGCGCAGCACCCTGGATACCCACCTTAGCGTTAAATATATTCAGGAGAAAAAAACGGCGGCAATCGAAAGGGGACTGTTGGGGCTAAAAAAACAGCAACAAAAGACAGAAACTACAATGACGACCTGGGAAAAGGCGATGTCCCGGTCGCAGGAAAAAATAGACCAAACGAACAGGTTATTAAAAGATAACTCGTTATCTGTCAGCCGACGGCTTATCGATAAAGCCGCGGAAGAGGCCGCAGTAATTAAATTGCCTGCAGAGTACAAAAGCGAAAAATGTACGACTTTACACCGTATGATTGCCGACTATTGCAGTGAAATTAAAAAGATCCAGTTGGCCGTAGCAAGTCAGTCAACGTACTGGCAAAAAGTGGCCCGCAAGAATATTGAACCTACGCGGCAGGCGGTGCAGGATATTCTTGATGAAAAGTTCAGTGCTATTCGCTATACGCTCAATGACTATTGGATCGACGCCTATCTTAGTTCGGCGAATTATTCATCGGACAAAAACAGCGTCATCCATGCCGCTGATAATGCCAAAGCGGAAGTCATTCGGTTGTGGACCTCACAATGGATGGCTGCCGCAGAGAACGTCCGGAATGAATACAAAAGCGAACTCACTAAAGAGGGGATGACTCTCGATGTGTTGCGGGTAGAGCAAAATAAATCCCTGCGGCGTCAGACAGCGCTTGAGCAACAGATCGCCTCGTACAAGGACGATTTAAAGAAAATTGACGCGGATTCAAAGGAGGATCTTGCTCGCTGCAAGCGGTTTGTTCACTTTCTTGATGAAGAGTATCTCAACACCTTAAATGAACGTCTGGATTCAGCCTTTCAGGAACGTGACGACTGTGATGCGCTATTACAAATTTTATCCTGCGTAGCGTTGAAAAATCAGCGGGAAGATTTAATGAATTTAACTGAAAAGTATTCCGGGTAAGATATGAACGTGACCAGTGAAATAAAAAATAAAGAAAAAACGCTCGCCGAGCTAATGGTAAAAATCCTCAAGGAACCCCTCGATCCCCTTAAGGGTTCGATGAAAAAACTCCATGAAGATGTTCTGGACACCAAAGATAAGGTTGAGGAAATCAATGATATCCTTAATGCGGTAGCAAGCACCGAAGAAATCATTCAGCCGCTGGGGAAAACGTTACGGGAGCTGCAAGACGATGATATTCCTCAGGCGATAAGCTCGCTGCAGGAATTTATTTTGCAGCAGGTGGAAGAAAAAAACAGGATATTAGCATCTCGCTGAGCCAACAGTCGGCGCACTATGACGGCCAACTGAAAAACGCGACTGGTGAAGTCATTGAAAAACTGTCGAACGTGCTTGGACAGCAAAATGATGCAATCCGACGGTATCAGAAAACGGGTATCGACGGCGCTGATGCCCTGTTGCAGCAGTTGCTGGCGGTTAACCAATCCCTGGAGGACGCCAGCGCCGGCAATGCCAGCGAGCAACGGTCGACGCGAGAGCGTGACCAGCGGTTGGCTGAACAGCTGGAAAGTGTCATGCAGGCCCAGCAGCAAATAAAGCAGTCGGTAAGCGAACTTGACCAGCAGCTCAAGGGCGTGAGTCAAGGTGTGCAAACGGCGCGGACCACGCTCGCGGAACGGCAGGAAAGCGTTCGGCGGGAAGTATTAAGCGGCCTTGAAACGCTGTCCACCGACGTCCAGGCAGCACTGCTGCAGCATTTGACTCCACCAACCCAGGCTATTGAGTCTCTGCAAACCAGCCTGCAGGCGTTGACCGAGGCGGTGAGCCAGCAAAAGAGCCATCTGGAGACGCAAATTGCCGCAAGTCAGGGTAGATTCCGCTACGTTTTCATCATTTTTGCCCTGTTTGCTACCTCAACGCTAGCGTATATCGGCTATGACATCTGGAAAAATTTAGCTCCCTGACATGGCGAAAGCGCATGGCGTCTAACGCGACAGAGCCATTATACACGGATGACCTCGCCACAGGTTTACGCATAGTCGCGCCCAGAAAGCTCGTTACATCCAACCAAACGGCGCAACACACCACTATTACCTCGTTTTTGATATAGACCGCGCAGGGACTACGATTGATTGGGCTGATCGTAAAACTTAGGGTCAGCTCCAATCCATAGCGAGGCTGTGAAGTTGTGCGCAGTTGTAGGTGACAGAGAATTTATCGAATATGAAAAAACACAGACAGATTATTAAGCAGTTCGGTCGCTATCCGCATAGGAATTCTTTATTAGGAAGAGCGTTAACACATCAAGAAATAGAATGGTTGAAAACTAACGAAGGTTTCTGAAATCGACCTGTTGAAGACTGCCTTGATGGGATAGTGGAAACGTCCGCTTCACGCTCTGGCTGTGTGAAAACCCTGACCAAAAACTGAAGTGCGCGCGTCTACGCAAAATCTGAAATTGAGCGACTGGTTAGTTAGAGCCGAATTTTACGTATGAGCGCGGTTTTCAGCTCTGTTTTTGGCAGTCTCTGCGACCAAAAATGTTTTCACACAGCCTGCGCTCATTGCAGACTGCCAGGTGTTATCGTGTCCTAATAAAAAGACCTGTCAGTATCTCTTGGTAATCACACTAATACAATTTATGACCTGGTTTTATCGTACAAAATGGAAAAATCTTTGCGTTGATGGTATTGCCGAGTCTGGGCATATTGTGTACGATTAATTCGCTAACGTTGTCTTCGACAACTGCCAATGTTCCGGTGATTTGAGAGGAACGCCTTCGGGTAATCACATGCCAATGCCATCATGACCTGAGAGATGGCGCTTTCGGGCGGTTAAGTTAAATCTGTTTATCCTTTGAAAACAGAGACCTTCGGGTTAAGGCTCACTTCACACGTTTTACTCTTAATTGCTGTTACCCCATGGCACTTCGCCATCAGATTTTCTTACCCTGCAGGGACTTTGCTCCCTTCGGGCATGGTTTCCCTGTTATCAGAGGATATTGCCATGTCTGTATATGACATTACTGTCGAACGTATTCACGCTTGTACCCGGTCAAATATTGAGTTCATCGTGCTCGTTTCTGAAATGGAAGCGGCATTACTCACTATACGTGCATTAGAACGCTGTGGTATTCCGGATGACGTCGATGTAGATGGCTTCCCATCACGGGCCAACGAGATAATTTGGATTGCTGGACAGCTCGGGAAAGCCTGCGAGTCCAATCTGATACCTGATTATCTTTTTCAAAAGTATATCACTGAGCTCATTCTTCTTGGTCAAACTGTAGATGAATATGCTTGGGAATATGGATTCCATAAAGGCGTGGAGTCTGTCGAAGACTTCTGATAGCGCTTCACCGAGGTCCTAACAGGGCTACTTAACTAATCACCCACGCGGGGAAAACTTCCCCCGCAGGTGGTGAAGGTTTCTCTGCTTCACTGCAGGAGAAACACCATGAAAATCCTCATTTCTGCTTTACATAAAGCAGCCGTCGCCCTGGAACATTTTTCTACTGTGCTGGGGCAGCATGACAACGACTGGTTCACCAATCGAACGGGCCAGCTGAGCTTCCGTCCCGAAGTCTTTCAAAACGGGCTGGGGCAATTTACCGCTTCGGTCGCGTGTCGAACGGGGTGCAGTTCCCGTGACTGGCAGGTGCAGTATTTTTGCACCTGTGGTCACTGGCGTTCTGCACGTCAGGCCATGAAAGCAGCCCGTAGAATGGCTCGCGATCTGGCTTTGTATCGTTATCGTTTTAGCGATGGCGCCCTCAACACGTGGTGACACCGAATTTTATGACACGGCTTCCCGGAGAGACTTCCTTCCGGGAAGTTTCTCCTGTTAACCACAGAGGGGGACTTATCATGTTCCGTTTTACTTCCGCTTCTCTGCGTAAATATCGTATCAATTCGGTTACTCCAGAGGGTGAAATCATCCCCTCTTTTACCCGATAACCGATAATTTTCTTCCACTCCCAGTGGCGTATTCCGCGCCACTGGCCGGGATACGCCTTTTTGAGGTTTATCCCATGAAAAAAACGTCTTCTGCCCGCAGGGCACCGAAAACTGAACGTGCTGACCTTTATCAGCAGGTGACTGACAAAATTGTTGCTGCCCTGGAGAAGGGGACCGCGCCCTGGCGAAAACCCTGGCGTGCTGCACAAAAGCCTGCCGGCAGTTCTCTGCCGGCGAATGCCACGACCGGTAACGCTTACAGCGGGATAAATATCCCCCTGTTATGGATGGCGGCAGAGGAGCGAGGGTTCAGCTCCGATCGCTGGCTCACCTACCGGCAGGCACAGCGTGCCGGAGGACATATCCGTACTGGCGAAACCTGTAGCCTGGCCGTGATTTTCAAGCCGTTTGAGGTCCAGGCTGAAGATGACCAGGGCAACAAGCTTGTCGATGATGACGGGAAACCCGTGATGGCGTCCCGCGCCATGCTCAAACCCCTGCAACTGTTTAATACGCAACAATGTGACGGTCTGCCGGCAGCGTTGTCCGATGAACCGGCCACTATTCTGACGCAGGAAGAGACGGAGACGGTTTCTGCACCGGTGATGAACCGTGTACTGGAGATATTCAATGCCAGTGGTGTGGCCGTAAACTTTCTGAATCAAAACCGGGCATGTTATCGGCCGGTCGCGGATCAGATAGTGATGCCGACTTCCGGGCAGTTTTTTACCGAGGCAGATTACTGGTCCACATTACTTCACGAACTGGTGCATGCCAGTGGCCATCAAAAACGGCTGAACCGGGAAGGGATAACTTCTTCGACTCGACAATTTGGGGATCCGATTTATGCGTTCGAGGAGCTCATCGCCGAGCTGGGCAGCGCTTTTCTTTGCGCAGAGCTTGGCGTGTACGGCGAGGTGCAGCATGACAGTTACATCAGTGGCTGGCTAAAAGCCCTCAAGGAAGACAAAAGGGCCCTGTTCCGGGCGTGCCGTCAGGCACGGGAGGCTTCAGCGTTTTTATTAAATCTGAAGATTGGCACTGAATCGGCATTAACGGCCTCAGAAGTGGCCTGATGGAGATAATGATGCAGACACAACAATTCTGGCAGGCCACCGCATCGGCACTGCTGGCCAGGCACTTTGGCCTGACGTTGAATGATACCGATTTATGCGATGAAGCCTGTGTGGACGCGTTGCAAAAAGCGGGTATCAAACCTTTTGAAGCGATTAATGACCTGGTGGACAAGTACCACCTGACTCATCTTGACGGTACCGCTTACCGGCCGCGTTCGCCTTATCTGACTGCGGCTGATGAGTTGATTGCCGGCCTTGAGGCCGGTGCAACGCTCGGGTTCATCAGTCACCCGTAAACGGGGCTGACCCGTTTTATTCATTTCACCACCCACAGGGGGAGATCTTCCCCCAGTGGGGAGTCTCCCTCTTTTTATGTCCAAAAGAGGAGAAGTAACCATGTTTGAATGGTGCAAAAATCGTCTGGAAATCACCGGTCGTTCTGTATTTATCGATGTCATGCTGCAGTGGGTGACGGGCGATGAAGTTCCGCTCTACCGTCACGCCGTACAACAGAGTATTCAGCTGTTTCTGGCCGGCGCAGCAGGGATACTGAAGCCGGCCAAAAATGTGGAATACCTCCCGTTCCCGGGGCTGGTGTCTCACGGTTATGGCCCGGCCATCGCCTCAAATCTGGCTTTTCAGCACTGGCTGGAGTTACTGCAGAAAGATGCCGTGCTCAATCCAGATACCGTCAGGCAGATTGACCGTATCTGGATGCAATCAGGTCTGAGTGCGGTCAGATGGGAGACGATCCCTCTGGCAGCACGCCAGATAATGACGCCGTTAATGACCCGACAGTACGTTGACTGGTTTGGTGTGGCCACCTGGTCATCTCATATCGATGGCGGCGCCTGTTGGGAAAAACTGGGGAAAAGACCTGATCGTGCCTGCCATTGCGACATGTTGATGATTATTCCCTCCCGGCTTGCGGCGGAACTTAACGGTAATGGCCATCTGCTGACGGGAATGTCCAGTACGGGTAGCCTTTACAGTCGGGTCCACGGGATGGAGTGGCCTTGCGGTCATAACGTTCTCTGGCATCGCGACCGTATAAACAGTCTGCGACTGGAGTTTGATTCACCATCGTATCCGCCCTCCAGTGAATTAATGGGGGAAATTTCAGCCGTATTTGACTGTGAAATCCGACATTGGTATCAGGAGCCGGTCAACGGTATTCGGGGTTATGACTGCTATGACCGCGGAGACCATGTTGATAGCGGCAAGTGTGGGACGGGGTCGTTTTCGGCTGAACTGCTGTCTTTCCCGGCAGACGCGTTGTCGGTGAACGAACAGGTCGATGTGCCGCAGGTGAAGGATGTGTGAAATGGTCAATGACAATAAGGTGTTGAGTCGCACAGCGGGTGAATACGCGCAACCTGAAGAACTTTACCGGTATGTTGTTTGCAGTACCGCACATCTGACTGAGCAAGACGCTGAGTTGTGTCATCGCCTCGGTCATCAGCGGTGTGAGTGGGGGGATTCAGAGTGGATCCATCTTACTGGCACCGGCTATCTGGTGCGGTTAAGTGCCTTCAGCTTCCCGCTGCTGGTTCTGAAGAAGCGTGGATTTTCAAAAAATGCACGCAGGCTGATCTACGTAATGATGAGACGATTAAATATCTCGCTCATCCACTTTGACTGTTGCGGTGAGGTACTAAGCGGGTTTGCTGTCCATGACTGGTAAGCCTGTGCTTTATTCAGCAGTTACATAGGCGGAACCTCGTTCCGTCTCTCTCACCATCCTGAAGGGGAAATATCCCCTTCAGGGCATATTTCCCCTGGAGATATGCGATGAACATCATGGTCGATCATAAGAAGCAATTCATATCCATTTTTAACGAAACCGCCCGCTACCATCACCGGCAGAAGGTCTTTCGCGACTTTATTACTCTCGCGGCCGCATCGATTCATAACGGTATCTGTTTTGATGACCTGCTGGAGCAGGAGTATATGGAGACTGTTCGCCAGTATGAGGCAAAAGATGCAGAACGGATGTCCATGTTACTGGAAGAAGTTGCAATGGGGCTTGCGGCTGAAAGCAGTGATTTTCTTGGTTCGCTCTACATGCAACTGGAGCTTGGTGAATCAGCACGAGGCCAATTTTTCACACCATTTTGCGTTTCCCGGATGATGGCTGAGATACAGTTGGGTGATATCAAAAACATACTGATAGATAAGCCCTTTGTTACTGTTTACGAGCCAGCTTGCGGTTCTGCTGGAATGCTTCTGGCTATCGCTGAGGTGATAAAGGAGAAAGGTTTTAATCCGTCCCGGCATCTCTGGGTTTCTTGTATTGATATCGATCCCGTGGCGTCAGGAATGGCTTATATTCAGTTGTCTCTGACGGGGGTTGCTGGTGAAGTGGTGACGGGAAATGCACTGAATGGTGAACGTCGCCGGGTCATGTTTACACCGGCGCATTGGCTGGGAAACTGGCCATTGCGCCTAAAAAGCTGCGCTGTACACGCTGTATAAACCTAAACTTAAGCCTCTGCATTGCAGAGGCTTTTAATACATTGAGTTAGCGCTAAATTTTTATGGCCAGAAGAGGCTAATATGCAGTTATTTCAGTGACGTTGAAACTGTCCGGTTTACCTTTAATCGTGTTGACAAACGCTTGCACCTTAACGTTTTGCCCAGGTAATAGATTTGTGGCTGAGTCAATGGTGTCGCTGACGACAGTGTCACCTTGATAAAGGTTAAATTTGATGAACACATTTTTGATAGTAGCATCGGTGTTGTTGTGTCCTTTACCGACGATAGCAATTAATCCATTGGACGTGTTTTCAAGATGAAGTTCACTTAATGTGACTTTATTTCCACTGGCCTATTTAGCCCATTGGAAATACTTTTTTCTGTATTTTGAATGCGTTTTCTCCCTCTTTTTTGAACAATTTCTTCAGCATCAGTAATAAGGGGGGATGCCGTTCAATTGTGAATTCAGATCCAACATTGAAAGTCTCCCACCCCGCTAATTCATGGCATTATAGTTAAAAATCAGCGAATTTCTCCTTCCGCCACCGGGCCAATTTGTGTCCAGAGTTTTTTCGTCCAGTCCTCTTTTAGGTGGGACGGGTCTGCTGAGCGATAGGTTGCAGCGACCTGGCTGTTGCTCCCTTCGCGGCTGACTTCCAGTGTCAGATGGTCTGCTTTCCCCCAGATGCGGCTCATCCGGTAATAAGATCCCGGTTGAGCGCTCCAGTCAGTCCCTTCTGCCATTGCGCTAGCCACCCATCCTGAATTTCCTTTACCGCTGTTTTTTGCGGCGGTGATTTCATCGTCCGACGTGAAGCGGTAATAACGTTTCAGCCTTGCGGCGGCCGTATCGACATCAGCATGAACCGTCAGGGTTTTACTGACTTCACCCCATTCAGGTGATTTCCCGTTATTAGATAACGCTGTCGATGGTGAAAAAGAAGAACCGAACTCGCTGATTTGACGTGTTAAAGTGCCCAGATCGCTATTACTGCATCCTGTAGCACCCAGGACGATTGCCATAGCCAAAAGGATCACAGGTACGCGGTGTTGTTTTGAGGTTGTCATGGTATTTCTCCGTTAAGGGGAAAGGGTCATGTTGGACATGCCCCTGGCGGTATCAGAAAGTGACAGAAAGCTGGGCCACGGCACCGTAGGTACGATCCGTTCCGGCCATGCCGGTCAGATCGAGGTGAACGACGTCTAACGGAGAAATACCGATGCCGGCCGTCACGACATTGTTGCCACTGTTACGCATGTCAGCGCGGTAACCAGCACGTAGTTGCGCCCATGACCAGGCATTAAGTTCGGCACCGATGCTGGCATACTGTCTTTTTTCATCGGAGGCGAATCCACTGGCGGGCGTCATGTCAATGTCGGCCGCGAAGGTAACGAGTCCATTGCTCCACGCAGTACCGGCCGTGGCCTGAGGGCGAATGTTGAAACTGTCCTGCAGGCCATTCACTTTGCGGGTATCGACACTGCGTGCCACGAGGTTTTGTACTGCCAGTGCTACCGTCCACTCGGGAGTCAGGTCAGCAGAAAAACCAAGATCAACGTTGGCGCCGCTCTTTGAACGCTGCCAGTCACCACTGTGAAAGTCGGACGTGCTGTAGTTGTTGATGGCCACGTTGTAGTTCCAGGTATCAACACGCTGGAATTTTGGGGTGATCCCCACGGACACCGGCACCTTTCCCAGGGTAAACGGATGTGCCATGGCAATACCGTACTCACTGATCAGTGCGGCTACACCTTCAGCCCGCGAAGTCAGGTTGTTAAGCGTGGAGTCATCAGGCTGAACAAGGCCGGTGCTGGCAGCATCGAGATACGTCAGGTCGCTGTCACTCACCACGGCGTGCGCTTTCGCCTGTCCCCAGCCTTTAATGACCAGGGCAAACGGCAGGGTGGCATTCGGTACCGCAATCACCGCACCGACACCGGCATCTGCACGACCGCTGTGACCAGAGATATCGGTCAGCGATTTTCTGAGGTCAGCGGCTGAAGAAGCGGAATGACCGGTACCGGTGGTGTTCTCCAGATTGTCCCAGGTGTGTTTGACGTTATCGAAACCGTCCTGCAGGTTATCTGGGTCACTGACCTGGGCGCCCACGGCAGGCAGGATAATGCTGATATCATCGCTGGGGCCCGACTTTGTCAGCAGGGCGGGGTTCAGCAGCGGCGCTGCGCCGTATTTTGAGGAGGCGACGCCGGTTCCTCCCATCGCATCGTTACGGGCTTCAAACCAGGTACCGGCTGCCTGCGCCGTGGGCAGTGAAGATGCCAGACTGGCGACCATCAGGCAGCGTGTTATTAATGTGGCTTTCATTATTGTATTTTCCTGTGCAGTTTATGTTTTTTAGGTAAAAGAATTCCCTGATGCTGACGCACCGATTAAAATTATTTGTTTATTGAATAACGGATTAATTAATTAGTTCATGTCATCTATTTATTTTAACCACGCCGGTGTTGCCTATTTTTCAGAAAATCTGAGTGGCATTAATTCTTCTGTTTGCCACGCGGATAACTGTTTTGAAAAAAGTATTTTGTCCACGGCCATGATGGGCAGAACTTTTCCGGATGAGAGCAGGGATAATATGGCAGCATCGGCTACAGCGGTTGTAATAGAAGCACGCCCCTTTTTTTCCAGCACACCACAATATGAAAGAAAGTCTGAAATAAACGGCTCATGCTCACCATCAGGTATTTGCTCTCCAAAATATTCAACGGTGCGCAGCCTGATGCCATTGATCTTTTTAAATTGAATAAGACAGACACTAATCAGTGTTTCATGACTGCGCATATCGACCGGTGGTGCGAGGTCATCGCGCAATAAGATAATCTGAGGTAATGGGGCTTCTGGTATTTCAGCTATTTTATTATCAATTTGTTTAGACAGACTGTGCCAGTCCGTAATATTGCCTGAGGTTATCCCTGGTGTGGCGACTTCACCCCGAAGCCATGCCTTGTTGACGTTAAACCAGTCAGCCATCTCTGAAAGCAACGGTGCCGTCAAATAATCCATCGTCCGTTCCCGGTTTTCCAGGACACTGAGACCGATGTTCCACTGAGACAGCAGTGTAGCAACATCGGTGATCTTCAGATCATGGGCATCCATGAGTAGCTGAAAACGTTCAACAACTTGTGTTGCCCGAGCCTGGAAGGGAGACAGGGTCTCCCGGATCACGCCTTCAATCAAAACATTGATAAACTCGGAGGCTGAGATCCCCAACTTCGCCGAGACTTGCGTGACATATTCTCGGATACCTGGTTTGAACCTGACCGCCAATGGGTCCCCTGATTTTTTACTCTCCGTCGCGGCGGCGCTGAGCAGCACGCTGAGCTTATCGTCCTGTTCAAGGACCAGGTGTGAAAGCAGTGACGTGACGTTAAGGTTCATGGTTTTCCCTGGTGTTGAAATAAGGCGCTGTATCGATGGTGCGTTATTCTTTGTATTCGATGTGAATACCATAATCAGACAGATTGCCGTTGTATAACGGACAATTTCGATCGTTCAGATCGAAACGGTTTATGTAGCCAGTATGAATACATCGCCGGAGGGACATAACGGGAAATTGTTCATTCAGCATTGCAAATTAATGGGAGAGGCAGCAGATGATGGTCGTGCGCGGCGGCTTCCTCATTTTCGCAGCGGTTCCTGCAGGCCTTTTCCGTGGCTTTCATCCGTTTCCATGACAGCAGTTAGTGCCTTTTGTCTTTTTTGCGTATCACCAGAACACCACAGTGCACTGAGGGGGAATACCATCGCCATTCCTTCAGGAGTGTCTCAAGCTGAAGTCCTGACCGTTCTGCACGGCCCAATGGCCTTCCCAGGATGCGGTATTGGTAATGCTCTGGGGGAAAGTGGCGTAACAGTCTTGCTAGCCGCCGAGAGCTTAGCAGATGCGATGACAGGATAAGCGAGCGTCCAGGAGAGGCTAAGCCGGTACTGAGCGTGTGTATTAACGCATCCCAAAAATGGTTGATGTCCCTCAAACCAGGCTGGCCAACAGAGAGCCAGGGGTTGAGGTGCAGCCATACTCTGTGTCGTTTTTTCATCAACACGAAAGGGGATTTTCTGAACAACAGCATCACCCGTGATAACGGATTGAGCAGCAATGGGGAAAAATGAAGTATGCCGAACACCACCAATGAGCCTGATGTGATGCCTCTTCCGGTGATGATTAGGGTGATGGCGGCGCAGAGCAAAAGCCAACTGGAGGCAATCGTAGCCAGCAAGAAACGGTCTGATTTCATGCCTGTGTCTTACCTTTGAAAAAACACATTCATGCACATCCCTTTATTTTTCACCCGTTGAAATTCTTCATGCAGATCCAAAAAAAAAGATCAAGAGGTTAATGGAGATAATCAATAAACAGTTCCGGCTTGCCAGGATAACGATAAAGCATAGCGTAATGCCCCTTTACGAGTGATTGATACGGGGCGGCAATGCTAAAGTGGATTGCAGGCAAGCTACATACTCTGACAGTAGATATGTCACATCAGGTTGCTGTGGTATCAGAGAATCTGAATACCGGAGGGTGGTTTTCACCGCAAAATGCCGACGAGCTTCTGTCCACGCGGGCCAGAAAACAGGCGCTACAGCAGCTATGGGACAACAGTCCTTTCTCCCGACAGGTATGGGACGCGTTTTGGCTGGATCCGGTCAGGCGGCTGGCGGTCAGACTACAGCAGTTGCCGGCAGCGTCCACTGGGCCTTACGCCCGTGAGGGAGGCATGCTGGATGAGGCGCTGGAAGTGGCCGTTTGCGCGGTCAGGTTGTCCCGGGGATGGATGCTGCCGCCGGGGGCACCCCCGGAAGAACAGGCTGCACAGAGTGCTGCCTGGTGCACCGCCATTTTCTGGGCAGCATTGCTGCATGATCTGGGCAGCCTGGAGCAGATGGCTGCTTTTCATGAGGATGGTCGCCGGTGGTATCCGGGGGTCGAGGTGCCTGATGCGCCCTGGCGGGTGAGATTTTGTGATCAGACAACGAATTCAGTGGTCCGGGCTGCCACATCGGCTTATCGCTTGCTACCCTGTGAAGGCTTGCGCTGGGTGGCACGCTGGCCGCAACTGATGGACGCGTTGCTGGTTTACCTGTCGGGCGATAAGTCTGCTGCTGCTATCCTTCATGTCGCCGTGAGTGAGGCCCGCGAAAAATGTGGGCTGTTTGCTCAACACACCTCTCTCCTGTCTTCGGTCAACTCTGCAGCAGAAAATCCTGAGTCTTTACGCCAGAGTGCACTTCAGGCGTCTGCCGAACATCCCACCGATGAATTCGTTATCAGCCCCATTGTTTCTGCCAAGAATAATGATAATGACTCTCAGTCGCCGAATGGCGTACCTGTCTCTCTCCCCGGGTCGGAACTGGTCTCTGCCATCAGTCAATCCGAGCCAGTTGATGAGGCCGTATCGGGGACAGATACGCCATTGGAGGGAGGGACGCCGGGGGAATTATTGACGTTGTTGGATAAAATGACCGGCGCTGAACCCACGGATATCTCTGGCTCTGCTTCCTCCGAGAGTCTCTCCCCTGCGGAGGCTCTGCTTCAGCCAATCTCTGACGAGACATTCACCTCGGGAGAGCGTTTCTGGAACTGGCTGATTGATTCCACAGAGGAGGGAACATTAAGCGTTAATGCGCAGGACAGCCTGCTTCATATTATGGCGCAGTATGTTTTCATTCAAACGCCTGATTGTTTTTACCGTTACCTGGCAACGCGGAATAATGCTGAAGCAGATAAAAATGAGGTTCAAAAAACCTTTGAAGCCCTGAACAGGCATTATTCAAGGAATGGCAAGGGGATTTATATCTACAGAAAATATGAGAACGATGGTAGAGAAGGGCGTTTTACAAAAATGTCAGGTTATATGATCCCGGTAGCGCAGGTTTTCAAGAAAGGTGTGGTGCTTTCTGATAGCCCATGGTTGGCACCTAATAAATAAGTATTAATGACATCTTTAATTGAATAATACGGAGAGTGAAATGGATTTGATTAATTATGACGATATATTGCAGGATTATTTTTTCAGTAAGGTATTAAGGCCGGCTACCGAGTTGAGTTATCGAAAGGTTGTTAATTCATTCCGGCGCTATACAGAAGATAAAGTTTTACCTGGTCAGGTCAACAGACTGACCGTGCTGAATTGGCGCCGGTATATATTAAATGAACAGTGTCTCTCATCCATAACATGGAATAACAAAGTCGCGCATATGCGGGCGATTTATAATCATGTATTACAGCAACAAATCATTCCCCTGAAAGACAACCCTTTTAATGGCGTTGTTGTCAGACCCGATATTAAGCGTAAAAAAACGCTCACTGAGTCAGAGATCAAGAAAATCTATTTACTGCTGGAGGCCAGGGAAAAAGAGGAGGGCCTTGGCATTACTGAGAAAATACGCTCTGCACTGCGGCCTGCGTGGTATTGGCTTAGCGTAGTAGATACGCTTCGCTATACGGGGATGCGACAAAATCAGCTGCTCAATATTCGTCTGGAAGATGTTCAACTCGAGGAAGGGTGGATAAATTTACGATCAGAAGCGTCTAAAAATCACCGAGAGCACCGGGTTCCAATCACCCGATTACTGCGGCCCAGACTAGAACGACTGATTATGGTTGCCACAGAACGCGGCGCAACACACAGTGATATGTTGTTTAACGCAAGCCGGTTTGATGGACGAAAAAACATGCTAACTGACGTTATGGCTTATCAACCGCTGCGTGCTTTCTTCCGTCGGCTCTCGAAGGAGTGTCAGTGCACCATCACCCCGCACCGGTTCCGGCATACCATTGCTACCGATATGATGAAATCACCCGATCGTAACCTGAAAGTGGTTCAGACACTCCTTGGACATTCAAGTGTTGCGGTCACACTGGAGTATGTCGAAGGAAATATGGACAGTTTACGGTTGGCATTGGACGAGGTATTTGACAGACAGGGATAATACCAGGTCAGATCCAGGTGACTGAAAGCAAAAAATGGCGCTTTCCTTTACAGAAGATTGACACTACCGGTAGGAAACTGTAAGAATTCTCATCGGAAGGACGAGAGAAAGCTAGAAAGTGTTTACAGACACTCTCTAGCTTCTTAGTCCCGAGTGTTCAACAATCGATGCGATAAGCATATTTATCACATGAAGTCGATTCGGGTACTTATGTCATGCCCGTTAAGGATCTCATCCCTTAACGAACAGGCTCTGAAGATGGTGCCGGACTCGGAATCATACTCACGATTAACTTACTGTTGGTTATTGGTTTTATTGAAACATCGTCCAAACAGCGCCCCCACTAAAGCCCCCATAAAAAATCGCTTTTTTTTTGCGATGGTTGTCATGAAAAGCTGCCTGCGCGATTTATCACGTCGCACGCCTTCACATCAGAAAGTTTAAAAAGTCTCCTCACTGTCGCGCCACAATAGACAAAATCACCAATAAATAAACTTAAACAACAACGAACACCTGAACTCAATAAGAGACCGTCAATATTCCCATGCTTCAAACGCCAGCGGCATCATATTTAGCAAGTCCCGCCGCTCACGCCAGTTAGGGATAAACCGGTCCATATGCAGACGAAAACGCTCGTTATGATGACGCTCCAGAAGATGAACCAGTTCATGCACCAGAATATACTCCAAACATTCCGGCGGCTTCTTGACCAGTTCCAGATTGAGCCAGATCCGTTTTGTTGTGGTATTACAGGTGCCCCAAAAGGTTTTCATCTTTTTGATGCCCCAGAATGTCGGGGAAACGCTGGTTCTTGTCTGCCATTCGGGCAGTAATTTGGCAACCTGCTGTTTCAGTTCATGTCGATAAAACTCGTTTAATACCAGCATTTTATTGTCATTGCTGGTTCCCGGCTGGACATAAAGCTGGAGTTTATTATTTCCCGCAATTTTCACCTCATGACGTCCCTGACGCTCGATCACAAACAAGCGATATTTACGACCCCAAAGATAGTGGCATTCTCCGCTGACCATCTCCCGCTCGGACTGGCGTGGCTGTCTGGCGAAATCCTGCTGTTGTTTTCGGATCCAGCGAAAGCGGGATGCGACCGCCATTCGTATCGCCGTTTCTGTCATGTGTTCCGGGGCTGAAACGCGGACTTTGCCGTCAGGCGGCAGGACGCTGATATGCAAGTTCTTAATCGCTTTACGATTGATCTGTAAGCGCAGCGTGCCTATCTGCATGACCTGCATCAGTGGTATTCCTTTTGCTTGCGGGCAAGCTCAAGAACGTCATCAATATTTACGTTATAACTGGCGGTTTCTTCGCGCAGTGCACGGGCAAGCTCTCTTTCCTTAAAACGATCGCCAATCCACTCCGCTTTTTTGGTATAGCGGATTGTCGTATCAATACGGGTTGCCAGCACCTCGTCATGACCGAAATTATCATAGAACGCGCGTTTCGCCTGTGTGTCCATTGAGTTAGGGTAGGATGCTCCGTTGGTTTGTTCTGGGCGTATGACCTGCTTGCTCAAATCCCGGATACGTTCCAGATACTGCTGATAATCAAGCGCATTCTGGCGGCGAAGAGTAATCAGTTCATCCAGCAACAGCGACATGCGCCCGTAGTATTTCGGGTTCACCGGGTTTTCATCCACGATGGTTTTACGAACGTTGTTTTCGATGGTTTCTGCCATCGCATCCTGATTATTGCGGATCTCGTCCGGCAGAGCAGCGGTTGCTGCTGCGCCTTTTTCAACAATCAGCTCAATCAAGCTTAACTCTTCGAAATCCATCAGCACTTCGCTACCGTCGGCGCGAACGTACATATCCAGCAGGTGGCGCATGGCGGGCTCAAAGCGCTTCATGTCCAGCAGATCGCCGCTGGTCAGTTTAATGTCGTAGCGCAGTCTCTCGAATTTAGCGACTTCGGCGCGAATGCTTTCCACTTCCTCATCGGTATAACCCGCTTCCTGCATTTCATTTGCTAGGTTGGCGTAAGTGCGCAGCAGGCGGGCGACATTCTGGTAGAACGACAGGCGCAGCGCCTCTTTTTCGCCTAATATCGTCTGGTTTTCCCCCGACTGGCCGCAGAAATAGTGCTGGTAGTCCGGCAAATCGCGCGGTGCCCTGACGGGTTCGCACAAGCTACGAACCACTTCCAGCGCGCTGTCGAGATCCAGCTTTGCCTGCTCCAGACGATTTTTCAGCAGGCCATCAACATCATCCCGATCATAATCGTCAAACGCGCCCGTGGTGTAATCGGTTATCGCTTTATCCAGAGAGCGGAACAGATCTTTATAATCGATAATATAGCCGTATTCTTTATCTTCCCCATCCAGCCGATTTACCCGACAAATCGCCTGAAACAGCGTATGGTCTGTCATGGTTTTATCAATATAAAGATAGGTGGCAGACGGTGCATCAAAGCCGGTCAGCAGCTTATCCACTACGATAAGCAGACGCATTTGCCCCGGTTCATTTATAAAGCGCAGCTTAACGTCCCGCTCGAATTCGGCTATACGCCCAGCAATCTTCTCTTCGCTTTGTTCAAAATAGTCAGCCAGCATTTTGCGATAGGTCGAGAATTTGTACAGTTTCTCGGTCAGGCCCGCGCCGGTTTCTTCACCTTTGATACTGGCAGCATCGGGACGGAAGCTGGTTACAATCGCCACTTTTCCCGCCAGATCGGTCTGGCTGAACATCTCGTAAACCTTACAAGCCTGATACACGCTGCTGCATACCAACATGGCGTTACCGCGTCCGTCCATCAGTCGTGGGCGGGTATCCATATCCAGCAGAATATCGTTAACAATCTGCTCCAGCCGTGACTTACTGGACAGCAGTTTCTGCATTGAGCCCCATTTCTGCTTAAGCTGGGTTTTGGCCAAATTCGACAGGCCGCGCGTTTTGGCCTCAAACCAGTCATCAACCTTTTTCTCAGACGTCAGATACTGGTCAATATCGCGGGCCTCATAGCGCAGATCCAGCACCACGCCGTCGGCCACTGCTTCATCAAACTTATAGGTATGGATATAAGGGCCGAACACCTCCACTGATTTCTTTTTATCTTTCTTCATCAGCGGCGTGCCGGTAAAACCGATAAACAGGGCTTCCGGCAGAATAGCGGTCATCGCGTTATGTAATTTACCGGACTGTGTGCGGTGGCATTCATCGACGAAGACGAACAGGTCGCCTTTAGCGCGGAACGTTTTGGTCAGGGATTGCTGCAACTCGGTGATGAAGTCGTCGGTTGCCGCAGTGTCTTCTACTTCACTACGACGACCGAATTTATGCACCAGCGAGCAGATGAGCCATGGGTTAGGGTGATTGAGCGTCGCGATAAGATCGTTACCGCTGGAGGTGCGATAAATCTCTTCATCCACACCCATAAACACGCTTTCGATCTGTTCATCCAGCTCGGTGCGGTCGGTCACAATCAGCACGCGTGAATTCGGCACATTTTCGCGGATCCACTTCGCCAGCCAGACCATCGTCAGGCTTTTTCCCGATCCCTGTGTGTGCCAGATGATCCCGCCTTCACGACGGGCAATATGCTGTTTAGCCGCCTCGACGCCGAAAAACTGATTATGGCGGCAGAGTTTTTTCACTCCAAGGTCAAAGGCCATGTAGTTATGGACGATATCCAGCAGCCTTGACTTGTTGCAAAGGCGGCTTAAATGAAAGTCGAGTTTATGCGTATATGCATCGGTATTCTCTTCTTTCCATTCCAGATAATATTTTTCCGGCGTTTCGATGGTGCCGTAGCGCAGTCCCTGCGTATCGTTGCCCGCCATGACCAGTTGCATGGTGGTAAAGAAATTGCGGATAAAGGTTTTCTTTTGATTGTCGAGATTCTGGCGGATGCCTTCGCTGACGTGGACAGACGAGCGTTTAAGTTCAATCACGCCCAGCGCGATGCCGTTAACGTACAGCACCAGATCCGGGCGTTTGCTGTACTCGCCTTTTACCGTCACCTCGTCGGCTATGGCGAAATCATTGGCTTCAGGATTTGCCCAGTCAATCAGCCACACGGTCTGATTCTGCTCACCCGCGCCTTCTTTTTCCTTCACGCCGTAACGCAACAGCCGATAGACCTCTTTATTGGCGTAATACAGCTTCTTGCCTTCGCCCAGCGCGGCGGCGGAATCCAGTTGCCGAAGCACGCGGGTAATCAGCATATCGCTGACGCCACGCCGTTTCAGCCACGCGCTCAGTATGTCCGTGTCGATATTGCTGTCACCGGCATATCCAGCGCTCCGCCCCAGATAGCGATATCCTAAATCCTTAACAAAAAACTGAATCAAACGCTGCTGTGTGGCGCGTTCGCGCTGGCCTATGGTGCTCAAAAGGCGCTCTCCTTAGAGCCTGTCCCACCAGGCTATTTTATTTGCCAGACTGGACTTGGGCAGTGCTCAAAATCCTCACGTACAGTGTGTACGCTCCGGTTTTTCCGCGCTGTCCGCATCCAGTCTGACTGCAACAATTACGCCTGCTGGGACAGGCTAATTTTCAGCAATGGAACTCCATCACGCGGTTTATGGCGAATTGCAGATTCTTATCGTCAAATAGCTTCATCTTACGGCTGGCCCAGCGTTCACCGGCAGGCCACTGGTGCAGCCCCTCTTTCACGGAATCCAGCGTGGGCTGACATTGTCCTCGGGTCAGCAGCCAGTCAACGGTTGCCAGCAGCTCCAGACCAAACGGCGATTCAAAGCCGTCAATCAACTGGCTGACCTGCTCAAGCGCCGGTAGCCACTCTTTGGCCTCGTTGTTCAGCCAGAGGTGGACGTGTTCTTTTTCCCGATCGTTGAACCAGATCACATCCAGCGGTTGGCTGTCCGGGATGCGTTTCTCGGCTTTCAGATAGGTGCCATCCAGCGCGTTAAGCAGATGATTCAGGTTGGGGGCATATGGGCCGTAATAGTGCGCCTCAAACCGTAGTTTTAGCACGTCTTCCTGCTGATGCTGTTCAATGGCGCGCTGCAACAGCCATGCCAGCTTCTGAATTTCCAGCAGGCTGCACTCCATCCCCAGCACCCAGTAACGGCGCACCAGTTCAGCGATCATCGCTCTGGCGGGAGTGAGCTTTTTTACACCGGTGTTCTTAGCTACGTTCTGGTATTTTTCGGTAGGCTCATAAATCAGGATTTCCGTGCCCGGAAGGTCGCCCAGCGCAGATTCAATCCGCGCCCGAACGTCCGGCCAGTTCAGTCCTCCGTTGCCCGCGCCCAGCGGAGGAATGGCGATGGACCGCACGTTTTCTTCGATCAAAAAGCGGCGCAAGTCCTGCAAGCCGTCTTCAATCCACTCCATGCGGGAGTCGGCGCGCCAGTGCTGTTTGGTGGGGAAATTGACAATCCAGCGCGGCCCCATCAGTTCGCCGGTTTCGGTAATGAACATCTTGCCGGTCATCACCTGCTTTTGCTTGCAGGCGAGGGCATAGGCTTTCATATTGTCGGGGAAGCGCTCTTTGAACATCAGCGCGATGCCTTTGCCCATGACGCCGACGGTATTAACCGTATTCACCAGTGCTTCCACGGGCGCGTCCAGTAAATTGCCTTGTGTATATGTCATCATGAGAAGTACCACCCGGCCCGTGTGTGAACGGGCATTGACAGATTGCGTTGCGATAGCCACTGCTCTAATTGTAACCTGACGCCATCGTTGTAACAAATCATCCCGCCCAGCAGCGTGATAGGGCAGTGCTGCCAGATTAACGCCTCGGCCTGATAGCGTTCAAATTTGGCTGGGTCGTCCGGATCGCGCCGGAAATCCCGCGCCTGTAAGATAGGCCAGTCGATCTGATTCAAGTCGTCCAGACGGGTGTAGTAGTTGACCCAGTTATAGTAAGCGTGGCTGTCGGTAAACACGAAAGGGACATTTTGCGACGCCACGTGCCGCAGGCTGCTGACCAGAATGACGATTTCTTCATTAGGACGCTGCTTAATGCCGCCGCGCCCGCTGTGGATATTCATCAGCATCGGCGAGAAGGGAGTAAAGTAAAACGGCACATAGTCATGCAGCGTCCCGCCCGTCCCGGCAGGCACCGGATGCCCGGCGCGCTTATCGATAAGCTCCGGGTTGCCGATATTGATCCAGTTTACAGCCTGTACCGGGCTGTTGCCGCAGTGCAAGCCGTTATCCAGTATCCACGGGATATTGTCCCGATGGACAATGCGCCAGATCAGGGCTTTTTCCGGGTTGAGGTTGGCGCTGTAGTCATAAGCCATGTGCTTTCCCTTCTATATTAAACGGGTTTTCCCGGTTAACAGTTCCTGCATCATCCCCTGTTTAAGCTGACGGGTTTTGTTCAGACGCTGTTGCAGAGTTTGAATGTCCTTGTCCATATCGGAGAGGATGGCAGCGATAGCGGTTTGTTCTTCTTTTGGAGGAACAGGAATGGGGATTATTTTCAGGTTGTTCTTCGATACCCCAAAGACCTTCATACCCGTTGCCAGTCGGTCAATGCAAGCTTTAACGGCACGAATACAATGTAAGTAGCCCCGAAAACCGTCTACAAATATATTATTCACATCACGCAACAAATAAGTATGTAATCCCGCAACTATTTTATTATCCCTTACACCTTGAATCTCAATACTTTTCCCTATACCAGCATAGTCTTCTGAGGCATCAGCCATAATAATGTCACCATCTTCGATAAACGAAGAAGACACCAATTCGCTTGATATTCTGGGGATAGTATTACTTTCCAAATTTAGATTGTTGGTCCATTTCGTGTGGATGTCACCATAATGAATATATCCATACTCTCCATTATCAGAAAGATCACTTCTTGCATTTGTCGATGTGGATAGAAATGAAAACACCTGACCGTAGGTTGAAATATCCCAGTCCTCAGGAGTATCCCCCAACTCACTCTTTTTATATCCCTTCGCCGTCCCATCTCCCCACATGGCAAACTGTGGCAAACGGGTTTTACCAGTCAGTAGTTGCTGCATGGTGGCTGTTTTTATGGCCTGTTTTTTTGAGAGTAATTTTTCCAACTTGATAATAAGTGTGTCAATTTCTATCAGAACATTGGCAATGCTATTTTGTTCATCTTCCCTAGGTACTGCTATAACAATTCTTTTGAGTAATGAACCTGTTATAAGTGGTTGCCCGGATCCAAAAATCAAAGAGTTAATATTTTTTTGAAGCAAAATATAATAAAATAATGAAATGTTATATTGAGGCTTAATCTTAACTATAAGTGTATTATCGGAAACACCGTATTCCCCTGTCACAAAGTTTAATCTACCAGCGTTAGCCCCAACACGAGCAATGAGTAATGCATTACCTTCATATTCTCCAGATTTACAAGTGCCGATTAAACCTGTTGAACCATAAAGCGGATACTCTCCGTTGCTTTGCGTGTTTGTCTTCCCTGAGGCTATAGAAATTGATAATTCCCCTAAAGAGTAAACACCCCAATCCTCCGGAATCACCCCCACCTCAGTCAGCTTAAACCCCGCAGGTACTCCTTTCACCGCTGCACCCGACTGTTGTTTGTCCACAATTAATTCCACCATCACCACACCAGTCCCATCGCTCGTAAATGCCCGGCCACTTTCTCGCTCAACGCTTCAACGGACGCTTCCAGCACCGGTAACGGCTCGGCATAGCGCTCTTCCAGCTCCTTCACGCGCTCCGCCAGTTGCTGGGTGATACGCTCAATCTCTGCCTTAATCCCGGCCTGCAACGTCGCCAGCCATTTGTCCTGCACCACCAGCGCTTTGATTGCCGCTTCATCCAGCGTGGGATAATGTTTAAACACCGCGCGATCTAGTGCTTCCTGTGCGGCTTTCAGTGCTTTTTTCGCATTAGCCTCTGCTTTAATCAGTGCCAGACAACGGTTCAGCGCCGCCAGTTCATCCGGGTCGGCGGTGATTTTCTTCAATTTTGTCAGGCGGGCATTGACCAGCTTTTGCGTCACCTTATCCTTGTCATTCCTTGCATCGGCCAGCAAATCGTCTTCCCCTGCCGACTCCTCGACAAACTCAGCTAACTGACGGCTGGCTTCTTCACTGCGTTCTTGTGCGTGGTTCAGCGCATCCAGCAGTTCCGGGAAACAACGAATTTCCACCAGTGAACGAGGCAGCACGTCGGCCTTGTAGCGCCGCTTGTCAAATTCAAAATCGTGCACCTCTTTCCAGATGTTTTTACCGTCCTTACCCTTAGCTGGCAGGATCTCACGCAGCGAAGCGGCGGCTTTCCAGCCGTCCTGCGTGATCACATATACATCGTCCTGCATGGTGTCGGCCCAGTAGTCCATCAGGATCTGGTACACGCTGTATTTATTCAGCAACTCGCTGTTAGCATACTGCGACAGCAGCATCTCGCCGATATCGTGGATCAGCGCCTTGGGTTTATCGCCCTTGCCGATCTCATTCAGCGCCGCCTCTTTTACCCATGCCTTAAATGGCAGCAGGCTGCGAGTGGCAAAATCCCTAAATTCCTGATGCGCCAGAATGGTCGGTTTAACCTGCCGGGCTTCTACCTGCGCGCGACAGTAGCCGGGGCGAGCGTCAGCAAACAGCACGTTGCGCAGGGTAGGGAATACCCGCCAGTAGTCCTGTAAAGCATCAACATCGCGCGCCGGAATGCCGCCCTGTAGGTGTGCGGTCAGATCGTGCAGATCTTCCGGTTCGCCGCCGTCGATATAGCGGGGGATATTAAGGTTATAATCATTCCCGGCGATGTCACTTAACGGCACCATCCGGCTGTATCCGGGCACCGTGCGCTGGTGGTTGAATACGTCCACGATGCGATGAATATCCCGGCTGCGCAGGCGGTTCTTGTTGCCGTCCTTGGTAAACCCTCGGCTGGCGTCGATCATAAAAATGCCTTTGCGGCTGTGGGCGTGCTCTTTGTCAATCACGATAATGCACGCCGGGATGCCGGTGCCGTAAAACAGGTTGGCAGGTAAGCCGATAATGCCCTTGATATAGCCTTGCTTGATCAGGTTTTCGCGGATATTCGCTTCGGCGTTGCCGCGGAACAGCACGCCATGCGGCAGGATCACCGCCCCTTTGCCGGTGCTTTTCAGGCTCTTGATAATATGTAGCAGAAAGGCGTAATCACCGTTCTTCTCCGGCGGAATACCCCAGACGAAGCGTTCAAACGGATCTTTTTTCGGATCCAGTCCGCTGGTCCAGTTTTTATTGGAAAACGGCGGGTTGGCCACGGCGAAATCGAAGGCTTTCAGCTTGCCGTTGGCTTCTTTCCACTGCGGATCGCTCAGGGTATTGCCCTGCCAGATTTTAGCGGTGGCATTGTTGTGCAGGATCATGTTCATACGCGCCAGTGCGCTGGTGGCGTTGTCCATTTCCTGCCCGAAGATCGACAGCCCGCGACGCGTTTCGTCGCTGACTTTCAACAGCAGCGAGCCGGAACCGCAGGTGGGGTCGTATACCGTGGCATCCTGCGGCGTATCGGCCGTAATGCCGATCACCTTCGCCAGAATACGCGACACCTCTGCTGGAGTATAAAATTGTCCCTTACTTTTACCGGATTCGGTGGCGAAGTGGCGCATCAGGTATTCATAGGCATCGCCCAGCAGATCGTCGCCATCGGCCCGGTTGCTGGAAAGATCCAGCCCCTCGAAGATACCGACCAGCTTCGTCAGGCGGTCAATCATCTCCTTGCCTTTACCAAGCTTGTCTTCATCGTTAAAGTCGGCCTCGTCAATAACGCCTTTCAAATCGTTCTCTTCCGCCAGCTTGCGGATGATTTTGTTAATTTTATCGCCGATTTCTTTATCGTTTTTCAGCGCGATCATATCGTCAAAGCTGGCCCTTTTCGGGATAACGATCATCCCGTAAGGATCGCCTTTATATTTGTCAGAAACGTACTTCATAAACAGCAGGGTCAGCACATAGTCCTTGTACTGGCTGGCGTCCATCCCGCCGCGCAGTTCATCACAGCTTGCCCACAGAGAGGAATAGAGTTCGGTTTTTTTGATAGCCATTAAATATCTCGTTTCGCGCGATGACGTGCCGTAAGCGGGTTACAGCAGATCGGTGTTCAGACCGGCGGCTTTCAGCCGACGGGTTAAGTTACGCATTTTGCTGAATTCAGTGCCAAGGCTTTGACTCAGACCGGTGCCTTCGCAAAAGGCTTTTGCCGTAATGTGTTCCAGCTCGTCGGCATATTTGATCATTTGCAGATGCAGCTCGACGGTGTACTGGTTACGCGGGGCTTTGTCCAGTGCCTGCTTAATATGGTGGTAGATGTCCTGTTCATTCATACTGTATGGGTGACTAAAGGTGTATTAGCTAATTTGGCTAAATTAGCTAACTACAATATTAGGTTCAAGCATTTTGATGACTGGCGTATTTGTTTGCACAGTTTATGAGCGTAGAAAATCGCTTGCGGTTAATTCATCGCCGCGCTATCTTTTACCCGTACCTGCAAAATCAGGTGCCGGGATTGGTCTCCCGAATACCATACTGGCGACATATGACGCGTCTTGCGTCTTTTTTTATGTCGTATGCTTAGCTATACCGAATTATGGTGGGCTGAGCGGGGGCACCGCAAGGTGCGCCGGTTCCAGTATGGCCGGTAAGACCAACTCCGTTCAGTCCACCACCCGCAAGATTGGTCTCTTCGGTGGTGGTTTAAACATCACATACTGGAGGCTGCCATTATGGCTACAACCCTCACCCAGACTCACCCGTTACTTACCCTTCCTTTCAGCGCTGCCACGGATTTCACCGTACTGGCCGGTCACTGCGAAAACTTTGCCGAAATTCTGATTGAAAGCGACGATCCGGCGCTGAGGCTGGCGCTCTGCGGGCGGCTTGCCGCCTGTCTTGCGCTGTTGAGGCCCACGTTGAATCAGCCCGTTCCTCGCCATCTGTTCGAAAGCCTCACCGTTGATACCCTTCCCGCCGTCTCTCCCTGTTTTGATCCCAATTCAGAGTTACTTTGTGATTACTGCCTTGTGCTGGCGCAGCTTTTGACAGGACGGGCGCTGTCGCCGGAGGCGGAGCGGATGTTGATCGGTCTGCTGGCTGAACTGGTCTGGTATTTTGCCGCTGAACTGGAAGCCCCGCGCTGGATACGTACTGCTGATGGCGTGAAGTGTATTAATGAGGGGGAGGCATGAACCAACAGGATTGGCATCCCGCCGATATTATTGCGGCACTGAAAAAGCGAGGAACAACACTGGCGGCGGTTTCGCGTAACGCGGGACTGGCCTCTTCCACGCTGGCAAACGCGTTAACAAAACACTGGCCGAAAGGAGAAAAGCTGATTGCGGAAGCACTGGGTGTTTCGCCTGCGGAAATCTGGCCTTCCCGTTACCGCAAGTCAGAAAATCGTTAAAGTAAAACAGGATCTCCCGAACCGTTATCGAACTAGGTCGGTAACGGTTCGGGAGAAGGCAAGCGAAGCGCGACAGTTTACTTTTTTTGTTCGCCCCATGCTCTCACCTCATGACTTCGCCCTATGGTATGGGGCGAATGTATGCGGCGAGCGCGTGAGGCGAATGCAGTGGCAGCAATGCAGCCCTGTGCCGGAAAATACATTTCCCGACACAAAACGGCGTGCGCCAGTTCATGCGGGCTGGACGCCCTTATTACCTGGCACATGGGGGTAATGTCGCGGCTGGACGCCACGCCAAAACCCCCAAGGTCAACGGCGGCACACCGTCGCGCGCTACGCGCGACCAACCCCTTTAAGACGCGCGTTTTAGCCTGTTATTTCTCTTTCTCGCAAGCTCGATGCGAAATAACGGGAAACGCGGCTTTAAATGGGTTGGTCGCGCCACGCTACCGGCTTGTGGCCGGAGACTTATCGGCGACGGTGTGCGGGGCAAGCCCCCCAAATAAACCGACGCGTGGGCGCGTCTTTTTGCTCGCTGGGGCGGCAAAATTTATTCGGCTCCCCCCCCGGCCTGCTCGGTTCCCCTTGGGGGCGAACGCTCGCGGGTGGGTTCGGGCGACGCAAATTAGCCATTTCTACGAAATGGAATTTACTCGCCTCACGTCACTTTTTAATTTCTGCTGTTCGCATCCATTAAAAAGCCATACAAGCGCGCCCTGTCATAACGCTTGTCCCTGTAAACACAGGTAATTGCGATGGTGAAAAATCCGCTGTTTTATCAGGGATGTTCGGTGCACGCTCTGCTGCGCTCCGCCTCAGCTCTGATACAACAGCAGCGTGGAGAAACAAGATAAGCCGCCTCTTTTCGATCAGATGCGGCTTATTCCATCGGAATATCAGTCTGGCTCAGGCAACCTTAATCGACTTCTCAAAGCGATAAGCCGGGATGAATTTCTGCCGACAGGCATCGAGATAATCTGACCACCATTGCATCATCTGAGTCCGTTCGTCGAGGTGTTCCGCTTTGTGAATATAGGCGGCGCGAACGTGGTTGCGCTCCTGATGGCTCATCTGCCGCTCCACGGCATCTTTTGACCAGCGGCCAGATTCAATCAATGCGCTACAGGCCATTGTGCGAAAGCCATGCCCGCAGATGTCCGCCTGCGTATCATAGCCCATTGTGCGCAGCGCCTTGTTGATGGTGTTCTCACTCATTGGCTTACGCGCATCGTGATCGCCCGGAAAGAGCAAATCCCCGTTGCCGGATAGCAGCTTGAGCTGTTTCAGCACCGTTACCGCCTGTTTTGACAGCGGCACCAGATGCGGCGTTTTCATTTTTGCGCCGCGCTCTGAGTGATGCACACCCGTAATGGGCTCACGCTGTGCGGGAAGTGTCCACATGGCATTATCCAGATCGATCTCTGTCCAACGGGCAAAACGCAATTCGCTGGAGCGGATAAAGATCAGCAAATTAAGCTGTACCGCCAGCCGGGTTAATACTCTGCCTGAATAGCTTTCAATGCGCTCCAGCAGTTCCGGTAACTTTTCCAGCGGCAGGGCAGGGTAATGATTTTTCGGTGGTGGGGTGATAGCGCCGCAGAGGTCATTGGCCGGATTGCTGGCAATCAGTCCTTCTTGTACGGCGTAACGCATGATGACTGTCGTGCGTTGCTGTATACGTGCAGCCGTTTCCAGACAACCCTTTTTCTCTGCCACCCGTAGCGGGATCAGCAGATCGGCGGTTTTCAGGTCGGTGACAAGGGCATTGCCGATGAGCGGGAAAACGTGTAGTTCCAGTGAACGCAGGACTTTGGCGGCGTGTGCCTCACTCCAGCGAATGTTCGCGGCCACCCACTGACGAGCAATGGCTTCAAAGGTATTGCCGTTTTTCTTCGCCTGTTTGTCGTGCTGTTTTTTTACGCCGGGATCGTCTCCTGCGCTGAGAATAGTTCGGGCTTCTTCACGCAGTTTACGGGCACTGGCAAGCGAGACTGTCGGGTAAGCGCCAAACGCCAGCTTCTTCTCCTTGCCGCCGAAGCGGTACTTAAGATGCCAGAGTTTAGAACCGTTAGGTTTGATTAGCAGGTATAGACCCTGTGCGTCGCTGAGTTTGTAAGGTTTATCGAGCGGCTTGGCGTTGCGGATGGCGGTATCAGTCAGAGGCATGGCGGGGGCTCCGTAGTTTATCGAACCGACAGGCCCCCAATTAAGCCCCCAAAAACTACGGATGTCAAAAAATCTGGTAGTACCCATTGGTACTCCAGATTCTTTTTAACTTACTGATTTTTTAACGTTCCCGGACGCATAAGGACATCCTGAAACTAAATTTTGGTGCCCGGACTCGGAATCGAACCAAGGACACGAGGATTTTCAATCCTCTGCTCTACCGACTGAGCTATCCGGGCAACGGGGCGCATTAAACCGTATATCACTAACGTCGTCAACGGGTTTCTGTCACAACTCGGTACGGTTGCTCTATTTTCAGTCACTAATGCTGTATTAGTCATCAATACGGGTAATGGATGACACCCGTCGGTACAAAATGAGTGTTATACCACTTGGTAATCCGTCCTGATGAGTGAGTCTGTTTTCTTGAATTTGACCTAAAAGAGTGCCACTATTGCGCGGTTTATGACTTTCCATTCACTCGTGGTTATAGAGGGCCGCTGATATGCCAGATTCAATGCTCATGGTGCGGAAACAATGTGCCAGAACTTTGATGATGTCACAGTATGCCGGTGGTTCTGTTTCTGCTTTCTTCACTCCCCGTTTATCCTTTGTCACCATGCGGTGAAGCATAATGACGCTCACTGTTAGGCATGATTAAAAATAGAGTAACTCCTCTGATTTTACTGATGTCTATCGGATGGTGCTGATCCCAGTTTTCCCATTCGTTATCGGCAATTTAACGCTGTAGATCATGCATTTGTCGTGATTGATTGGCATTGTAGTTGGTTGGGAACCTTATTCCTGCACTGTGTCTTTTAGGCACGTACACTCATCCTTAACCGTTTTGGGTTTGGTTACATGAAACAGTTAAAAATTGCGGCTAATGCGGCGATTGCCCCCCGTATAATCACAACGCGTCCGATTGTGGCGTTGAGTCAGACCGATTTTACCGATATCGCCGCTGTAGTCGTCTCGGTGGAAGAAGCGCGCAGCGGCATTTTGTCGGTGCTGCATCACACCGGTTTTGCTATTCCGGCTTTTGTGGCGCGGGAGCAAACGAATGACAGTCTGGAAATGCTGCCACCTGGCAGTGAGTGGTTGTGGCTGGATGAGTCTGGCGAACACGCAGAAATTCTGGAACAGGCAGCGGAAGGTTATCAGCGCGCGCTGTTGCCACCTTTCTTTGGTCGGCTGATCAAATATGCCGCTATGGGAAATAGTACATTTGCCTGCCCGGGACATCAGGGAGGGCAATTCTTTCGCAAGCATCCGGCGGGCCGTCAGTTTTATGAGTTTTATGGCGAAAATGTGTTCCGTTCGGATATCTGTAATGCCGATGTCAAACTAGGCGATCTGCTGATTCATGAAGGGGCCGCTAAAAAGGCGCAAAAGTTTGCTGCCCGGGTATTTAACGCGGATAAAACCTATTTTGTGCTGAACGGGACCTCGGCAGCCAATAAAGTGGTGACTAATGCACTGCTGACCCGTGGCGATCTGGTGTTGTTTGACCGTAATAACCATAAATCTAACCATCACGGCGCGTTGATTCAGGCTGGCGCTACACCGGTTTATCTGGAAACGGCGCGAAATCCGTTTGGCTTTATTGGCGGTATTGATGCGCACTGTTTTGATGAAACCTATCTGCGTGAGCTGGTGCGGGAGGTCGCGCCGGAACGTGCTGATGAACAGCGTCCTTTCCGGTTGGCGGTGATTCAGCTTGGTACTTATGATGGCACCATCTATAACGCCCGTCAGGTGGTGGATAGTATTGGCCATCTGTGTGATTACATCCTGTTTGATTCCGCGTGGGTGGGATATGAGCAGTTTATTCCGATGATGGAACAGTGCTCTCCGCTGTTGCTGGAACTGAACGAGAATGATCCCGGTATTTTCGTTACTCAGTCGGTACACAAGCAGCAGGCTGGTTTTTCCCAAACGTCACAGATCCATAAAAAGGATACTCACATTAAAGGGCAGAAGCGGTTTTGCAACCACAAACGCCTGAACAATGCGTTTATGCTGCATGCATCGACCAGTCCGTTTTATCCGCTGTTTGCCGCGCTGGATGTCAATGCCAAGATGCATGAAGGTGCTGGTGGCCGTCGTTTATGGCTGGAGTGTGTCAAGTTAGGGATCGAGACTCGCAAGCAACTGTTGGCGTGCTGCTCACTCATCCGGCCGTTTGTCCCGGTCAGTGTCGGCGGGATCCACTGGCAGGATCACGAAACCGACGTAATGGCGCAGGATGTCCGTTTCTTCAATTTCAGGCCGGGTGATCGCTGGCATTCGTTTGAAGGTTATGCGCCGGAGCAGTATTTTGTCGACCCCTGTAAACTGTTACTGACCACCTCAGGAATTGATGCGCTTACCGGTGATTACACCCCATTTGGTATTCCGGCCACAATTCTGGCGAATTATCTGCGTGAACACGGCATTATCCCGGAGAAATGCGATCTTAATTCCATTCTGTTCCTGCTAACGCCAGCGGAAGATAGTGTCAAGATGCAGCATCTGGTGCAGGCTCTGGTTCGTTTTGAGCAGTTGATTGAACAGGATGCACCGCTGAGTAGCGTGTTGCCGGGGTTGTATCATAAATATGAGCAGCGTTATGAAGGTTACACGCTGCGCCAGTTATGTCAGGAAATGCATAATTTTTATGTCAGCCATAATGTGAAACTGCTACAAAAAGCGATGTTCCGTAAATCCTCTTTCCCTGAAGTGGTGATGTTGCCGCAGGAAGCCAATAGCGCTTTTGTCCGGGGCGATATCGAGTTCATTGCGCTGGATGAAGCTGAAGGTCGTGTTGCGGCAGAAGGCGCATTGCCTTATCCACCGGGAGTGCTTTGTGTGGTGCCGGGAGAAGTATGGGGCGGCGCGGTACTACGTTATTTCCTGGCGTTAGAGGAGGGAATCAATCTGATGCCGGGTTTCGCACCGGAGTTGCAAGGGGTTTACAGCGTGGCGCAAGACGATGGCAGCAAGCGACTGTATGCACATGTGATTGCACAGTAAGCACCACATAACCAACCCAGATAATCCCCGGGAATTCCCGGGGTTTTACGCTCAATTGACCAGACTTTTGTGCTCAGCATCCGGCCGGTTGACCTCTTTTTGCCGTTTGCGCAAACCATACCAGCCAGCAATCAACACCAATGCTAATATGGGAATGGTGGCGATAGTCCAGGTTCCATTCGGGTAGTCCATTGCCATCAGAACCAATACCCCTAGCAGGAATGCCAGTGTCAACCAGGAGGTTACTGGTGCACCGGGCATTCTGAACGATACGGGTTTGGCTTTTCCTTCCCTGATGGCCTGTCGTAGTTTCATTTGACAGATGATGATGAACCCCCAGGAGCAGATAATGCCGAGGGATGCGATATTCAAAACAATTTCAAATACCTGTGATGGCACGATGTAGTTCAGGAATACACCAATGATATAAATACCCACCGTCACCAGAATGCCGGTATAGGGTACGGACTGGCTACTCATCTTGGACATGAACTTCGGTGCGGAGCCGCCGAGCGACAAGGAACGCAGAATGCGACCAGTCGAGTAAAGCCCAGAGTTAAGGCTGGAAAGCGCGGCTGACAATACCACGAGATTCATGATAGTACCGATGTAGGGTATACCCAGTTTGCTGAAGAAGGTGACAAACGGACTTTCTCCAGCTTGATAGGCATTCCACGGCAGCAGGCACACCAGCAGGATCACCGAGCCTACGTAGAATAAGCTGATGCGCCAGATAACACTGTTCACCGCTTTGGGTAACATATTTTCCGGATCTTTGCACTCTCCGGCGGCGGTACCGATCAGCTCAATGCCAGCAAAGGCAAAAATAACGCCCTGAACCAGAACTAATGCAGGTAACAAACCGTGTGGGAACATGCCGCCATTGTCGCTGATCAAATGAAAGCCGGTGGGATTACCACCCAGCATCTTGCCGCTTCCGAGAAACAGGGTTCCGACAATCAGAAAGAGGGAGATCGCCGCGACTTTGATCAGTGCAAACCAGAACTCCATTTCCGCAAACCACTTTACGCCGATCATATTCATGGTGGTGACAATACCCAGCGCACTTAACGCAAATACCCATTGAGGCACATCAGCAAAAGTGCCCCAGTAATGCATATAAAGCGCGACCGCGGTAATGTCGACAATCCCTGTCATCGCCCAGTTAAGAAAGTACATCCATCCTGCTACGTAGGAGGCTTTTTCCCCCAGGAATTCCCGTGCGTAGGAAACAAAACTTCCGCTGGAAGGGCGATGTAGAACCAGCTCTCCCAGCGCCCGCAGAATAAAGAACGAAAATATCCCGCAGACCAGATAAACCAGAGCCAGTGCCGGTCCTGCCATTTGCAGACGGGCGCCTGCGCCAAGAAACAATCCGGTACCGATGGAACCGCCAATGGCGATCATCTGTACCTGGCGGTTTCCCATGCTTTTGTGATATCCCGCTTCATGTGAGTCCAGCCAGCGCCGTTTCGCGGCATGGTGCTCGGTATCTGTATTTTTATGCTGATTCATTACCGGTTTAATTCCCTTGTCTGTCATTCAGGAGTCTGAAATTGATGTTTTATTTTAATCAGTTAGCTGTAAATCAGGTTTTCTGCGCGCCGTACAACCCGAACCAACAGGGAGGGCGGCGTTAAAAACGTCAGCGATGCTACCTTTTCTTAACAAGGGAGGCAAAAATTGTCTGGATTGGTAAAGAATCGAAATAAGAGGGTTATAAGAGAAATACGTAGAAAGCCAGAATAACTTGATTAAATAAGGTATTTCTATGGTTTTTCTGGCTGTGTAATCAATTAATCATAGCATTTGCTTATTACTGTGACGATATGTTTACGGCCTTGTTGGCGTCTTCTTCAGCCTGGCGTAAAATTGCCTTGGCCACCCATTGGGTGACATCCTGAACTTCGCCATTGTCCAAGTTCCAGATATCTTTCAAAACCAGAAACACCTCAGAGCCGTAAATCAGTGACAGAGCATAAATGACCCGCTGTTGCTCCTGTTCCGTGATCTTACCTGTCAAGGGTTCGGTCGCCAGTTGGAGCAATCGCTTGCGATTACCACGAACCAGTCTGTCACCATGCTGGCGGTTTGCCTGACGATCTGCCCATTGTTGCAGCGAAAGCTGCAATGCCGCCCGCAATGCACCTTCATGCTGAAACATCCGTGGATAGGCGAAGCTCAGTAGCTCGGCAACCCGTAATTTTGCATCAGGCTGGGTAGGATGCCAGGCGAGAATTGGCCCCAGGCTTTCAGCGACTACAGCAGAAACCAACGCACTTTGAGTAGGAAAATAGCGATACGCTGTCGCACGGGAGAGCTGTGCTTCGGCGGCGATGTCGGTAATCGAAGGAAAAACTTCCTGATCGAACATTTTTATGGCGGTTTCAATCAACAGCCGGCGGGTTCGTGCTCGTGTGGATGTGAGTGTCATTTCCTGTCCAGTCACGTAGGCCTCATTATTTTTATCACGCTATGGTCAGACAGCAGGCCGCTGTATTGACGGCAATATAATAAAATGGGTGATACACCTGCCATGTCAACTTTTACGCTACAACATACAGTAACGACAATATTTTTGTGAGACCTCAATCTCATTTGATTGTTTAGCGATTTGCGATATTGATACGGCAGTCTCATTATGTATTGATAATAAAATTACTTAACATGCTAATTATTAAGTGTTTTTATAGATTAACCAGATGTAGGAAAGGAGTCAATGGGGAAGGGATCAGGTAGTATTTATATTGCAACTACATCAGATACTAAAGGAAAAGAACTGTTTTACATCCGAGATCTGATTGCGGCAACCGGACTTGATACTGTCACTGTTGACCTTTCTACCAAGTCGTTGACTGAGGATGCGGGAACTGATATCAGCGCTGGCACTGTGGCGTCTTATCATCCACAGGGGGCAGCAGCGATATTCTGCGGTGACCGTGGATGTGCGATTAGCGCCATGGCGCAAGCGTTTGAGCGTTTTATGCTATCTCGTGAAGATGTCGCAGGTTTGTTAGGGTTGGGAGGATCCAGTGGTACCGCGTTGATCACTCCGGCGATGCAGGCTCTACCCATTGGCTTGCCCAAGCTGATAGTTTCAACCATGGCGTCGGGCGACATTTCAGGTTACATCGGTGCTAGCGATATCAGCATGATGTACTCGGTTACCGACGTATCCGGCCTGAACCGAATTTCTCGTCAGGTGCTGGGCAATGCTGCGCACCAGATGGCCGGAGCCGTGAAGTTCCGTACGCAGCAAAACCATGATGATAAACCGGCGCTGGGGCTGACCATGTTCGGCGTCACTACACCTTGCATTCAGGCTGCCTGCCAGGCGCTGGAAAACGATTTTGACTGTCTGGTATTCCATGCTACCGGCAGTGGTGGTCGGGCAATGGAAAAACTGGTGGATAGCGGTTTGTTGGCGGGTGTGCTCGACCTTACGACCACCGAAGTGTGTGATTTATTATTTGATGGTGTATTGGCCTGTACGCCGGAACGTTTTGATGCCATTGCCCGAACACAACTGCCATATGTCGTTTCCTGTGGCGCATTGGATATGGTGAATTTCGGCCATCCTTCCACCATCCCTGAAAAATACGCCGGTCGGTTATTTTACAACCACAATGCGCAGGTCACTCTGATGCGTACTACGGTGGAAGAGAATATCGCTATGGCGAAATGGATTGGTAACAAGCTTAACCATTGCGAAGGCGAAGTTCGTTTTCTGATCCCGGATGGCGGTTTTTCTGCACTGGATGCTCCTGGCCAGGCATTTTGGGATCCGTCGGCACAAAAGGCCTTTAGTCAGACGTTGGAAATGACAGTAAATCAAACGGAGAAACGGCAGATAATCCACTTGCCGTATCATATTAACGATCCTTTGTTTGCCAGCGCGGCAGTGGCTGCGTTTAGGGCTCTGTTCAAATAAGGAGAAAAAATGTCTGTGCAAAATCGTCAACAGTTGTTGGCAACATTTCGGGAGATGATTGCCTGTCGTGAACCGATTATCGGTGGAGGAGTTGGTATGGGTCTGTCGGCGAAGTGTGAAGAAGTGGGTGGCATTGACCTGAACATCATATAACTCAGGTCGTTATCGAATGGCCGGACGTGGTTCGTTGGCGGGTTTGCTGGCATACGGCAACTTCCGCGGACCGGTATGGGGTACGCTCTGGAAGTGGACATGATCCGTCTGGCGCATGAGCAAAATATGCTGACCACACCTTATGTATTCAGTGCGGAAGATGCGCAATACATCATGGAACACTGTCCACAATGTGATGGTTTTTATGGTGCCAGTTCGATGGAACGTCTACCGACAGAAATAGCATTAACGGATACTACAAAGCAGTTCAAGAGCATCACGCGTTAATATTTTTAGGCTGATTATTTGCCAACAACGGGGAAAATATAGCCAGCAGGGTATTCCTGCTGGCTATATCATTTGTGACTATACCCGTCATCTTGAAATCTATTGGGTATAGCGGCCAAGCCGGTAGTTCTTTTGCGCCAAATTGACCTTGTACAGATAGTGGCGTGACTCGGCAGACGGGTGACGTGTTACCAGTGTCTGGTAGATTTCACTTGGCGACATCCCGTTAATGATATTCACCGCTTTATTCTTATCATTGGAGAATACTCGCAGTACGCTGCCTGCACCGCCATTGTAAGCGCTAATCATGGCGTAACGCCGTGATGTGGGGTTCTCAATGCCCGCCAGATAGACATTTTTCAGAATCGACAGATAAGCGGTGCCCGTGTCAATATTCTTTTCCGGGTCAAACAGATAGCTGCGACTCGGTTTTCCCCATTTTCCTCTCATCTTGAATACGTCGCGTCCGGCGCTATGTTGAACGACCTGCATTAATCCCAGAGCGTCGGAATTGCTCACGGCATAAGGGTTAAAACTGGACTCTGTCTGCATGATGGCGAGAATCAGTGAGGAATCAATACCGTAGCGCTCAGATGCCTGGCGCACGATAGGCAGATACTTGTGAGCACGCTTATCAAGGTGGTTAGGCACTAACTGGATAGTAACAGACCAGATAACATGCAGCCCGGAGGTGCGGCTTTGCAGTTTGGTCTGAAGCAGATAATCGGCAAAGGCACCGGCTCGGCCTTCCCAGCGAATCGGTTGCCCGGTGTTATCCAGCACCTGACCGTATAACATCGGTTCACGACTGATCTGGATATCATTGGCATCGGAATACAGGTCAGTGTTGCTGGCATCGTCTCCCATCAATAGCGTGGTGATAATCGCCTGACGCAGGCTAGCTCGATAGTCGGTGGCTGAAATCGTCTCGACGGTAATTGTCCCCGTCTCAAAGTTGATATGGCTACGTGTCAGATATTGATCGGAGTATTTTACGTAGTCTTTGGGGCCGGCTATCAGCACTTCATTGATGCCCCAGATGTTTTCAATATTGTTGGCAAATTGCCCCATCAGAATATCAAAAGCGTTGGTATCTTTGATAAAAGCTTCGTTGTCAACGTACCCCTTTTTACTGGAGCAGGAGATCAGCAATGGGGCGACGAGCAGCAAAACTAACAGTTTCTTCATCGTATAAAACCGTATAGGGATAGGGACGAATTCAAGGCCATGGGTCCTTCACTAATCAATGGTCTGGCGGAGTATATCCGTCAATGTGAACGTCCTGCCCCTCGAACAGGAATTTCTCCATCTCCTGTTCCAACAATTTGCGGTGTTCAACATTCATCATGCTGAGTTTTTTTTCATTAATCAGCATGGTTTGTTTGGTTTGCCACTGTGCCCAGGCTGTTTTGGAAATGTTGTTATAAATGCGTTTTCCCAACTCACCGGGGTACAATTGAAAATCCAGTCCTTCGGCGTCTTGTTGTAAAAAAGTACAAAAAATCGTTCTACTCATGCTTATTCCTCTTTTATCGCTCAAGAATCAACGGATGCTGATCGTGGCTTAGCCAACTGACGTAACAACCGGTCTACCGGAGCGGCTACCCCGACGGACGGAGGCTGCGTTAAGTTATACCAAAGACCGGTGCCTTCATCCATGCAAGAACGATATGTCGCGGCATTGATCCATAACGGCACGATATCCAGATGAAAATGACTGAAAGTATGGCGAAATGCCACCCACTGCTGCAGCTGGTCTGTTTTTATACCACGTTGTCGCAACCAGCTCTCTAGTTCATCCCGATTATTGAACTGTGGAAAACAGAACAGCCCTCCCCATAATCCCATGGCCGGACGTTGCTCCAGCCAGACCGTATCATCCTGTTGCAGCAGTAAAAACCAGGCCGTTTTTTCTGGCAGTGCTTGTTTGGGTTTTTTGCCGGGATATTCCGTCCAACTGTGGTTGGCATAGGCGATGCAGCAATTATTCAGTGGACACAGCTCGCATTTTGGCCGGCTGCGAGTGCATACCATAGCCCCCAGATCCATCATGGCCTGATTGAAGCGGTTGACGTGCAGTGCCGGAGTGACATCCTCACTGATAGCCCATAATCGCTGTTCCACGTCTTTTTTCCCCGGCCAGCCAGCGACGGCATAACAACGAGCCAGAACGCGTTTTACATTGCCATCCAGAATAGGGTAGTGCTGTCCTAGTGCCAGCGAAAGAATGGCACCGGCGGTTGAACGGCCAATACCCGGTAAATCGGCGATGGCTTCAAACGTAGTGGGAAATATTCCACCATGCTTTGTCGCGATAATCTGGGCGGCTTTATGCAGATTACGGGCGCGGGCGTAATAACCTAACCCGGTCCATAAATGCAGCACTTCGTCCAACGGTGCCGTTGCCAGCGCGGTTACATCGGGAAACTTTGCCATGAACCGCTGAAAATAAGGAATAACGGTAGTCACCTGAGTCTGCTGTAACATTACTTCTGACAGCCAGACTTTATACGGCGTTTTTTCCAGTTGCCAAGGTAGGGTTTTGCGACCATATCGCTCATACCAATCCAGCACCTGTCGAGTGAACGGTTGCGTTTGCATCATTGAAATAGGGTATTATCCGGCAGGTGAAAATTTGATTGGGATTCCAGCACAGAGTGAATGCGCTGTAAACCGGAACTTTCCGACGCTGTTTACTTGCTAAACACCGGTATCCTTGCATAATGCGCGTTTCCTTAATGAAATCGGACTCACATAACGCACTATGATTAATAATGTCATCTCCCCGGAATTTGATGAAAACGGGCGTCCGCTGCGCAGGATTCGCAGTTTTGTTCGCCGCCAGGGACGCCTGACGAAAGGGCAACAACAAGCGCTGGATAACTTTTGGCCGGTGATGGGCGTGGAATACCAGGATGACGCACTGGATTTTACCCAGTTGTTCGGGCGTGATGCACCAGTAGTGCTGGAAATCGGCTTTGGGATGGGCGCTTCGCTGGTGACGATGGCAGAGCAGCATCCAGAGCAGAATTTTTTAGGAATAGAAGTCCACCGGCCTGGTGTGGGGGCCTGTCTGTCTTCAGCTCAGGATGCCAATCTCGGCAATTTGCACGTCATGTGTCATGACGCGGTAGAAGTGCTGGAAAAAATGATTCCTGATGGTTCCCTGTCGATGGTGCAGTTGTTTTTCCCCGATCCGTGGCATAAGGCACGACATAATAAACGGCGCATTGTGCAGGTGCCGTTTGTGGAGTTGGTGTTGCGTAAGCTTAAGGTCGGCGGCGTATTTCATATGGCGACCGATTGGGAACCTTATGCAGAACATATGCTCGAAGTGATGAGTTCAGTCACTGGTTATCGCAATCTTGCCGAGAATAATGACTATGTACCGCGGCCAGCTTCCCGGCCGTTAACGAAATTTGAAGCACGTGGCCAGCGTTTGGGGCATGGTGTCTGGGATCTTATGTTTGAGAGGATGAACTAATGGCAAAGAATCGTAGCCGTCGTTTACGCAAAAAAATGCATATTGACGAATTTAAGGAATTGGGTTTCTCAGTAAACTGGCGCTTCGCCGAAGGGACCGATGTTAATGGGATCGACCGTATACTGGATCAATTTGTGGACGACGTGATTGAACCAAACGGTCTGGCATTTGAAGGGAGTGGTTATCTGCAATGGGAAGGGCTGATTTGCCTGCAAAAGCAAGGTAACTGCACAGATGAACATCGCCAACAGGTGATGAGCTGGCTGAAAGATCATCAGTTGACAGAAGTAAGCGTTAGTGATCTGTTTGATATTTGGTGGGATTTGCCTGCTAACCTCGCTTAATCCTGCCTTTCTATCTGTCGGTCATCTCTTGTCTTTCAGACCGGAGATGACGCCTGTTGCCGCTTTTAGCGCTGTTTTTTCAGGAGAAAGATATGTTGCGTAGAATGACCCTCGGTATATTGATGTTGTTTGCCTGGCAAGCCCAGGCGAGCTATCAGTGTAGTGTCCAACCTCAGGATGACATCATCATTAGCCCGCAAAGTGTTAAGGTGGTGGGCGCTAGCGGTGATTTACAGTTTTCCCCGCAGGGAGACGTGATACAAAACGGAGTGCCGCTATCCCTTAATGCTTCCCAGCGCCAGCAGGCAAAATCGTATCAAGCGGCACTGCGCGAGCAGCTTCCGTGGATTGACAACGGTGCAGAGCAACATCTGGAGAAAGCAAATCAGGCACTGGATAAAGTGATTGTGCAAGAACTGGGTAGCGACAGTGGTGTGCGTAATCGTTTGACTGCGCTGGATACACAGTTGAAACAGCAGATGGAGCGTATTATTGAGCACCGTAGCGACGGTCTGACGTTCCATCATAACGCGATTAAGCAGGTAGAACAGGACGGTCGTCAGATTGTGCAGAACAGTCTGGGTGGGGTGTTGCAGGATAGTCTGAATGAAATGGGTGTTAAGCAAATGTCCAATGGCGGCAGTAATCCGTTGCAGGCGATAATGGGGAATCTGGGGGGGTTACAGAAAGCGATTCAAAGTGAATGGAACAATCAAGAAATGGATTTTCAGCGCTTTGGGCATGATGTATGTAGCCGTGTAACCACATTGGAAAAACAGCGCCAGACTCTTTTACAGTCAATTAAATAATCTTCTTCTGAAAAAGACGAGGTTTTTTATTTCTCGTCTTTTTATTATTCCTTTTTCCAAATTATATCCACACTGTTTCTTAAAAACCTTATCCTTTAATAATAATCTATTGTTGAAAATAATAGCGATTTTTTGATGGTATTAATATTGATGTCATTTTGTTTATTTGTTCATGTTTCGTCATAAAAGATAAAATAAATGGCTTTGATGGGCCACGTAATTGCGTGCCATTAACGCAACGGAAACTCGAAAAGTGACAAGTATATCAACCCATTAATTGAATTATGTATTAACCCTTGCACAACAAATAACAAGCACGATGGTATTTCGATGACGCGAATAGGAATAAACACTTTTCGCCAGGAAAACTACATGTTTTTAAATTGCCAGGGTGAATGTATAGATGAAAATTAATAAATCGTTTTTTAATCATTTTAATGAAATATCAGAACCCTATATTGCTTGAATATCAGGGAGATCGTGCGGCCAATGTAAAGGATGACAGTGCCAGAGTACCGTTCAGTATGGCGTTCTGACGGTAGATGCAGCATCATCTTTGTGAGAAGCGATGCTGCATGGTAAACCGATAAAGATCAAGGCGCCGGAATGGTGAAACGACAGTGGATCGCCTCCAGTTCGGCCAGTAATTCTGCATTTAATGTCAGATCCTGGCTGGCAAGGTTGATCTGCAGTTGCTCAATTGATGTCGCTCCCAGCAGTGTTGCCGCGACAAAGGGTTGTTGGCGGATAAATGCCAGTGCCATTTGTGCCGGATCGAGGCTATATTTCTGTGCCAATGCGACATATTCGGCAATGGCATGCTGGGTATGTGGGGCGGAATAACGGACAAAGCGACTAAACAGAGTATTACGCGCTCCTGCCGGTTTAGCGCCATTAAGATACTTGCCAGTCAGAGTACCAAACGCCAGACCTGAGTAGGCCAATAGCTCCACCCCCTCATGGTGACTGATTTCTGCCAGACCTATCTCAAAGCTGCGGTTGAGCAGATTGTACGGGTTTTGGATCGATACAATGCGTGGCAGGTCATGCTTTTCCGCCAGTTGCAGGTAGCGCATCACACCCCACGGTGTTTCATTGGATACGCCGACATAGCGGATTTTACCCGCCCGTACCTGCTCATTCAGGGCTTCCAGTGTTTCCAGTAGTGTTACTGTCGGTTTTTCATCACTGTATTGGTAGCTCAGCTTGCCGAAACAGTTGGTTTGCCGCTGCGGCCAGTGTAACTGGTACAGGTCAACGTAATCCGTATTTAGCCGTGTCAGGCTGTCATTCAGCGCATCACGGATATTTTTACGATCCAGTGCTTGCTGCGGGCGAATGCCATTATCGTTACCACGTGTCGGGCCTGCGACTTTAGTCGCTATGATGAGTTTTTCACGTCCACCACGGCTTTTCAGCCAGGAGCCGATATAACGTTCGGTCAGTCCCTGGGTTTCCGGGCGTGGAGGAACAGGATACATTTCAGCAGCATCAATCAGATTAACCCCGGCGGCAATGGCGTGATCCAATTGGGCATGGGCTTCAGATTCACTGTTTTGTTCACCAAATGTCATCGTGCCGAGACCCAGCACACTGACTTCTAAAGAACTGTGGGGAATACGGTGATATTGCATTGCCAGCTTCCTTTTTGTCTGAGAGGAGCAGGTGCTCGTCAAGGCACCTCAGTCTGACTATAACCAAGCCTCGTCAGAGGGGAAAGCGTCTTTACGTGTAATCTAGCGTATCGGACCAGGGCGCGTGGCGGTTAGCGTTCAATAATCTGGGAGATTTTGTTGCGGTTAATCTGGTGATGGTTGCCATTTTCATCAGTATAACTGAGCATCCCGGTGTTTTTATCCAATGTGGGTTTGCCTTTGGTTAACAGCATCTGGCCTTCCTGTGTGGCAATGACGTAGTCACTTGCACAGCCGGAGAGCTGAGTAATCAATGCCAGAGTGAGCGCCGTTTTCATCCAAACGTTCATGGTGGTGTACCTGTTGTTAACAGCAAAAAAACTGAAGGTTGTTCGACCAGTTTACCAAAGAGATTTGATGATTTAATTAGGATTAATGGAAGAAAATAACTGATATTTAGAAAAAATATGTCAGGAAAACGAGTATGTCCACCCGTTTCCCCGTGTTATTCAGACGGCTTTATCCGACTTTTTACCACGCACCAGATTTAGCGCTTCTACCGACATTGAGAAAAACATGGCGAAATAGATGTAACCCTTCGGCACATGGATGTCGAAACCCTCTAGTATCAGAGTGAATCCCACCAGAATCAGGAAGGCGAGGGCCAGCATTTTCACTGAAGGGTGACGCTCCACGAATTCACCGATAGGACGGGCAGAGAACATCATTACCCCAACGGAGATCACGACGGCAGACATCATGATAAACAGATGGTCAGACAAGCCGACTGCGGTGATCACCGAATCCAGACTGAAGATAATATCGAGCATCATGATCTGCACGATAGCGCCCCAAAACGAGTACACCATTGAAGCGTGATCTTTTGATCCTCCCTCAATGGTTTCATGAATTTCTTTGCTGGATTTCCATAGCAGGAA